>NZ_CP045118.1:3005352-3305888 GCF_009189165.1 Pseudomonas sp. SCB32
AGTGGTACCGCATTGACGACGCTGGTCAGGAAGTCGAGTACTTCAACACCCTCCTGGAAAACGTGAAGGTCGTGAAAGTCGCGCCGAAAATGCACGACGTGAAGGACCCGACCAAGGAGAAGCACAACCATCTGGAAGAGGTTGAACTGCGCTACGAGAAGATCACCTGGACCTACAAGGACGGAAACATCATCCACTCCGACGCCTGGAACGAGCGTCAGAGCGCGTAATCGCGTCTCGTCGACCGGCGGAGATATCCGCCGGTCGATGTTCGCGCTGAACAACCTCACGCCTTGCTGCCGATCGTGCACCGGAGCAAGTCGAATGCCTCAGCAAGGAACGCCCCATGGCCCAGTCCACCCAACTGCTTCGCCGCCTTAATCCCTACTGTGCCCAGGCACTGAGCGCCGCCGCATCGCTGTGTCAGACCCGCGCGCACCCCCACATCACTGTAGAACACTGGCTGCTCAAACTGCTGGAGCAGGGGGAGGGCGATCTGACCCTGATTGCACGGCGATATGAGTGGGACCTGGACGGTCTTTGGCAGGGGTTATTGGATCACTTGGATACTTTACCCCGCAGCGTGCGTGACAAACCGCAACTGTCGGAAAAGCTCCAGCAACTGATCAAAGAGGCGTGGTCATATGCCTCGATCTATACCAATGCATCGACATTGCGATCAGCCGATCTCCTAAGAGTGCTGGCAGAGCATCCCGCGTTGCTGACATATGATGGTGCGTGGCCATTGCTGAGTCTGGGCGATGTGCAACTCGATCGCTTGCAGCCAATTCTGGAAGCGCAATCCCAAGAGCGCTCGGAGATCCAGCAGGAGGCTGCCCTAGCCGCACCGCCGCAGCCCTTTGTCGTCACCGCTGGAGTGAAGGCCGACGGGCATACAGCCATTCTCGACAGATTCACTCAGGACATCACCACCAAGGCCAGGTCTGGCGAAATCGACCCGGTCTATGGGCGCGACAACGAAATCCGTCAGGTGATCGACATCCTCGGTCGCCGGCGCAAGAACAACCCTATCCTGGTTGGCGAGCCTGGCGTGGGCAAGACCGCGTTGGTCGAAGGCCTAGCGCTGCGCATCGCAGAAGTCAACGTACCGGACAGCCTCAAGCCGGTCAGCGTGCGGACCCTCGATCTTGGCTTGCTGCAAGCGGGAGCCGGCGTGAAGGGCGAGTTCGAGCAGCGTCTGAAAAATGTCATCGACGCGGTGCAGCAATCGCCCACGCCAATCCTGCTGTTCATCGACGAAGCACACACCCTGATCGGTGCCGGCAACCAGGCCGGCGGCGCCGATGCCGCCAACCTGCTAAAGCCCGCCCTGGCTCGTGGCGAGTTGCGCACCATCGCGGCCACCACCTGGTCCGAATACAAACAGTACTTCGAGCGGGACGCCGCGCTCGAGCGACGCTTCCAGATGGTCAAGGTCGACGAGCCGGATGACGCCAATGCTTGCCTCATGCTGCGTGGCCTGAAGGCGCGCTACGCCAGCCACCACGGCGTGCATATCCAAGACGCAGCCGTGCAGGCCGCCGTGACCCTGTCGCGTCGCTACCTGACTGGCCGCCAATTGCCGGACAAGGCCGTCGACCTGCTCGACACCGCCAGCGCGCGGGTACGCATGGGCCTCGACTGTGAGCCGCAGCAGTTGGTGCAACTCAAGGCAGAGCAGCAAGCACTGCATTTGGAGCACCAGGCGCTCGAATTAGACGCGAAACTCAGCGGCTCCATGGCAGTGGCACGTTTGGCCGCCATTGGTGTGCGCGAATATGAGGTGCAGGAGCAACTCGATCGACTGACGTGCCAGTATCAGCAAGAGTTGGCGCTGACCCGTGATTTGTTGGAAGCTCGAGGCAGCGCTTCCGATACCTGTGCGCTCCTGCAAGAACGCCTGACGGCTCTGCAGGGCGACCATCCGTTGCTATCGCTCGATGTCAGTGCGCGTAGTGTTGCTGAGGTTATTGCCGACTGGACTGGAGTGCCGTTGGGCAGCTTGCTCAAGGATGAACAGACCAACCTGCTGGAGCTTGAGCAACAACTAGGGCAACGCGTTATCGGCCAGACCCGCGCGTTGACCGCCCTTGCCCAACGCCTGCGCGCAGCGAAGACTGGGCTCGCCTCCGAGAACTCGCCATTGGGCGTGTTCTTACTGGTGGGTACCAGTGGTGTGGGCAAGACTGAAACCGCATTGGCTCTCGCCGATTGCCTGTTTGGTGGTGAAAAGTCGCTGGTCACCATCAATCTCTCTGAATACCAAGAGGCCCACACCGTCAGTCAACTCAAGGGCTCACCGCCCGGGTATGTCGGCTACGGTCAAGGTGGTGTTCTTACGGAAGCGGTACGTCAGCGCCCCTACAGCGTGGTGCTGCTCGACGAAGTCGAGAAAGCCCACCGTGACGTCCTCAACGTGTTCTACCAAGTCTTCGATCGTGGCTTCATGCGCGACGGTGAAGGACGCGAGATCGATTTCCGCAACACCGTCATTCTGATGACTTCGAACCTGGGCAGCGACCAACTGCAAGCCTTGGTCGAGGCGCAGCCTGAAGCCGACGACACCGAGTTGCAGGAATTGCTGCGTCCTGTGCTGCGCAATCATTTCCAGCCTGCACTATTGGCACGTTTCCAGACGCTGATATACCGCCCGCTGGACGCCGCCGCGCTCAAGCACATCGTCGCCATCAAGCTCGGCCAGGTCGCCAAGCGCCTACAACGCCACTACGGCATCAACTGCCAGATCGATGATGGTCTAAGCGACGCTCTCGTCGCCGCCTGCCTGCTGCCCGACAGCGGCGCTCGCAACATCGACAGCCTGCTCAACCAGCAAATTCTGCCGGTACTCAGCCAGCAACTGTTGCAGCGTCAGGCCAGCCAACGCCAAGCCACTGAGGTCACCCTCGGCTACAGCAATGACGACGGTATCACTCTGGAATTCAGTGACGAGCCTTCGGCTCTTGAAAGCGCGGAGGCCTGAAGATGCTCAATACGCTACGCACCTTTTTCGACCATAGCCGGCACACCCTTAGTGTCGATGGTCTTGTTGCTGCACAGGATGTCCTGGCCTTCGAGGGTACGGAGGCGCTGAGCCAGACCTTCCGCTACAGCATTGAATTTACCAGTCCCGAGCTGGATATCCCCGCCAACAGCGTACTTGGCAAAGACGCAACCTTCAGTCTTCGCGAGGCGCCGAGTGCGGTGACCATTCGCGGCTACACGCCGCCAACTGCAACACCATTGCGCACGCTTCACGGCGTGGTAACCGGATTCAAAAGACTGTCAGCTTCAAGGGATGAGGGGCGTTATGAGCTGACTCTTGAACCACGTCTGGCCCTGCTCGATAACGGCTGCCAGTACCGCATTTACCAGAACCAGAGCGTGCCCGAAATCGTCGAGACGATTTTGCGGCGCCATGGCTTCCGAGGGCAGGACTTCCTGCTCGATCTCGGTCGGACCTATGCCCAGCACGAGCAGTTGCTTCAGTACGGCGAAAGCGACCTGGCCTACATCAAACGCCTCTGTGCCGAACGCGGTATCTGGTTCAGCTTCAGCATGGACGAGCGACTGAAAATTGATGTGGCGCAGTTTCATGACTCGCCCATGCATTACCACCGCGATGTACGTTTACCGCTACGTCCTCTCAGTGGCCTGGAAAGCACCGGCCAGGATGCCGTATGGGATCTGCAGGCCAACCACCAGGTAGTACAACAGCTGGTTAGCGCCCGTGCCTACTACTCGCGCGATGCCGGTGCCAACCTTGATGCCCAGGCTGACCTGACTCGCGGTGCCACTACCACCTACGGCGAGGCCTACCACTATGCCGACGAGCCTTATCAGGTCCTAGGCGATCCTCAGGCGCGCGGCTATGAAGAGGGACACGCCGAATGTGGTGTGTTCTATGCGCAACTCGCTCACGAACGTTACCTGAACGACCAGACTCGGCTGTTCGGGGCCAGTACCAGCGCTGCTCTGGCGCCCGGCCAGGTACTCGTGGTCGAAGGCGGTGCCCCGGCTGCATTTGCCGAAGGTGCCGTGATTGTTCGTCTGCACTGCGCGGCTGCTCGCGACCGCAGCTACGAAATTCGCTTCGAAGCAATCCCGGACATTGATGCCATCAGCTTCCGGCCACCGGTCCCGCCCAAACCGCGTATCGCCGGCACCGTTCCCGCGCGTGTCACCAGCTCGCAGCAGAACGATCCCTACAGCCACATCGATGGCGAAGGACGGTATCGCGTCAATTTCCTCTTCGATCGGGATAGCTGGCCTACAGGTCGAGAGAGCATGTGGCTGCGCCTGGCGCGCTCCTATGCCGGCGACACCTACGGCCTGCACCTGCCCTTGCTGGCCAGCACCGAGGTGGCCATCGCCTTCGAGCAGGGTGACCCGGACCGCCCCTTCATCGCCCACGCGCTGCATGACAGCCTGCACCCTGATCACGTCACGATCCAGAACTACAAACGCAACGTCCTGCGCACGCCAGCGAACAACAAGCTGCGGATGGATGACACTCGCGGTCAGGAGCACATCAAGCTTTCCACCGAGTACAGCGGCAAGAGCCAGCTCAACCTGGGCCATCTGGTGGATGCCCAGCGGCATAAGCGCGGCGAAGGCTTCGAGCTGCGTACCGATGACTGGGGCGCACTACGCGCAGGCAAAGGTGTGTTCATCAGCGCCGACCAACAGGGTAAGGCCCAAGGCCAAGTGCTGGACATGAAACCGGCCGTCACCCTGATGGAGACCGCTGCCTACCAGCTCAAACAGTGGCAGGACATTGCACAGGCCCATCACAGCCGGGAGTCCAACAGCGAAGGGCTGCATGACCTGCTGCAGCAGAGCAAGAACCTGCAAGGCCCCGCCGTGGTGGTCAGCGCTCCTAAGGGGGTAGCGGCGGTCACGCCGGCCAGCCTGCTGCTGGGCAGCAATCAGTCCATGTACCTGCAGAGTCAGGATGAGATCAACCTCAGCGCCGCCCAGCGCATTGCTCTCCAGTCCAACCAGGCGATGTCTCTACTGGCTCAGCGCGAAGGCATGCGCCTCGTGTCAGGCAACGGTCCGCTGGAAATCGAATCTCACGGCGACATCCTTAACGTTATCGCCCAGCAGGACATCACCGTGCAGTCGGTGCAGGGCCACCTGCAGCTCACCGCCAAGAACGGCATCACCCTGGCGTGCGGTGGCGGCTACATCCGCATCACGCCCGACGGCGCCATCGACGTGCATTCCCCTGGCCAACTGCTGCTCAAAGGCCGGCACGTCTGGGAAGACCCGACCAGCCAGGACTTCCCCTTGCCCGAGCTGCCTCAGTCCGTCTGCAAGGAATGCTTGCAGTTGGCAAAGGAAAGGGCCGCCGGCTTGGTGCGGCGCGAAGGTTGATCAGGGAGAGCACAGATGTCAGCACTTTGGCTACAACACATCGAAAAAGTCTGCGCCAGCGTTGAGACCCAACAGGTCGACTTGATCCTTGACCAGACCGGCCTGGAGCACTCCGTGCTCCAGGCGCTTGGCCAGATTCAGCCCGGCATCAGCTGGTGCTCGCTGTTTGACGGCACCCCGGAAGAGCACCTCCTGGACCAGGCGCCCATCCTGATGCGCCTTGACCTGACGCTTTGGCAGCACAAGGCCTGGCTGGAGGAACTCATCGCCAGCTGCGCCGCCGACGCCCGCCTGATAGTGCTGATCACCCCTCTGGGCTTCGAAGCACTCGGGGAAGCACTACGAGCCTTGCTGCAGGCCGAGTGGGGAGGGCAATCGTGCCTGTTGCGATACTACGACTCGCGCGTCTTCCCCATTTTGGTGTCGTCGGTGCTCACGTCTGAGCAGCGCGCAGGCTTCCTGCAGTTGGCTTGCTACTGGGGTTGGCTCGACCGCGATGGGCAGGCGCAGTGGCTGCCCGGCACCTGCCTGCGGGAAACCCGCACAGTCGCTCCTTCCGATGTCCTGGTGATGGATGACCGGCAGGCCGACCTGCTCGGCTGCATCAGCGATGCCCAAACCCTGCTAGGCACTGGCCACTACAACACCCTGGCCACAACCCAGGAAGGCTGCTTCGGGCGACTCTATCGATTGGCGCTGCAAGCCAGCGATCAAGGTTACATGGGAGACCTGAAGGAATATGCGCAAATGCAACTGCGAGTAACTGCCGACGCTAGTTCGGCCTCGCAAGTCAGCACTTAACCTCAAATCTAAGGTGACCTTAAAATCATGGAGAAATAGGGGCGCGATGAAATTATTTCCCAGCAAGGCAATTAAGTTTAATTGGCTGTGGGGAATCATGACTATCACGCTGACCGGCTGCTCTACAACAGCCAGTAAAGATGAGCCATTGGCGGGGAATATCCAAGCGGTGAACCATACACTGCATGGCATTAATTGGTTAAAGGTCAATGGTTATCAAGCGGACGGAGGTGGCGGAACTTCATGCTGCATTGTTATGCCTGCAACTTGGCGCCCAGGTTTGAAGGCAGCTATAGAGTGGGAAGTTGATCCAGATCCTTATGGATATGCAAAGTGGCCAAAGGATGTCGAAGGTTATCGTGCTGCCATGGAGAAGCATCGTAGTAACTACAGGCATTATACAGAGGCCGTGGAAATTCCTAGGTGGGAAGGAACTAAGCGCTGCGGTATTTCAGTCCATTTTTTGGTTTGCAACAAAGTCAAGGTCACGACCTCATGCTGGGGATATGGATCACCTAACAACCCCATCAAGGAACCTCTAGACATGAAGGAGCCTGCCACATGCCCGAAGTGAACAAGGAATTCCAAGACTACAGAGCAAAAGCACTTGGAGGGTCAGGTGATTTTCCTCTGAGGTCCACAGTTATGCCAAGGAGTGTGTAATGAAGAGACGATGGGTTGGAAATATGTTACTGCATTGGCTGACTGGAATTCTCAGCCTTACGCTGACCGGCTGTTCTACTGCGAGCAGTAAAGATGAGCCTTTAGCAGGAAATATCCAGACGGTGAACCATACACTGCATGGTATCAATTGGTTGAAGGTCAATGGCTATCAAGCGGACGGCGGAGGAGGTGTTTCCTGCTGCATTGTTATGCCTGCAACTTGGCGGCCTGGACTCAAGGCAACAATTGAGTGGGAAGTCGACCCTGATCCTTACGCGGACGCACCTCCACTGGGCACTGATGAGTTTAGAGCGTTCATGGCTAAACATGAGGAAGGTTATCGTCGCTACAGTGAAGTCGTTGATATCCCTATGTGGGAGGGGACCAAACGCTGCGGTCTTCAAGTCCACCTTTTAGTATGTAATAAAGTCAAGGTCACGACTTCCTGTTGGGGGTATGGATCACCCAGCAACCCAATTAAGGAGCCTCTGGACATGAAGGAGCCCACAGTATGTCCGAAGTGAGTCAGGATAAGGAAAAAGTCTGGGGGGCTCCTGCGTTTCCTCCGTCTGGACGTCTGCCAAGTGATCCATGCTATGTTTCTGATAATTACGACAAGCAGTGCCTTGAGGAGAAGCTGTACAGACAGCAATGTAATGAAGGCGGGCAAAAACAGCATTCGGACTGCTGTCGCAGCCTCCATATTAGTTTCTTCTTCGATGGCACCAACAACAATAACAAGAATGACACGGCGGAAGGGCATCCGACCAATATCGCCAAGCTTTTCCATGCATCGCTGAGAGGGTCTAAAGCACAGGACAGAGGATACTTCTCCTATTACATGCCGGGCGTTGGCACAGCCTTCCCTGAAATTGGCGAATTCGATTACAGCGAGGAGGGTTTGAAGTACGCGACCGGAGGTGAAGGCCGAATCAACTGGGCCCTTGTGCAGTTGGCCAGCGCTTTGTCCTATGCCCTGAATGACAAGCAGGGCATCGATGACGCGGTAGCTAAAACCAAAGTCGAAGCCATGGGTACGCCGGGCTTCCCACCAGGCATGATCGTACTGGGAGGGGGCAGGCGGCGCAGCGTGATGAACAGCCTTTTAGAGGGCTTGCGCGCCAAAATCGAGAAAGCCAAGCCGCGCGTGCTTGGGGTCAAACTCTATGTCTACGGCTTCTCACGCGGGGCGGCGGAGGCACGCGCCTTTGTCACCTGGCTGAGTGAGTTGTTCGAAACGCCCAAGGGCAAGGATCTGCCGGAGCAGAGCCTGATTGGACTGCCGGTGAGCGTGGAGTTTCTGGGCCTGCTGGATACCGTGGCGTCGGTGGGTATTGCCCATGCCGCACCTTTCTTCGCTGGGCATATGGATTGGGCGGACAATACCCAATTGCTGCCCTGCGCGGAGAAATACCCGCTGTTCGTCAAGCAATGTCGTCACTTCGTGGCGGCGTTCGAGCAGCGCTCGTGCTTCCCGTTGGATTCAATCCGCGACGAGAAGGGCAAGTACCCCGCCAAGAGTTTCGAGGTGGTCTATCCCGGTGTGCACTCTGATGTGGGCGGTGGATATCCGAAAAATGACCAGGGCAAGGCTCGCGGTGGGACTCACGAACTGATTTCCCAGGTGGCCTTGCACGATATTTATGCAGAGGCTTTTGCGGCTGGAGCTCCTTTGCAGGTACCTAAATCTTCGATGCCCGCTTACTTGCTATCGACGCAGCCTTGGCGGCAGATGGACCTTGCCACTCAAAAGGAATTCGATATCAGTCCTCTGGTTGTCGAGCGCTTCAACGCCTGGCGTATCGCAACCCTGCAGGGCGTGACCTCAGAGGTATCCAAGAACCAGAAGCCCTGGGAGTACAAACCGGTCCCGCTGGGCCAAACGGTAGAGGCGGTGCTAGCCGATCAGTTGGGATGGATCACCGGTTGGCGTATCGGCCGTTATGCCAATGACGAGGGTGGCGACAAGGACAGCTACAAGGACCAAGACTTCTTCAAGGAAGCTCGAGAGGATGATCGGTACAAGGAGAGTGTGGACCGCAAGGAAAACGAAACGCAGAAAAAAACTGCCGAAGGTTATCGGTTGCAGAAACCGGCCGAAGCGGTGAACTACCCCGGCCCGCCCATCTACGAGCCGGTGCTCGATCATACCCAGATCAGCCAGGCCGCCGCAGAATTCAAGGCGGACTACTACGACCTCAAGCGCGAGCAGACCAGTTGGCAGGGGACGCTACTGGATGTGGTGTTGCGGGATACCGCGTACCTGCTCAATGAAGATGATGAACGCAAGGCCCGCGAGACGCTGAAGGCCGTGGGGAAAGCGCGCAGCCAACGGCTCTTCCGCGATAACCGGGGCACGCCCAGCGATGATCCGACCCTGGCCCTGCTGGTGGCGCTGTTCGATGACCAGATCCACGACTCACGCGCCTGGTTCATGTACGACGCGATGAAGACCCGCGAACTATGGGCCGGGTACTTCTTCTACCGGATGATCTACTTCGGCAACGACAACAGCGCCGCGCTGACGCCGGTAATGATCGCCGGGCGGATTCTGGGCGTAGTGATGATTGCCGGCGCCACGGTGTATGGCATTCGCCTGATGCGCGGCAATGTACTCAAGGGCGCAGCAGGCGGCTTGTTGGGCGCGGCGGGAGGGGTATTGCTTGCAGGGGTAGCCTACCAGGTGATCGACGTGGCCACCGGCGCCGTGGTGCCCTTCGTGCCTGGCGCGGCGGACCTGCTCCAACCCACCACGCATATCGGCGCGGTGGCCAGCGCACTCAAGCAGCAGATCGGCCAGGAGGACTACCTGTCGCGGCTGGACCGCACCACCGCCATGCTGCGTGAGTCAGGCAACCTGTTCGAGCTCGACAAGGGGGTGGCCTGATGTTGCCGCTGGTCCGTCAGGGCGACCCGCTGCGCCCGTTTGGGGGAGAGGTGCTGGACGGCCACTACCTGGCCTTCGGTAAACCGGTGGCCTTCGTCGGCGGCCGGGCCCGCTGCAAGAAGCACGGCATGACGCAGATCGTCGAGGGCGGTTCGCTCTCCACGGTGCGTGGCAAGGCGGTGGCGCTGGATGGCTACCGTTGCGCCTGCGGCTGCCAGGTGCTGAGCACGTTGCCGGGCAGCAAGATGATCGTCAAACCATGAATCGGCCGCCGCAGTACCGGGACTATGTGGAGCCCGGCGAGCCGAAATGGCGGCGCTGGTGGCTGGCCCTGTTGCTGCTGTGGGGCGCGCAGTCCGGGTTGTTGCTGACGCTGTGGCCCGAAGGCCGGCCGCGCCTGGAGTTGTGGCTGTACAGTGCGGTGTTGCCGTTGTCCTGGGGGCTGGTGCTGTCGATACGCGCCTTGGTATGGCGGATCGGGCTGATGAACTGGGACGCTTACCGCCAGACGATCCAGGTCGCTGAACAGCGTTGGTGGCGCAAGCGAGCTCGGACGCTGCCGGTGCACGAGCTGTTGTTGCTGGGGCCGGTGGGCGATGTACAGGCGCAGTACCGGAACCTCATGGAGGGGGCGCAACTGCCTGAGCCAGAGTTGCCCGCCAATGCCGACGTGCCGCTATTGCGCTGCCAGCTATCGCGAGGGATACCGGGTGCACGGGTACCACTGTTGGCTCGGCACCTCGCGCGCTTGGCGCTGGCCTTGCCCGAGCGGGCCGAGCGTTGGCCATCGCTGTGTGGCCTGGCCTGGGTGGGCGAGGCGAGCGGTGAGGCCGCCTTTGTCGCAGCGCTCGAGGCCGGCGGGCTGAGCCTGCCTGCTGCACGCTTCACATTGCGCACACTGAAGGACCTGGATGCGTTGATCGATGCCTTGCCCAAGGTGTGCCCCGGTGAGACTGACGGCTTGCTGTGCGCCGGCGTGGTTTCGCGGGAGCAGGCCGACGAAGGGGAAGTGCCCGGAGAGGCGGGCTTCCTCTGGGTAGTGGGCCGCAAAGACTCGCTGCGACTGCACCGGGGCGAATACCTGCTGCCGGAGAACGGCGAAACTGCCGGCGAGCTGTGTTCGCAGATGCAGCGCTACGTCGGGTTGGCCAAGGCGCCGGAGGATTGCCTGGCGCTGGATGCCGGGAGCCAGGACGCCTTCGTCGAAGGCGGCTGGACGGTGGGTCAGCATCAATTGGCTGAGTACTGGGGGGCGTTGGGCGAGTTGGCGCCGTTCGTGGGGATGTCGCTGGCGGCGCTGCAGGCAGAGCAAAGCGGCGAGCCCTGTGGATGGATGGGCAAGGATGACGCGGGGCGTTTGGCAATGGGCGTGGTGGTTTCTAATGGTGGTTGATAGGGCGAGCAGCCTGCGTTCGGCTTTCGGTGCAGGGTTGGTGTATTGCCTGGTGGTGGCGCTGCTGGTGGTGTTGGGCGGGCTGCTGTACTTCCTGTTTGGCGACTGGCTGGAGTTGCCCAAACTGCCGTTGAAGGTGTTGCTGCTGCGTGGGCTGGGAATCTGGCTGGTGCTCTGTCTGTTCTGCCCTGTCTATCTGAAGGCCTGGAAAGCCTTGGCGGTCGGGCAGGCCGTGCAGGAGACCGGTGACGCGGAACCGGAGGAAGAGGCGGCGTCCACGTCGTCCAAGGCGGACCAGGCATTGGGGGTGCGCGAGCATCTGCGCGATGCCTTTGGCTTCTTCTGGCGCCGGCACGTCCGCGTGCTGCTGGTGGTCGGCGAGCCGGACGAGATCGATGCCGTGGCGCCGGGGCTGGCCAACGCCCAATGGCAGGAAGGGCAGGGCACGCTGCTGTTGTGGGGCGGCAGTCTGAAGGGCGAGTGGGAAAGCCCATGGCCGAATAGCCTGCGCCAATTGTCCTGGCGACGTCCGCTGGATGGTATCGTCTGGGCCATGACAGGGGAACAGGCCGGCAATGTGGAGCAGCTTGTCGGTGGCGTGCGCCACCTTCAGGGCATGGCCCGTACGCTGCGCTGGCGGGCACCGCTCTACCTCTGGCAGGTGCGCCGCAGCTCATGGGAGCAGGTAGGGCGCGTCAGTCAGTCGGCGGGTTGCCTGTTGCCCTCGCCCGTCACCGCGCAGCACATCGAAAGCACGCTGCGCCAGTTGGTAATGCCCTTGCGCGAGCGGGGACTGGAGCAGTTAAACCAGTCGCGCTCCCATGATTTTCTGCTGCGCCTGGCCCGCGACCTGGAATTCAACGGTATCACCCAATGGCGTGATGCTCTAATGCCCTTGCTGCCGAGCTTCGCCCGAGGCGTGCCCTTGCGTGGCCTGCTGTTTGGCGCGCCGCGGAAGCCTGCCGCCGAGTCCACGCGGAAGAACAGTTGGTGGCCATCGGCGGACTGGGACTTCATACGCGAGGATCGCCAAGTGCGGGCCGGTAGCTTGGGCTGGACTTGGTTGCGCGGCGCACGCGTCGCCGCGCTCTGCCTCGCCGGCCTCTGTGCCCTGGCCGTGCTGCTGTCGTTCGCCAGCAACCGCGCGCAGATCGCTACCGTGGAAACAGCGCTAGCCACCATCGGCCAGCCCGGTAACCCGGATGCGCAACTCACCGCCCTGAGCGAACTGGCCCGTGAGATTGCCCGCCTGGACTACCGGCGCGCGCATGGTGTGCCCTGGTACCAGCGCTTTGGAATGAGTCAGAACGATGCCTTGCTGGCCTCGCTGTGGCCACGTTACGCCCAGGCCAACAATCGCCTGATGCGTGACGTGGCGGCGAAGCACCTGGAGCAGCAGCTGACGGAGCTCGCCGCCTTGCCGGCGGACAGCCCCGAGCGTGCGTCGCGTGCGGAAGAGGCCCATGCCCAGCTTAAGGCCTACCTGATGATGGCGCGGCCGGAAAAGGCCGATGCAGCCTTCCTGACTAAGGTGCTGACAGAATCAGAACCCGCTCGTCCCGGCGTGGCACCGGGCCTGTGGCAAGGCGTGTCGCCCAACCTGTGGGCCTTCTACGCGCAGCACCTGGCGGCGCACCCCGAGTGGCGCATCACTGCCCAACCGGCGCTGGTGGCCCAGGCTCGGCAGGTGCTGCTGGGGCAGTTGGGCCAGCGCAATGGAGTGGCTAACCTGTACCAGCAGGTGCTCGACCAGGCGGGCAACAACTACGCGGCGATGAGCCTGATGGAAATGGTCGGCGAGACCGACGCATCGAGCCTGTTCGATACCCCCAATACGGTGCCGGGAGTGTTCACCCGTCAGGCCTGGGAGGGGCAGGTGCGCAAGGCGATCGATGAGGTGGCCGAGGCACGCCGCGAGGAAATCGACTGGGTGTTGAGCGATCAGCAGAGCAGCATCGACAGAGAACTGAAGCCCGAGGTACTCAAGGCCCAGTTGACCGAGCTCTACTTCCAGGACTTCAGCGGCGCGTGGCTGGCGTTCCTCAACAGCATCCGCTGGCGCCAGGCGAGCAACCTGTCCGATGCCATCAGCCAGCTCACCCTGCTCAGCGACGTGCGCCAATCGCCGCTGATCGCGCTGATGAATACCCTGGCCTACCAGGGCAAGACCGAGGTCAAGGGCGAGGCGCTGGCCGACTCGCTGATGAAGTCGGCGCAGCAATTGCTGGAGAAGGACAAGCAGCCGGCGATCGATCAGAAGTCGGCTGAACCGCGTGGCCCGCTGGACAGCACCTTCGGTCCACTGCTAGCCCTGCTCGGCAAGGACAAGGGCGCGGCCGCGAACGGCGACGACAGTCTGAGTCTGCAAGCCTTCCTCACCCGCGTGACCCGCGTGCGCCTGAAGCTCCAGCAGGTCACCAATGCCAGCGATCCGCAGGTTGCCACCCAGGCGTTGGCGCAGACGGTGTTCCAGGGTAAGAGCATCGACCTCACCGACACCCTCGACTATGGCGACCTGATCGCCGCCAGCCTGGGGGCGGAGTGGAGCGGCTTTGGTCAGAACATCTTCGTGCAACCGCTCAGCCAAGCGTGGGAGGGCGTGCTGCAGCCTTCCTCGCAGAGCCTAAACCGCCAGTGGCAGCGGGCGGTCGTGACCAACTGGAATCAGGCCTTCAATGGTCGCTATCCGTTCGCCGCCACCGGCAGCGACGCCTCGCTGCCGATGCTGGGTCAGATGATACGGGCCGAGAGCGGGCGGATTGATCAGTTCATCAGTACCCAACTGAGCGGCGTACTGCACAAGGAGGGCAACCGTTGGGTACCGGACAGCGCCAATACTCAGGGGCTGCACTTCAATCCACAGTTCCTCAAGGCGGTCAATCAACTGGGTGAGCTGGCGGACATCCTCTACACCGATGGCGGCATGGGGATGACCTTCCAGCTCCAGGCCAAGCCCGTGCGCAATGTGGTGGAGACGACCCTCATCCTCGACGGCGTGCCCCTGGAGTACTTCAACCAAATGGAGAGTTGGCAGCACTTCACCTGGCCGGGTGGTACTGACCATCCGGGCGCCTCGCTGAGCTGGACCAGCATCAAGGCTGGGGCACGACTGTTCGGCGACTACTCCGGCACCTGGGGCCTGATCCGCCTGCTCGAACAGGCCAAGGTCACCACTCTGGACGACAGCAACACGCGCTTTGAACTAGTGCTGACCGCGCCGGATAAGCTGCCTTTGACTTGGCAGATGCGCACCGAGTTGGGCAACGGCCCGCTGGCTTTGCTGCAGCTGCGGGGTTTCAAGCTACCAGCAAATATCTTCGATGTGAGGGGAGGGCAAGCGGCTCCCTACGCCGTGGCCGACTCATGGGAATAGGCCAGCCTCCATACCGAGTGGCCAAGTATCAGACGCACCCGCTCCGAGATTGGTACGCGCGTTATTTCTCTTTCTCGGTGTAGTGCCAGAGATTGTGGCGCCGGACAACTTACGCAGCGAAGTGGGCAAGAGTCATCGCCACGAGTCGGATGTCCCCCCAGCTACCGCGATTCGGCTGAGCAAGATGGCGTGGTGGTATTGATGCGACGAGGAAGGGCTTTCCGCTTGTGTAGTAGTCCATTGGCTACGTACATATCAGACCTGTCTGATAAGAACACTTTCAGAACGCCGTTAGATTGGCCCTGTCGAAACCTCCGAGAGGGCCAACGATATGACTGCCATTTCGCGTCGAGCCATGGTGCTGTGTTCGCATCCGGGCCGCTTGCTGGACTACAGCGTGCTGTTGAATCGCCTGGAGTTCTATCACCTAAGCCTTTGTCAGGACCTAGACGAGGTGCGCAAGGCGCTCTCCAGCCAGCAGCGCTACAGCCTGCTCATTCATGATGACTTCGCACCCGGCGCCAGCGAGCTGATGAGCCTGAAAATCCTCAGCCAGAGCAACGCCTTCCGCCAGTTCGTGCTGGCCGGGAACTATAGCGTCGAGGAGAAGACTGGCCTGTACCAGTGGGCGTGGAAAAATCGCGTGCCGCTGCTGCAGGTACTGGACAAGCCGTTGTCCCTTGCGCAACTGCGTGAAGTTACCAGCAGCTTGGTGCTTTATCACAGCGAAGACGCGCAGCCGATTCGCTCGTCCGTGACCGAGCTCCGAGACTACCAGGTGCCGGGGGATCCGCGACGCGACGCCGCCTGTGGCTGAGCCGAATCAGTTGGCCCGGATTCTGGCTCCTGATTCGGGATGGATTCGTCAAAGCATCAAGGAGCGGAAAGGTAATCACGTTGACGGCTTGGAGGGTGATGGCTGGCGATACCCTGTTAGGGATAATCCGAGCCGGCTACTTTGTGCGTCAGGACGGTGATCGTTTCCGGGTGATAGAGGTCGAGGCTACGCCTGCGTAAGTGCCCATGCAGCCATCTTTAAAGATGCTTCCAGGTTATCCGTTCCCTCTGGTTTCTGGATGATCGGGTGGGCTGGCAGCATTCCTGATCGTGGAGTGGTCGATCTGGCGGGCCCGCAAAGTGTGACGCGCATGCCAGGAGGACGTAGCGACGCCAGACCGATCTTCGGAAAGCGCCTTGGCTCTCTTGGGAATTTTCGTATTCTGCCGCACAGCTAGCATTCGATATCGTCTCATGACAGGACCACGGATTAGGACCTGTAGTCTGCAAAGCTGAGTGAAGCCTCTTACACCACCCGCTCGTCCGGTGTAAGAGGGCTTTTTTGTTTCTCATTCGATCCCCGGCCTTGATCAGCCGGCTGAGCACTTGCAATCCCGCCTCCCGGTGCGTTGAGCTACCGCTGTCCCTGCGCTGGTTTCGTTGCTGCCTGTGTCGGAGCGCGAATACCCATTCTGATTGGATGCCGTGCCGCCTACTCAACGCGGCCTTCTATCAAGTTGACCGGAAACTGCTTACGAGCAGCCCAGAAAACCTTCGCACGTATTACGGAAATGCCTGATAGCGCGGGCGTATAGCCTTTCTGTAGCGTGATCGGGCAGTCCCTCCTTCTCCTCGCCAAGGGACTGCTCTCTGTGAGTGAACTAGCCCTCCTGCATCGTTTAAAGACGAGGCAGGAGGGATTTTTCATTAATCCATCTCACCTGAGATTCGCGCCGGTAGTCGCGTAGGGCCTGGCGAAGAGGACCGCTATGTCCTGCCGCAGCTAAATCCGGTACGCACTCGATAGTTGAGCCAGCCACCCGTGCTTTGCAGCGAATAGCGCAATGGATGCCTAGGTACAGAGGAGTCAGGGAGACCCACTCGCATGCTTAACCAGCTCCGCACGCTTTTCGACCATAGCTGGCACTCCCTCCGTGTCGATGGCCTCGATGCGCAATTGGATGTATTGGCCTTCGAGGGCCACGAGGAGCTAAGCGAAACCTTCCGCTATGGCATCGAAGTCACCAGTCCTCAATTGAATATTCCTGCTGAGAGCCTGCGCGGCAAGGATGGCATCTTCAACCTTCGCGAGGCGCCTCCTGAGTTCACCCTTCGTGGTTACACACCACCCGTGGTACCACCGCTGTGCACGCCGCACGGCGTGACCACCGGATTCAAACGCCTGTCGGCATCGCGTGACGAGGCACAGTACGAGCTAACCCTCGAACCGCGCCTGACCCTGCTCGATAACGGCTGCCAGTTCCACATCTACCTGGCGTGCGATCTATATCCCAGTGCGCTCAGGGACTTGGTGCCCAGTCTGCCACCACATGAGCCTAACCAAGGCTGGGTCTGCAGCTTGGCATCGAGACCAAACGCACAAGCCACGTGATTTTGCAGGGAAGCAATGAAAGGACATAGGGCGTACCAATGAGTTTGAAAGGCTTGATTTCGACTTGCCTGGAGGGGCAGGACGCTGTGGCATTGGCGCAGACCCAGGCGACGGCCTGGGATCCTTGGTTGGCCGCGATCAGTGCCGATGCGCTGGCGGGGGAGGACCCCGGCTATGACGATGACTTCCAGTTCATGCGCGAGGAGGTCAATAAGCTCTCCGGTGCGGATGTGGAGCGAGTCATCGGGCTGGCGGAGCAACTGCTCAAACAGCGCTGCAAGGATTTGCGCATTGCCACCTATTACCTCTGGGCGCGTACGCAACGCGATGGTGAGGCGGGTCTCGCCGATGGTCTGGAGTTGCTGGCGGCACTGCTCGAACGATTCGGCGAACAGGTGTTGCCGGAGCGCCCGAACAGCCGGCGCATGGCCCTGGAATGGGTGGCCAGCGGCAAGGTACTGGACAGCCTGTCGCTGTTCCCCGAGGTGGTCAAGGCGGAGGCGCAGCGCACAGTGGCTGCGCTGGCCTGGTTGGAACAGATCTTTTCCAGTTGGCCGGAAATCAACCGTCCAGCCCTAGGATCGCTGTATTCGGCACTGGCTGCTCGCCTCACCCAATCGGGCGGCGTGAATGCGCTGGTTCCGCAAAATAGCGCGGCGCACACCGAACCCACGCCACACTCGGCGGCGCCGGTGCTGTCGGCGATCAAGTCCGGCCGTGACCTGCTGGACAGCGGTAAGGCCCTGGCCAGCTATTTGCGTGATCAGCCCCAGGGTTGGTTGGCCGCCCATCGCCTGTTGACCAGCCTTCGCTGGGACACGGTGCATCAATCGCCACCGCAGGAGGCCAACGGTCATACCCGCCTGGTACCTCCACGCACGGAGTACCGAGCGCAACTAAAGCGCCTATACCTGCAGCAGAGTTGGACCGAATTGCTGGACCAAGTGGAGCGCATGTATGCCGAAGGGGTGAACCACTTCTGGCTGGACCTGCAGTGGTACCTCTGCCAGAGCCTGAGCAAGCTGGGCGTTCCCTATGAGGGCTGGGCGGACATCATCAAGCGCGACCTGGGCATGTTCCTTGAACGCCTGCCGGGCATCGAACAGTTGCGCTGGAGCGATGGCACGCCCTTCGCCGATGAGCCTACGCGCGAATGGATCATCCAGCAGGTGAGTGGCAATAAGCCGGCTCAATGGATGTCTACTGCCGTCACGACCACTGCCGTGGTGGACGACGTTCTGGCTCTGGAAAGCGAAGCCCTGGCCCAGGCTGACAGCGATGGGGTCGAGGCCGCCCTGGCCTGGCTGGCCGCGCGCCCGGATGCGACGACCGGGCGGCAGCGTTGGCTGCTGCGCCTGCTGATGGCGCGGGTGGCCGAGCAGTATGGCAAGAGCGACCTGGCGATCCACCTGCTGAGCGAGCTGGATGCCGTTGCGCAGCAGCAGGGCCTGAGTGCCTGGGAGCCGGGGCTGGGCTTCGAGGTCAAGGCGCGCCTGCTCAAGCTGTTGCGGCAGAAATCCCAGCGCAGCGATGCCGACAAGACCACCCTGGCGCGACGCATGGAAGGCCTGCTGGCCGCCCTGGTCGCGATCGACCCTGTTCGCTCGGCCGTGCTGTGCGGCTGAGCGACTTCGCGGATTTATAACGGTGAGCATGGACAATCTGACACTGCGTTATTTCGATGCCGAAATGCGCTACCTGCGCGAAGCGGGCAAGGAGTTCGCCGAGGCGTTCCCTGACCGGGCCGCGCAGCTCAACCTGGACAAGGCCGGCGCCCGCGATCCCTTCGTGGAACGGCTGTTCGAGGGCTTCGCGTTCCTCATGGGGCGTCTGCGCGAGAAGCTCGATGACGATCTGCCGGAGCTGACCGAGGGGCTGGTGAGCCTGCTGTGGCCGCACTATCTGCGCACCATTCCGTCGCTGTCGGTGGTCGAGTTGACGCCGGACTATCGCGAGATGAAGCGCTGCGAGGCGGTGCCGCAGGGCTTCGAGGTCATGTCGCAGCCGGTGGGGCCGCGGCGTACGCGCTGCCGCTATACCACCACCCTGAATGTCACGCTGTATCCGATGACCATCGACTCGGTGCGGGTGACCAGTGAGCCGGACGGGCGCTCGGTCCTGCACCTGCGATTTGCCTGCAGTCCCCTGGCGGACTGGTCGCAGATCGATCTGAGCCGCCTGCCGCTGTACCTCAATGCCGACGCTCCCTTGGCCTGCGCACTGCACCATGCCCTGACGCTGAAGGCGCAAACGCTGTATGTCCGCGTACCGGGCCAGCCCGACCGGCTGAAGCTGAGCGGGCATTTCTCCCCGAAGGGGTTTGGCGAGGACGACCGCCTCTGGCCCAAGGGGGACGGCGCCTTCAGCGGCTATCAACTGCTGCTGGAGTATTTCACCTTCCGCGAGAAGTTCATGTTCGTCACGCTCTGCGGGCTGGAGCAGATGCCGATTGCACCGGGCTTTTCAGGCTTCGAACTCGAGGTGGTACTGAGCGAGCAGTGGGCGCACGAGTTCGCGGTGAGCGCCGAGCATGTACGGCTGCACGCGGTGCCGGTGATCAACCTGTTCCCGCTCGAGGCCGACCCCCTGACGCTGTCGCCATTGCAGACCGATTACCTGCTGCGGCCGATGCGCCTGCAGGACGGGCACACTGAAATCTACTCGGTGGACGGCGTCTCCTCGTCCAAACACTCATCGCATTGTGACTACGTACCGTTCACCAGTTTCCGCCACAAGGGCGGCATGCTGCGTGACGAAGCGCCGGAGCGCTACTTCCATACTCGGATGAAGCGCGGGGCGAACGGTATGCACGACACCTGGCTGATTCTTGGCGGTGAGGGCTTCGATGCCGACCGGCTGAGCCAGAGCGAAAGCCTGTCACTGCGCCTTACCGGCACCAACGGCCAACTGCCGCGCAAGGCGCTGCAGAGCACCCTGCTGGACTCACTGGTGAAGACGCCGCTGATGGGCCTGAAGGTGCGCAATCTCTGTGCGCCGACCCTGCCGTGCTATCCGCCCAACCAGGACCGCTTCCACTGGCGCGTGCTCAGTCACCTGGGCTCCAACTTCCTGCCGATGCTGGACAACGCCGAAGTGCTGCGCGGCACCCTGGCGCTGTACGACTGGACCCACAGCGAGCTGAACCGCCGCCGGCTGGCAGCCATCGTCGAGGTTCGCCATCACCTGATCCAGCGCTTCGAGAAGGGCTTCCTGCTGCGCGGCGTGGACATCGAGGTGACGCTGGATGCCAACGGTTTCTGTGGCGAGGGCGACATCAGTCTGTTCGGCGAGATGCTCAATCGCTTCTTTGCCCTGTACGCCGATATCCACCTGTTCAACCAGCTCACGCTGGTCCTGCAACCTACCGGTAAGTGCCTACGATGGACCGAAAACCACAGTCAGCGTATCCCCGGCTGAAGGCCAGCGGTCTGCTGGAGAGGCTGGCGGGCCGGGTGTCCGAAGCGAACCTGTACCGCTTCTGCCAGTTGATCGAAGCGGCGGCTCCGGACAATCCCCCCTTGGGGACCACGACACGGCCCAGCGACGATGCTGTGCGTTTTCGTCCGCACCCCGGCATGGCGTTTCCCGCTGGCGAGCTTAAGGCCATTGAGTTCGACGAGGAGTATCCCGAGCGCCCCGCCACGGTGCGTACCCGGTTGCTCGGTTTGTACGGCGTCGACTCTCCGTTGCCCACTGCCTACCTGGACGACATTACCCAGCGCCGGGAGGGGCACGAGGCGCTGGAGGCCTTCCTCGACATCTTCAACCACCGCATCTTCACCCAGTTCTACCGCATCTGGCGCAAGTACTCCTATCCCGCCACCTTCGAAGCCGGTGGCACGGATAGCACCTCGCAATGCCTGCTCGGGCTGATCGGGCTGGGTATTCCGGGGACGGCGAACCACATCGCCACGCCGGTATCGCGTTTCCTCGCCTTGCTCAGCGTGATGCGCCTGCCGACCCGCAATGCCGAGGGCATCAGCGCACTGGTGAAGCTGCTGGCGCCGAACACACAGGCACGTGTGACTGCGCACTGGCCCCGAAAGGTGCCGCTGGCACAACCTGCCAGCCTGTCGAAAGAGCGACCCGTCAGCCTCTCCCAGGGCACGCCGCTGGGCGCCGTGGGGGCGGATGCCAATAGCCAGGTGCGTCTGGAGCTGGTGACCGAGGACCTTGCCGAGGCGCAAGGCTGGCTGCCGGGAAGCCAACTGCACAGCGATCTGCTGGTGCTGTTGCGGGTGTACCTGGGGTGGCGATGCACCGCGAAATTGCAGCTTACCTTGCCGGTGAAATGCCTGGCGCAGCCAGTGCTGGGCGGCGCCCCGGTGTTGCTGGGGCTGACGGGCGTACTGGGGCTCGATGCCGACGCCGGGCAGTCGTGCATAACCGTCAATCTGGGGCGCTACCAGGGATTGAGCGAAAACATGAAGCATAGGGAGACACAGCATGTCGCATACCGTTTCTAGGACTCTGCTTGCGGCCACCGCATTCGGTCTCCTACTCAGTGGTTGTGGGCTCACCCAGCGCGCGGTGGATGGTGGAAGCTCCATAGCTCATGGAATTTTCTACAAGCAGGTCAAAGTCCTGCACCTGGACTTCAATGCCCGCACTGCGCTGAACACTTCGTCTGCTGATATGTCAGCACTGTCGGTATCGACCTTGGTGCGTATCTATCAGTTGAAGGATGACAAGGCACTGGACAAGGCGGACTACCCGAGTCTGTTAAGCAACAGCAGTAGTGTGCTGGCAGAGGACTTGCTGGACGAGCACTGGCTCGTCTTGAAGCCAGGGGAGGGAGCACAACTGAATGCCGCGCTGGCCAATGAGACGAAGTTCGTCGCCGTGGTTGCGTTATTTCGCGCTCCTGATAGGCAAGAGGGGAATTGGCGTCTAATACTGGCACGCGATGAGCTGGACCCAGATTACCCACGGGTGATCGAGTTGGGTGACAACCGCCTAAACCTCGTATCGCTTCCGCAGAAGGATTCCTGGTGGTGAGTGAGCAGAGTCCGTCGCTCTACGAGCTGCTGTTGCAGAACTTCACCGGTGAGCTCGATCTGCATCGGGTGCGCGAGGAGGATCAATCCCTGCTTTCAGTGCTGGACAACCTGCAGCGCATCCTCAATTGCCGGGCAGGCACCCTCAGCCATCTGCCCGACTACGGCCTGCCGGACATGAGCCAGATCCTGCATGGTATGCCGGGCAGCGCACATGGCCTGATTGGCACGATGACGCGGATGCTGCTCAAGTACGAGCCGCGCTTGGCGGACATCCGCATTGATCTGTTGTCGCAGACTCGCCCGGGGCAACTGGAATACAGCCTGGACGTGGAGCTGCGTGACGGTGCGCGTATGACCTTCGGCACCTCTCTGGCGCCGGAGAGGAAAGTTCTCGTTCGCCACCTGAAGCACATGGACTACCTGCTGCCCTAGTTAAAGGGAACAGAATTCTATGCGCATTGATTTAAAAACCTGTCCTCCGCATGAGAGGAGAGCGCCCTCTGCCGTTTGTTGTAGACGGCAGAAATTCCATCAATCAACTTGGGAAATTTCTGATTCCACGGCTCTTTAGAGCCTCGTACCTTTACCGCTAGGCCCACGGACTTAGGGCCTGTTTGAGATGGGGAGCCAAAGCCCTCTTGCATCGCCCGCAGCCGGTGCAAGAGGGCTTTTTTATATGGCGTAGAACGCCAACTCGTCATTTGAGCCAGTAAGCACGAGTCCATAACGTGCCCGTTAGTCGTATGGCAGCATGCAGAGGCGGGGTAGGCGAGCAGCCTGGCCGCGACGAATTAAATGGTCGGCGCCCAATTGCGCAATTGCACTTACTTGACCAAGCATTTGCATTGGATCTGACCATCACACGAGTGGCCATGATCGGCAGAGAACGACCCATAACGTGCGTCCCTGAGTGGCTGATTACCTCCTGATGATTACTCCGGTGGATGGGCGGCAGCGATCTCCAACACTCAGTGGCCACTCAAAAAGCGGCTACCCTGAAGTACAGTTCTGTTTTGGGAGGTCTGTATGTCGAGAAAGCGCCGAAAGGACCTGAAGCACCGAATTGCCGAGTTTGAAGCTGACGCCAGGAGGCTGGCTGGTGAGGTAACAGAGATGGAGCGACGCATCATCGCTGTTGGCTTGGAAAGAGGCAAAGAGCTTGAGCCGGTCGGCCGTCTGGCCGGTGCAAATCGACGTCGTTCGATTTGATACTTCTCGCTCTAACTGGGCACCGGATCTCAGGCAAGAGATGCAGGCAGAACGTCTGCTTCTGGCCCAGACCGTGTAAAAACATTGGCATCGACCTTGCTGAGATTTGATGGAGTCAAACTCAGCAGGGCTAGCCATGAAGCGTTTCATCCAGGGAGAACATCGAGGCCACAGCACACTGCTGCCCGAGAGCCTGGATGACTACGTCGCAGACACCAATCCGGTGCGGGTGGTCGATGCGTTCGTCGATGACCTCGACCTCGGCCGACTCGGTTTTGACGGGGTCGTCCCCGCAGAAACGGGCAGACCGGCTTACCATCCTGCCGCCCTGCTGAAGATCTACATCTACGGCTACCTCAACCGCATCCAGTCCAGCCGCCGCCTTGAGCGTGAGGCACAGCGCAACGTCGAGCTGATGTGGCTGACTGGGCGCTTGATGCCGGACTTCAAGACCATCGCCAACTTCCGCAAGGACAACGGCAAAGCCATTCGCGGTGCCTGCCGGCAGTTCGTGGTTCTGTGCCAGCAGCTCGGTCTGTTCGCCGAGGCGTTGGTGGCCATCGACGGCAGCAAGTTCAAGGCGGTCAACAATCGCGACCGCAACTTCACCAGCGCCAAGCTGCAACGGCGGATGGCGGAAATCGAATCCAGCATCAGCCGCTACCTCACCGCGCTGGACACTGCCGATCGGCAAGAGCCTGCGGTGGGGTAGGCCAAGGCCGAACGCTTGCACAACAAGATCGCGGCGCTGAAAGCCAAGATGCAGGAACTCCAGGCCATCGAGACCCAGCTTGAGGCCACCCCAGACAAGCAGAACTCCCTGGCCGATCCTGATGCCCGCTCGATGAAGACGCGCGGCAGCGGCCTGGTTGGCTACAACATGCAGGCAGCAGTCGATACGAAGCATCACCTGATCGTGACGCACGAAGTCACCAACGACGGCGTTGACCGTGACCAACTGAGTGCCATGGCCGCGCAGGCGCGGGAAGGCATGGGCGTCGAGGAACTCTCAGTGGTCGCCGACCGGGGCTATTTCAAGGGCGAGGAAATCCTCGCCTGCCACGAGGCTGGCATCACCGCCTTCGTACCCAAGGCCAAGACCTCGGCCGCCGCAGCGGGTCGCTTTGGCCGCGATGATTTCATCTACGACGCGGCCCACACCCGCTGCGTTTTTACACGGCCTGGGCCGTTCTCTGCCGATCATAGTTTCAGACCGTTCTGGTCAAATCCGATGCAATCGGTAGTCAGAGCGAATGCAAACGGATGGCCAAGTGCAATGCAAATCCGCCCCAGAATTGATTTCAGAATTATCACGGAACTTTTGAGGCAGTTTCCTACTTCGCATGCAGCTCGCATGCCTTATCTTGGCGTTGCAAGTCCATGGAATAGGGCATGCATTGAGATGGAGAAGCTAACCCTCTTACATTGTCCCGTAACCGATGTAAGAGGGTTTTTTCACGATCAGCGCCTTACGAGTCGGGTCTAGTGGCTGTGGACGTCGTTCTGATGCTGTAGCCCGCATGATTCCGGGACTCATAGGGCATTTATCTGCTGCCTGGTAATACGCAGGTCCCGTATCCTTGGATGACCGTGCGTCACCCGAATTAACGGACATGGAAGCCGAATGACGACATTGTTCGAGGAGCGCTTGAGCCTAGGCAGTAATCTCGATGAGTGCCCCGAGTTCGATGCGCTAGGTATGGAACTGGCCAAGCTGAACCACCCAGCACGCCCAGACGTGGACTGGCCATGCGTGGAGCGTTTGTGCTTGACGCTGTTCCGCGAGCACGGTGTGGAGTTGCAGTCGGCCGCCGCGTTCGCGTTGGCCCGCGCCCAATTGCATGGCCTGGAAGGTATGGACGATGGTTTGTGCCTGCTCAATCGACTGTTGATACAAGACGGGGATCGGTTGTGGCCTCCGGCTCTGCCGGCGAGACTGGAAATTCTCACCTGGTTATTCGCTCAATGGCAGCCGCTTTTGCGCCGGCAGGAACTCACCTTCGCGCACGAACCGATACTCCGCAGCCTGGATGGTGGGATGAGACGGCTCAGCGAATGGCTGGAGGGGCAGGCCGGGGCTCCCCTGATGACTCTTCAGGCCCTGCGCAAGCAGCTACAGAGTTCGATTCAGCGTGTAACCTCCCTAACTGAGCGCCAGGTAGCAGCACCAGGCGGGAGAGTGACGTCCAATGCCCGGAAGGCCGTGAGCGCCCCGCCGCATTCGCTGCCATCCGTGGTGGTGCTCAAGTTGGACTCTGCTGATAGCGTACCGCCAGAAGTCAGGAGAAGAGCATTCAGGCCGTGGCTATTGATGATGGTGGTTGTAGCCATGGTGACTGCTTTGTTCTGGGGGATGGAGCGTCTCGGCGGTTTGTCATCGACGCTGAAACCGTCTGCAGAGCTGGAGCCAACAGTTGCCGATCCCGTACAGTTGGACAATCTGCTGTTGTTTGCCCCAGGTAGCGCAGAGCTCAAATCGAGTTCCACCAAAGTGCTAATCAACGGCCTGATCAATATCAAGGCACAGCCTGGCTGGATGATCGTCATCACCGGACACAGCGATTCTTCTGGAAGCTCGGAGCGAAACCTCGAACTTTCGCGCGCTCGCGCAGAAGCGGTGAAGGGTTGGATGCAGCAGATGGGGGATATCCCAGATGACTGTTTCATCGTCCAAGGCAGAGGGGCCGGCGAGCCCATCGCTGATAACGACACCGAGAGCGGGCGTAGGGCTAACCGTCGCGTTCATATCCAACTGATGCCTTTTGCAGGCGCTTGTACACCCTAGACCTTATCGAAATCCCCAGGTTGAATCAGCTTCGCAGATGATTGGGAGCTGACGTCATTGGCGGAAACTAATTTCCGGCGCCTCACCGGTATCCAGCATAGGGCAAGCGGAGGGGTGAAGTGAGCCTGATGTCAGCCCCATACTATCTCCCATAAAGTCAATTATTTGCACGGAGTCCGTTAATGCTCAGCTGTCCGCAAGCTGGATGCGCTGAGTCTGACTGAGAAGCTGAGTAATGAAACGGCCACTCCTGAGACTGTGAGAACTATTGAGCTGCTTCATGGACAGGCTTACCCGCGGAAGCGGCGTGCCGTGGTATAACTACGCTGCCAGTAGCTGTTGTCCATTGAGTCGATGCGCACGGCTTTGCCCCGCCTCGGGGCATGGATGAATCGGCTGTTGCCGACGTACAAACCGACATGGCTTATCCGTCCTTCACCGTTACTATTGAAAAACACGGCATCACCTGGTCGTAGTTCGTCACGGCTGACCTCTTTATGCCGCTGGGCAAGCATTGAGGCGGTGGTCCTAGGCAGTTCGTGGTTCACAATACTGCGATACAGGTAAACAAGCAGGCCGCTGCAGTCAAAGCCTTTGTCCGAGCTATCGCCTCCCCAACGGTAAGGTGTACCAATCAACTCGTGTGCACGGCTGACGATGCGCTGCGTATCGATAGGATGCAGTGCATCCTTCGACGGGCGACGCTTCACAGAGCTCGACAGGCCATCATCAGTCGTCAATGCGGCAGGCTTGTATTTGCGCCATGACGGCACGCCGAGATCGTCGGCAAATGCGGTGCCGGCTGTGCTTATGGCACAGAGCCAGAGTAAAGGAATCCATCGGACAGGACGCATGTTGATGTACCTAGGGGCAAGCCGTTAAAGCGGAGGCATCCTAAGGTTGTCCGTAAGCAATGGGTGTAAGGAAAGTGCCGCAGGCGTGTAGGAAAATTCCATGCTAGATGAGCGGTCGACGAGCCAAGGCAGGCCAAGAATGGACTGGGGAAACAGGGAAGGGGCGTATGTAGTGCTGCGGATTGCCGGCCGGGTCTGGGAGTCAGACGGTACAACTAAACTGTGCTCCTGTCGAAGCAGCTCTGCTCCAAATCTTGTAGCGTAAGCCCTGCCGCTTAACAGCCGTGTGTAGTTATTGCTCGGTAGACTTAAGCTCCCATAGAGTCAAATCGCATCCCACTCAACTTGAATAGAAATCTCATGTCGACTTCAAGGTGTTCGATGGACGCTCTGTGAATGCTCTGCGGTAGTCCATTGCGAAATTACCGAGATTGCTGAACCTAGATTGTGAGGCGACTGCCTCCACGGTTATGCCGGGCAAGGCGTGTAACAGCATCTGGCGCGCATGGCGAAGGCGTACCTGCTTAACGAAGCCCATCGGAGAGCAACCGCAGCTTCTCCTGAATGATTAGAACAAACTGCGAACACTGACATTTGGAGGTCGTGTGCAAGGGCGCCGACACCGAGCTGGAGAACGCGTCTTAGGTGATGGCCACGAAGGATGCCAAACCTATAATTAGATGGCCGAGCATGGGCCCTGGCCAAGTCGATTCTGGCGCTGCAGTGCAAGCAATAAGTCGGATGGTCGGATGGCACCTGGCCCTTTCCAGCCAGGTGCCCTGTTTCAAGTCCCTCTCCGCCACCAGGTCCGCCCGAACTGGTTAACTCCTGATGGGCCGGTCTGCTCTCGTCGATCTACTCAACCCCTTGCGATGCGTTTCTCCACTGCTGCGGCGATGACCCGGTCCAGGTTCTGAACGCGCGGGAGAATGCATTCGGGTCCTGGTACTGCAGTGACTGGGCAATCAGAGACACGGGCAGGTTCGTATTAGTCAGGAGTTGGAAGGCGAGGCTCTGCCGTGAGGCGGTGACCAGTTGCTGAAGATGAGTTCCTTCGGCCTCCAGGCGTCGATGCAGCGTCCGTATGTGCAAGCCGACCCGGTTGGCGATCTGTTCGGACCGGGCCTTGCCCGCTAGTAACAGGGTGGGAAGCTGATGGCTGATCCGGTCCGAGATAGTCAGGCCATCGGCGGCTGCAAAGGCGCCGAGCAGCGACTGGTGCAGCCGCGGATCCGCAGTTCCGAGCCGTTGCCCCAGCTGTTGGTTGATGATCACAAATCCCGACACGTTTGCGTTGAACCGCACGGGGCAGCGGAAGGCTCGCGGATAGGCCGCGGAGTCGGATGGCTTGCGATAGGCCAGCTGCACCCTTACGGGCGTCCAGGTGGGGCTGAGCAGTTCCCGCATGATCTGCAGGCCGATCATCACTGCCGTATCGATGAGCGGTTTGGGGGCTGCCAGATCGTGGCGGTGAATCACATAGCCGAACAGGCTGAATTGCTCTGAGAGGGGGAGCAGCATCAGTGCTGAACCCCGATCATGCAATTGCGCGTGCATGACAAGGTCGTGTAAGGCATCGCCGACCGTGGCGGCCGAGTGCATGAGCTGGGCCACGGGGCCCAGGTAGTCGAGGCTGACGCGTCGGCCTACCAGCATTCCCAGATGGGGACATTGCGTATGTCCCATGGCGATCGAGAAGAGGCGGGCGGTTTCGACGTAGTCTAGGCGCTGTTCCTGGTCGTTGAGGAATCTGCTCAGGTCGATATCCGCGGCAGCGAATACGCGATGCGGATTGCCGCCCAGCGAGGCGATGACCTGCGGAAGTGCCTTCACGGGCCCCGTGCTGACCTCGTTGGGATTGCAACCTGGCAAGGCGAAATCAAGGACACCCTGGCCTGAGCGCTCACGCGGGACGACGACCTCCGCCGCGTCGTGATCGGCGGCGACGCTCTCATGGAGTACCGTTGGAGAGTCGGCAGTAGCGGGACGCACGGAGTGCCTCTGTCTGCTCTTGTTCGTATGGACCGGGATGTTACACCCACGGGGGCCGCGTGGGTGTCCGAAATTGCAAGATGCATTTCCGGCGGCTGCAGTAGAGTCGGCCCATCTTTTTATCCAGCGCGGCTCCCGTAGCCAATTGACCTAGGTCCGTTTTTCAGGCGTCCATAGCTTGCCGATCAGCAGAAAGCGAGTGCTTCGGGGCGGTGATTCTGGCAACGATGGCTAACCTCTCTGCGGTGGCACTTCGCCTGCCGCAACGGTGACGCTGCCCGAGCTGCGAAGGATCACGATGCATACAGGTCAATCTCATAGCCAAGGAGAATGCATATGAGAGTCATGTCAACGGCCATGCTGGCTTCCGCCATCAGCCTCAGCCAGGTTGGCTACTCGTCGGCCAGCGATCAGGAAGAGCTACTGCAGATCGCCAAAGACGCCTATGTCTATGGTTACTCGCTGATCACCACCGAGGTCACGCGAGTGCAGATGTCCAACGTGGACAAGGTGAGCAACATGCACGCGCCCATGGGGCAGTTTGCCAATGTGAAGCGCTATCCACCGGCAGATTATCGCGGTGTGTCTGCACCTAACGCCGATACCCTGTATTCGGCTGCCTGGGTGGACCTGAGTGAACCGCAGGTCTTCAGCCAGCCCAATATGGGCAAGCGCTATTACCTGATGCCGATGTACAACCTTTGGATGGACATCTTCGATTCCCCCGGCGCGCGCACCACCGGCGATGCCGCGGCGAATTACCTGCTGACCGGGCCGGGTTGGGAAGGCAAGGTGCCAGAGGGCATGACGCAGATAAATTCGGCTACGCGCAAGATGTTGATTCTTGGCCGGACCTACGCCAATGGCACCGATCAGGATTACGCAGCGGTAAATGACTTGCAGGGGCAGCTCAAGCTCACCCCGCTCTCGGCCTGGGGTAAGCCTTATACGCCCAAGGCGCCCGCCGTGGACCCGAACCCGGGCTTCAGTATGACCGACAAGCCGCAGGAAGTGATCCTGGCCATGGGCACCGAGGGCTACTTCAACAAGCTTGCCGACCTGATGTGCAAGGACGCGCCACCGGCCGCTGCGGACGCGCCCATGCTGGCCCGCATGGCCAAGCTTGGTATCGAGCCTTGCAAGCCGTTCAAGCTCACCAATCTGGACCCGGCCCTGCAGGCCAAGCTGGCTGATCTGCCGCAGGTCGCCCTGAAGGAAATCGGTGCGAACCAATCCACGCTGGGTCGTCAAGTCAAAGGCTGGACCTTCACCTCGGGCCTTGGCGTGTACGGTACCGACTACATGAAGCGCGCCGTGGTTGCAGCCTTTGGCTGGCCAGCGAACCTGGAAAAGGACGCGGTTTATCCTTACACCCTGGTCGACAGCACCGGCCAGAAGCTCGAGGGCCAGAACAAATACACGCTGACCTTCGCCAAGGGCCAGACGCCTCCGGCGAACGGCTTCTGGTCCATCACCATGTACCAGATCGACCAGGGCTGGTGGTTCGTGCCGAACCCGCTGAACAAGTTCACCGTCAGCGCCCGCAACAATCTGCACTACAACGCCGACGGCTCGCTGACCCTGTACTTCCAGCACGAGTCTCCCGGCAAGGACAAGGAAGCCAACTGGCTGCCTGCGCCCAAGGGTGAGTTCATCCCGATGATGCGGATGTACTGGCCGAAGGAAAGTGGCCTCTCCATCCTGGATGGCACCTGGACTCCGCCGCAGATCTACAAGGTGGAGTAGTGCCCCGAAGCAGGCCCCGCTGCGCATGCAGTGGGGCCTGTGCAATACCCCGGATCGCAAGGTCGCAGGTCCTTGCGATTCTCTTCTTGCTCCCATCCGCTGCTCGCCCATCCAAAGTTTGCCGCGCCATTGGCTATCCTCCTGGTGACCTGCGAGAAGGCTGTCTGCCGTCAGCGATGACGGCTTGGCCGAGCGTCATTGCCTGGAGCAAAGCTGAAAGGCACAGAAGCATCTGCCTGTCCGAGGCACTACAAGTGGAAAGAATGAAGCCTGAACTGGTACTCAAGACGACGCCGCCGAGGAGTCACAAGGCGGCCTACCGACGTGAGCGCTTGAGCCTGGAGATGGATGAGCTGGCCTTACGCACGGCCATCTCGGTTCACGCGCCAGCGGGCTTTGGCAAAACCTGGTTGCTGTCCCAGTGGCGGCGGGAACTCCTCTCGCGCGGCGCGGTGGTCGCCTGGCTGACCGTGGATGCCCGTGACGACGGCCTGAACTTCGTCCAGGGGCTGTGCGCGGCGATGGTGGTGGCCAGCGGTCGGCCGGCTTTCGCCGGTTCGTCCAGCCAGTTTATGAACCGTTCCGATGCCTTGGCGGAGCTGACGGAATGGCTGGCGGAGGTGGCGGACCTAGGGGGCGACGTGGCGCTCATGCTCGACGAGGTCGACGTGCTGCCGGACTCCACCGTTCGCGTGGCCCTGACCTACCTGCTGCGCAACGCACCGGCGAATCTGCGCGTGCTGATGGCTTCGCGCCGGCGGCTCAACCTGCAGACCTCCGAGCTGCAAGCGCGGGGGATTTTCCTTGGCCTGGGCCTTGAGCATCTGCGTTTCCGTGTCGATGAAACGATCGCGGTGCTTGGCAACCGTTTCGGCGAAGGTCTCGACATCGATCTTAAGGTGGTTCTGCACGAGCTCACAGAGGGCTGGCCACTCGGGTTGCAACTGGCGATTGCCGCTATCGAAAGGAGCGCTGCGCCGGACCTCGCAATCCAGGATCTCAAGGCTTGCACCGGCGACATCCAGCGCTACTTCGTCGACAGTCTGGTCGCGACGTTGCAGCCGGAGCAGGTCGACTTTCTCACGTGCATCGCCTTGCCGGAAAACCTGCACCCCGACCTGTGTGTCGCCTTGATCGACGACCCGCGTGCCGGGAAGTGGATGGCCGATTTGTGCGCCAGCATGCCGATCTTCTCCGAGGGCCTGGGTAGCGACTGGGTGCGTATCCATCCGCTGGCGCGCGAGTTCCTCCAGCAACGGATTGCCAGGTTGCCTCAGCCGTGGCGCTTCGAGTTGCACGAACGGGCAGCATCATGGCTGGAGTCGCGCGGTTTTTTCGAAGAGGCTGCGCGTCATTACCTGTGTGCCGAGCAACCTGCGCAGGCCTACGGCATGATCGAGCAATGCCTGTATGAAATCATGCTGCGCGGGCAGTTTGGCCGGGTGATCGAATGGGTGGGAGAGCTGCCCGCCGAGGAGGTGGAGTCACGTCCTCGCATGTGCCTGGCTGCGGCGTGGGCACTGGCGATGAGCGATCGCTCGGGGGAGGCCAGGCGACTGGTGGCCAGGCTCCAGGCCGATCCTTCAATCGACGAGGCGGCCATGTGCGAGGCGGCGGCCATCGTGTCTGCCGCGGCGTATTTTTCCGATCATCCCGACGAGTCCCAAGCCATCATCAACCGCTGGGCTGCGTCCCCACCCAAGGATGCCGTCAAGGTGCAGGCCATCGTGGCCAACAGCAAGGCTCGCCTGGCCCTGTTCCGCGGCCAGCCTGAAATTGCTCGTCGTATCTGTCGCAAGGCGCCTCGTTACAGCTGGACCGAGGGGCTGGATGCCATTCAGGGGTTTGCCGAGTGGGTAATCGGTGTCACTTATCACTGGGAGGGCCGGATGCTGCCGGCACTGGAATCGTTGCGCAATTCCTTGCATCGCGCCGAGCAGGACATCGGTCGTCGCAGCTCGGTGGCGACCCTTCTGGCCTGTCCATTGGCGGCGGTACTGCTGGAGCGCAATGAGCTCAGCGAAGCGGCCACGGTGTTGGCCAACAGGCTGGATGTGGTCGAGTGCCTGGCCAGCCCTGATGCCATCGTTTACGGCTTCGTCACGGCGGCGCGCCTGGCCGGACTGCAGGGGCAGGCGCACCGGAGCAACGATCTGCTGGAGGCGCTCCATGCCCTCGGCGAGGAGCGAAACATTCCTCGCTTCTGCATCGTTTCCCTTGGCGAGCAGATTCGCCTGCACGCGCTGCAGGGCAGGGTGGATACCTGCCAGACACTGTGGCGACGGGTCGAGGCGGTGACTCCCCCGTGCGTCGATGATCCCGACAGTCTGCTGGGGCCGGAGTTGCGTCTGCAGGTGGGGCTCGCACGCGCCTATCTGTTGCTGGCGAAACTGGACTGGTCCGAGCTGCAGGTATGCGCAGAGGATCTTCATGAACTCGCGAGCCGGATGCAGCGTGGCCGTGAGCGGGTTCAGGCGTTGTTGTTCAAGGCTCTGGCGCTGCGCGAGACGGAGGGCGATGGTCTGGCCAGCCTGCAGGAGGCGCACAGTCTGGCGCAGGAATTCGGAATGTGCCGCATCCTGGCCGACACCCACCCGCTACTGGCTCGCTGGCATCTGTCCGTGGAGAGTTCCGGAGCTGCGGCTGCCGCGCCCAAGGGCCTAGTGACGGAGCCCGCGGCTCGTGCGCCCGTGGCCAAAGTGGCACCCAGCAGGCTGCTGACACCCAAGGAGCAGGAGATCCTGCAACTGCTGGCCCGCAACCTCACCAACAAGCAGATCGCGCTTGCCCTCAACGTCGGTGAGGAGACGGTCAAATGGCATCTGAAGAATCTCTTCGGCAAGTTCCAGGCGGGCACACGCCGGCATGTGGTGGACCGTGCCTACATGCTTGGCATCCTGGAGCTGGAACACTAACCGTGTCTCAATCTCGCTCCGTGAACCCCTGAGCAGCAAGCCAGTCCTTGGCTGTTTCGCAGGCTCGCAGGAGCCTGCTCCCAATCCCAAATCCCACCCGCAGGCCCGTTGCCTCTGCGCCGTGACTCACTGACTTTCAGCGATCCGCCAGCGCACGCCCATTGGGGCGAGTGTGCCTTTCTCAGCCCATCCGCAGGTGCCCCCCCAGGCGTTGGGGGGGGAATCCTCGCCTTCCGAGAATACTTTCCCTCAACAGATTTCGAACCTGACGGGAGCCTCCCCGCGGGTCGTTGACTAGGAAAGCAAGCATGCCGGAACGAGTTCTGATCATAGGGGTTGGAGTAACGCCTTTCTCTGCGCCGCGCGCCGGCACTCCCTTGCTCGATCTCGTTGGGCGGGCAGCGCGAATGGCCCTTGAGGATGCTGGAATCGACGGGGACCTGGTTGACCAGGTCTTCATGTCAAGCGCAAACAGCGGCGTTGGGGTTTGCGAACAGTTGCTGGCGCAGACGGGCCTGGCCGGCCTGCCCATGTTCTGCATACGCGATGGGGGGGCATCCGCCAGTGCGGCGGTGCACCTCGCGCGCAACAGCATCCTGGCGGGGGAGGCGGAGGCGATTCTGGTCCTTGGCTTCGAGGACCTGCAGACGGGCTTTTCGAAGCAGAAGTTCTTCGGCCTGGACGGCTTCCCTCACGCAGAGCAGGGCGAGCTGATTCGGCCCGGCACCCCACTGGCCGTGATTGCGCAACGTGAGCACCCGGCGGCCCTGTATGCCGCGCAGATGAACTGGCTGCAGGTGCGCCTGGGGCTCACCGAGCTGTGTTTCGAGCGAGTCCTGGATCGGGCTCGTGCCCAGGCCCGCCTCAACCCGGGCGTCTGCACAGACACACTCGAGCGGGGGGCATGGTTTCCGCCCTACCTGAGCCCGCCTGCCCATGGCGCAGCGGCGGTGCTGCTGTGCTCGGAGGCCTTCGCCGCCCGATATGGCTTGCGCGGTGGGGTGGGCATCCTGACCTGCACGCGGGTTGGCGAACCGGTTTGCGAACTGGCCGATGGCAATCCGCTCGACCTTCTGGGGCGCTCCGCGACACGGCGCGCTGCCGAGCAGGCCTGCGCGCAGGCTGGGATCGGCGTGGAGGACCTCGACGTGATCGAACTGCACGACCAGAGCGTGGGGGACTTCCTGGTCTCCAGCGCCGCGCTCGGTCTGTGCGAGGAGGAGGGGATGGCCGGGTTTGCGCTTCGCGCCCAGACCAGGCCCGCCGTCTGCCCATCGGGTGGACTGCTTGGATGCGGCTACGTGCCCGGGGCGAGCCCGCTGGCGCAGTTGGCGGAGCTGGTTCACCAGCTCCGTGGTGAGGCTGGAGATCGACAGGTACCGGGGGCGCGCACTGGCCTTCAGCACAGCGCCGCGGTCGGGCGCTCGGTCACGGTGGCGATTCTCCAGCGCCTTTGAAGTCTTGCTTGCAACAACGTCACAACAACTCAACGAGGATGACGATGAAGAATAAGAACAATAAATCCTGTCACCACCTACCGCCGAGCCTGCTGGCATCGGCCGTGCTGGTCGGTCTTGGGATCATGCCTGCGCACGCTTTCGATTTCGACACGGGCGTGGAGGACCTCCAGGTACGCTTCGACAACACGGTCAAGCTGAACTACGCGCAGCGCGTGGAGAGTGCTAACTCCAAGCTGGCGAATGCCTGGAACAACAACGACGGCAACCGCAACTTCTCGGCGGGCAGCCCGGTCTCCCAGCGTGTCGACGTGCTGCACGAGCTCGACGTGGTCTACCGCCGCCAGTACGGCTTCCGGGTGAGCGGCAACACCTGGTACGACCATGCCTACGACAAGGTCGGCAGCTACAACCCGGCGACCAACCAGCTGCAGGACGGCATGCCCGATTCGCACCGCCTGAGCAGCTACGCGGAGCGTTACTACAACGGGCCGTCCTCGGAATTTCTCGATGCCTTCGTGTTCGGCAGCATGGATATCGGCGAGGAGTCGCTGCTCAGTGCCAAGGCGGGGAGCCACACCCAGTACTGGGGCGAGAGCATCCTGGCCTTCGCCCATGGCAACAGCTACGGGCAGTCCGGCCTGGACATCGCCAAGGCCCTGGCGGTGCCCGGCACCGAGGCCAAGGAGCTGTTCATCCCGCGCGACCAGATTTCGCTCAACTTCACGCTGAACCCCGAGCTGTCCTTCGGCGCCCAATACTTCCTCGGCTGGGATGCCTCGCGCCTGCCTGAGTCCGGCACCTACCTGGGCTTCAACGATGCCATCCAGCATGGGAGCGACGATCTCTCGCTGATTGCCCAGCCCAATCCCATCTACGGCCTGGTCCCCGGCGCCCCGCAGTTCCTGCGCCTCACCGGCGGGCATACCTTCACGCCCGACAAGAGCGGCGATTACGGCGTGATGCTCAAGTGGAGCCCGGAGTGGCTCGACGGCACCTTCGGACTGTACTACCGCAAGACCTCCGACATCCTGCCGAACCTCGTCCTGCAACCGACGGCCGTGGGCATGCCGCAACTGATGTCGGGCGTCGTCGGCGGCTACAATCAGTTCTACGTCGACGACATCGACATCTACGGCATCAGCCTGTCCAAGAGCATCGCCGGCGTCAGCGTCGGCATGGACTTGAACTACCGCGAGAACATGCCGCTGCTCAGCGTCCCGGCCACCGTCAATCCGAGCGCTCCGGCGGGCACTCCGGGCGTCATCGGCAGCTTCGACGGCGACAACGGCGTCGCCCGCGGCAAGACGGTCCACGCGGTGGTCAACGGCCTGACCACCTTCGCCAACACCCCGGCATGGGACAGCGCTTCGCTGCTGGTGGAACTTGCCTACAGCCGCTGGCTGGACGTGACGGACAACAAGCAGCTGTTCAAGGGCGAGGACTGGTACCGCGGCGTTGACAAGGTCACCCGCGACAACTATGTCCTGGGCGTCAACTTCACGCCCACCTGGTACCAGGTCTTCCCAAGCGTCGACCTATATCTGCCGGCCACCTACAACGTGGGCCTCAACGGCAATTCCGCCGTGCAACTGGGGGGCAACGAGGACACCGGCAGCTATTCCGTCGGCATCGGCGCCGACGTGCGCAACCAGTACCGCTTCGACCTGAAGTACGTGGACAACTTCGGCCCGTTCGACACCTGCGGGTCGCCGGTCGACGGCGCCACCCCGGGCGCCAACGGCAAGTACAACTGCACGCCGGGCCAGACCACCGCCTTCGCGGGCGTGCCGGCCCAGCTCAAGGACCGTGGCATGGTCACCTTCACCTTCAAGACAACCTTCTGACCTGCGTATCCAGGAGAACAGAAATGGCCCTTATCAAATCCCTGATGGCCAGCGCGATGTCGCTCGCCATGGTCGCGGTCGCCCAGGCCGCCGTTTCGCCGGAACAGGCTGCCAAGCTCGGTCAGAGCCTTACCCCGGTGGGCGCCGAACAGGCCGGCAGTGCCGACGGTGAGATTCCCGCTTACAGCGGCGGCCTGACCACCCCGCCAGCGGGTTACCAGGCCGGCAGCTCGATGCGCGCGGACCCCTTCGCGAGCGAGAAAACACGGCTGGTGATCGACGGCAAGAATGCAGCCCAATATGCGGACAAGCTCACCGCCTCGACCCGCGAGCTGCTCAAGCGCTACCCGTCCTTCCACCTGGACGTGTACCCCACCCACCGCACCGTGGCGCTGCCGCAGCGCCTGCTGGACAACACCCGCAAGAATGCCATCGCGGCCCGCACCACGGGCGAAGGGCTGGCGCTGGAAAACGTCCTGCCGGGCGTGCCGTTCCCGATCCCCGGCAGTGGCTACGAGGCCATGTGGAACCACCTGTTGCGCTACCAGGGTTTCGCGATCAACTCCAAGTACGACTCGTGGAACGTCGACTCGTCGGGCAACGCCACCCTGGCGACCACGGGCGACGCCTACCTGGAGTACCCGCTGTTTGATCCCAAGCGCAACGACGTTGCCGCCGCGCCCGAGGACATCTACTTCAAGACCAAGCTCTACTACCAGGGCCCGGCGCGCCGCGCGGGCGAGGCCATCCTGCTGGTCGACGGGGTGAACCCGCTGGAGAAGGCCCGGCGCGGCTGGCAATACCTGCCCGGTCAGCGTCGCGTGAAGCTGGCGCCGGATATCGCCTACGACACCCCGAACCCCGGCTCCGCAGGCAGCTCCACCTATGACGACGCCTGGGTCTTCAACGGCGCGATGGACCGTTTCGACTTCAAGCTGGTGGGCAAGAAGGAGATGTACGTTCCGTACAACACCTACAAGCTGAACTACCACGCCAAGGCGGCCGACATCACCACGCCCAATCACGTCAACCCCGACCTGATGCGCTGGGAGCTGCACCGTGTGTGGGTGGTCGAGGCGACGCTCAAGCCGGGCAAGCGCCACATCTACAGCAAGCGCACCTTTTACATCGACGAGGACAGCTGGATCGCCCTGGCTTCGGACGAGTACGACGCCCGTGGCCAGCTCTACCGTGGCGGCTTCGCCCACATGGCCTACAGCTACGACGCGCAGGCGCCGAACTCGGACAACCACATGATTTACGACTTCGCCTCCGGCAGTTACAACATCACGGGTGTCTACGGCCCCTACGGCGGCGTGAAGTACATCGAGCCGCTCTCCAAGGCTCAGTGGGCCCCCGAATCCCTGGCTGGAGCCGGTATCCGCTGATAGCAGCGCCGCGCCATCGGAGTGCCTCGCGGTGCTCCGATGGCCACGTACGAGATCAACGCATGAGCATTTCCAAATGGGTCCTGTTGGCCGCCCTCGCGGCGGCGCTGTGTGCGCCGTTCTGCCGTCCGGTGGCGGCGCAGGGCTTCGTCGATGTCCTGGATACCCCCGCGCAGATGAGTCCCCTCGCGCAGCACGGCCTGCTGGTGGGGGTGACCCGTGCCGGCGAGCGCCTGGTGGCGGTCGGACAGCGCGGGCACATTCTCTACTCCGATAACGGCGGTGAGCGTTGGCAGCAGGCCAGCGTGCCGGTCAGCTCGGACCTGGTGGCCGTGCACTTCCCCTCGGCCAGCCAGGGCTGGGCGGTGGGCCACGACGGCGTGGTGCTGCACAGCAGCGATGGCGGCGTGACCTGGGAGCGGCAGTTCGACGGCCGCCAGGTCGGCCCGGCCATGCTCCGCCACTACCAGCCCCTAGCGCAGCGCGCGCCGGACGACGAGCGCCTGGCGACCCTGGTGGGCGAAGCCCAGCGGATGACGGAGGAGGGCGCCGACAAGCCGTTCCTCGATGTCTGGTTCGAGAACGAACGGGTCGGTTACATCGTCGGCGCGTTCAACCTGATCTTCCGCACCGAGGATGGCGGGCGCACCTGGACCCCCTGGATGGAACACACCGACAACCCCAGTGCGCTCAATCTCTATGCCATCCGGCCGGTTGGTGACGAGCTCTATATCGTCGGCGAGCAGGGCCTGCTGCTGAAGCTCAATCACGCCACGGGACGTTTCGAGGCCAGGCCCACGCCCTATAGCGGCAGCTTCTTCGGCATCCTCGGCAAGCCCGGCGTGGCGCTGGTCTACGGCCTGCGCGGCAACGTCTACCGCAGCATGGATGGCGGCGAGAACTGGAGCCAGGTCCAGACCGGCCTGCCGGTGAGCATCACCGCCGGCACCGAGCTGGCCGATGGCCGACTCGCGTTGTTCAGCCAGGCCGGCCACCTGCTGGTCAGCAGCGATGGCGGCAGCAGCTTCCAGTTGCAACCGCAGCCGGCCATGGCGCCGGTCGCCGGCGCCCAGTCCGCCGGCGCGAAAGGCCTGGTGCTGGTTGGCACCCGCGGCGTGCGTCAGTTGCCCGTCCAATGATCCCGAACCCGGAGAGATAGCCAATGGGTAATTACGAGCACGACAGCATGCCGGTGGTACGGGAGCTGCGGGGCTTTGACGCGCGTTCGGGTAACCTGCTGGAACGCATCATCTTCAACAACCGCCTGGTGGTGGTGCTGGTCTGCGCCCTGATCACCCTGGTACTCGGCTACGCGGCGGCCACCCGCCTGAGCCTGACCGCCAGCTTCGAGAAGATGCTGCCGCAGAGCCAGCCTTTCATCCGCAACTACCTGGACAACCGCGACTCCCTGCGCGGCCTGGGCAATGCCGTGCGGGTGGTGGTGGAGAACACCCGCGGCGACATCTTCGACCCGGCCTACCTGCAAGCGCTACGGGAGATCAACGACGAGCTATTCGTGACGCCCGGCGTCGACCGCGCCTGGATGAAGTCGTTGTGGACGCCGGCGGTACGCTGGACGGAGGTGACCGAAGAGGGCTTCCAGGGCGGGCCGGTGATGCCGGATTCCTACGATGGCTCGTCGGCCAGCGTCGAACAGCTGCGCATGAACATTGCCCGCTCCGGCATCGTCGGCAGCCTGGTCGGCAACAACTTCCGCTCCAGCATGATCTTCGTGCCGCTGCTGGAGAAGGACCCGGTCACCGGCCAGGCCATCGACTACCATGCCTTCTCCAAGGTCCTGGAGGAGAAGCTCAGGGCCAAGTACGAGGCCGCAAACGACGGGGCGCTCAAGGTCCGCGTGATCGGCTTCGCCAAGCTCATCGGCGACCTGCTCGACGGCCTGCTGCAGGTCATGGCGTACTTCGCCGCCGCCGCGGTGATCGCCGCGCTCATCATCTATGCCTACACCCGCTGCGTGCGCAGCACCACGCTGGTGATCTGCTGTTCCCTGGTGGCGGTGGTCTGGCAGCTGGGGCTGGTCACGCTGCTGGGCTATTCGCTCGACCCGTTCTCGATCCTGGTGCCGTTCCTGGTGTTCGCCATCGGTGTGTCCCACGGCGCGCAGAAAATGAACGGCATCATGCAGGACGTGGGGCGCGGCACTCACCAGCTGGTGGCCGCGCGCTACACCTTCCGCCGCCTGTTCCTGGCCGGGCTTACCGCACTGATGGCCGACGCCGTGGGCTTCGCGGTACTGATGCTGATCGACATCCCGGTCATCCAGGACCTGGCCATCACCGCCAGCGTCGGCGTGGCGGTGCTGATCTTCACCAACCTGGTGTTGCTGCCGGTGCTGCTCTCCTATTGCGGCGTCAGCCCGCGTGCCGCCGCGCGCAGCCTGCAGCACGAGCGCGAGGAAGTGCGCGGCAAGGGCCTGGGCGCAGTCTGGAGCTTGCTGGACCGCTTCACCGAGCGGCGCTGGGCGACCGTGACCCTGCTGGTGGCCAGCGCGCTGGCCGTGGGTGGCTTCCTCGTCAGCCTGCACCTGAAGATCGGCGACCTCGACCCCGGCGCTCCGGAGCTGCGGGCCGACTCGCGCTACAACCTGGACAATGCCTACATCACCGCCAACTACTCGCTGTCCAGCGACCTGTTCGCGGTGATGCTGAAGACCCCCAAGGAAGGCTGCCTGAAGTATGAAAGCCTGATTGAGGCCGACCGGCTGGGCTGGCTGCTGCAGCAGCAGACGGGCGTGCAGACCACCGTCTCGCTGGTCAACGCGGTGCGGCAGATCACGGCGGGCTCCTACGAGGGCAACCCGAAGTGGCTGACCATCGCGCGCAACCAGAACGTGCTGAACTACGGTGCCCAGCAGGCGTCGGTGAACAACCCTGAGCTGTTCAACACCGACTGCTCGATGATGCCCATCGTGGCCTACCTGGCCGATCACAAGGCCGAGACCCTGGATCACATGGTCAAGGTGGCCGAAGGCTTCGTGCGCGAGCACAGCACCGACCAGCGGCAGTTCATGCTGGTCGCCGGCAGCGCGGGGATCGAGGCCGCCACCAATATCGTGGTGCGCGAGGCCAACCGGATCATGCTGCTGTACGTCTATGCCGCGGTGATCCTGCTGTGCTTCGTGACCTTCCGCAGCTGGCGCGCGGTGCTGGTGGCAGTGTTGCCGCTGATGCTCACCTCGATCCTCTGCGAGGCGCTGATGGTCTGGCTGGGCATGGGGGTGAAGGTCGCCACGCTGCCGGTGATCGCGCTGGGTGTTGGCATCGGTGTCGACTACGCGCTCTACCTGCTCAGCGTGCAGCTGGCCCAGCAGCGCGCCGGCGTACCGCTGGCCGCCGCCTACCGCAATGCGGTGGCCTTCACCGGCAAGGTGGTCGCGCTGGTGGGTGTGACCCTGGCCGCCGGCGTGGTGACCTGGGCCTGGTCGCCGATCAAGTTCCAGGCCGACATGGGCATCCTGCTGACCTTCATGTTCCTCTGGAACATGATCGGCGCCCTGGTGCTGATTCCGGCGCTGTCGCACTTCCTGCTGAGAAAGGCCCCCTGACCCCGGGGCCTGCCAATGACTCCGGGGAGCGCGAGACCTTCGTCGGCTCCCCGGTCATTTCGAGGAACCGGAGCATGCACCGGGAATCGAATCTGGTGGATACTCTCCCGGCATAACCTCGAGAGAGTACCTATGGCCGAAGAGATCGCATCCCTGTTGTCAGTTGCCGCCCCTACCGCGCTTGCGCAGGCGGAGGGCGTTGGTACAGCGGCTCTCACCGGCACGGCCCTGCCGTTGGAGAACATCCATAACCTGCGCGACCTCGGTGGTCTGCAAAGCCGGGATGGCCGGCGTGTACGTACGGGCCGGCTGTTTCGCAGCGCCAATCCGGGCCTGGCCAGCCAGGCCGATATCGCACGACTGCAAACCCTTGGCCTCGACCGGGTGATCGATTTTCGCGCCCCTCAGGAAAAGTCCGCTGAAGAGGGCGGATTCGCCGACAGCTTCGATTGGCTGGCCCTTCCCGTGCAGGAAGGCAGCATCAGCCTTCAGGAGCTGTTGCCGAGACTGCAAGGCGGCACGCGGCAGGACATGGATGACTTCATGCTGCAGGCCTATCGCGATTTTCCGGTCAGGTACCAGGCTGCCTTCGCCGCATTCATGAAGGAGGCCGAAGCCGGCCGGACCTTGCTCTACCACTGCAGTACCGGCAAGGATCGGACGGGCTTTGCGACCCTGCTGCTATTGTCGGCGTTCGAGGTGGCTCCGGAGGTGATCCTGGCCAACTACCTGGAATCGAATCACTGGAATCAGCGACTCATCCAGGGCCTGCTTGCGCGCCTGGCGCCTCTGGGTATCGCCGCCGAGGTGGCGATGCCCTTGCTGGAGGTTCGGGCTGGTTATCTTCAGGCGTCGATGCAGACCATCGAGCAGGAGTGGGGCAGTACTGCGGACTTCCTGCGCAAGGCGCTGTCGGTGGACGTCGAGTGCCTGCAGGCCAATTATCTCGAGGAAGGCGCCGGCTGACGGCGGCGTTGGCCGGCGTGCCCTTGCAGCGCCTTACAGCTTGATCAGCAGCGGGCCATGGAACGCCTGCATGATCAGCTCGGCGGGTTGGCCGTGGGCGACCAGCTTGGCCATGGCATTGAGGTACGGCGTGATGTGGCGGAAGTAGCGCTTGTAGCTCGCGCACAGGTAGTTGAGCCCGGGCGCGCCATCCGGTGTTTCGATGAAGCGGTTCTTCGGGCATTCCCCATTGCAGGCGAACAGGTAGTCGCATCGGCGGCAGTAGTCCGGCAGTGCCTCTTCCTTCGCCGCGCCGAATGCCTCCTGTGCGGGGGAGGCCAGTAGCGCGGCCGGGTCCTGCTCGGTGACGTTGCCCAGGCGGTACTCCGGGTACATGTAGTGGTCGCAGGAGTACAGGCTGCCGTCATGCTCGACTATCGCCGCCTTGCCGCAGCGCGGCGCGAACAGGCAGACGCTGGCCGGTAGCTGGCACCAAGCGGCCAGGGCCCACTCGAAGTTCATCACGTGGACGGTGCCGACATCCTGGCGCACCCATTCATCGAAGATGGCGACGAGAAACTCCCCGTAGGCCTCGGTCTCCACGCTTTGCGGCGTCACCTTTGCGGCGGGTGCCTGAACATCTCGCAGGCGTAGCTCGGGCGGGGTGGCGAAGTGTTGCCCACGGGCCATGTCAGGGGCTGTTGGAGCGCGCTCGACGACCGGGTTGAACTGGATATGCCGGGCACCAGCCTCCTTGAGGAAGCGGTAGACCTCCAGGGGGTATCGCGTGGTCTCGCGGGCCACGGTGACCAGCACGTTGTAGGGGATCGCGTACTGCTGCAACAGACGCAGTCCCCGCAGGGTGTTGTCGAAGCTGGAGCGGCCGCGTTTGTCCGGCCGGTGCAGGTCATTCAGCTCTCGTGGACCGTCGAGGCTGATGCCGACCGTAAAATTCTCCTTTGCCAGGAAACTGCCCCAGGCATCGTCCAGCAGCGTGCCATTGGTCTGCAGGGTGTTGCGGATCGCCTTGCCCGTGGCGAATTCCCGTTGATAGGCCAGGGCGCGCTGGAAGAACTCCACGCCCAGCAGCGTGGGCTCGCCACCCTGCCAGGTGAACTCCACTTCAGGGCTGTTCTGACTGGCGATGTAGCGCTGCACAAAGGCCCGCAGCACCTCGTCCGACATGCGAAAACGATTGTCCCGGGGGTGGAACTGCTCCTTCTCTAGGTAGAAGCAGTAATCGCAGTCGAGGTTACACATCGGCCCGACGGGCTTGGCCATCAGGTGCATGCCTTGAAGCTGGGTCTCGTTCATGGAGTTTGCGACCGGGTTGGGAGATCAGAGATAACCGATCTTGCGCGCATCGTTGAGCACGATGCGCCGCAGCAGGCCGACCGAGATGCGCCGGAGCTGGAAGATCAGGCGGGCGAAGGGGCCGACCAGTACCAGGTCGCGTCCTTCCTGTACCGCCCGGACCATGCTCCGGGCCACCTGGTCCGGGCTGCAGCCCTTGCGCTGGTAGTAGTCCTGTAGCCGGGCGATCTGCTCGCTGCCCACCGATGGGGCGATGTTCCCGTGGATGGCCACGATCGGCGTGTTGATCACCCCGGGGCAGACGGTGGTGACCTGGACCTGGGTATCGCTCAGCTCCATCTTCAACACTTCGCTCAGGCCGTAGACGGCATGCTTGGACGCGGCATAGGCGGCCATGCTGGGGGAGGGGAAGAGAGCCGCCGCCGAGGCCACGTTGATCACCTGGCGCGGGCCGTCAGCCTCGATCATGTGCGGGATGAAGCTGTAGCAGCCATGCACCACGCCCATCAGGTTGATGTTCATGACGCGCTGCCAGTGCTTCAGATCGCTGTCCAGGAAGCGTCCCAGGTAACCGACGCCGGCGTTGTTGATCAGCACGTCGAGCGCGCCGTGGTTGAAACGCACCTGGGCTGCCAGTTCCGCCATGGCGACGGCATCGGTGACGTCCGTGCAGTAGGTGACGCAGGTTCCGCCGGCGCTCACCAGTTGTTGGCGCAGCGCTTCCAGGCCCTGGGCGTCGATGTCGCACAGCAGCAGCGTGGCGCCGTGGCGGGCGAACGCCAGCGCCGTGGCGCGGCCGATGCCGGAGGCGGCTCCGGTGATCAGGACTGTTTTGTTGCTCAGGTCGGCAATAGCCATGGTCGTCTCCGCGGGCCGCACGGCGTGCGGCCCTTGAGTCTGGTCAGGGGAGGTAGCTGATGTGCAGGTCCTGCACCTTGCCGTTGAGGGCGAAGGGCGCGCGCTCGAAGTAATCCAGCGATACCGGCGAGCCCAGGTCCTCCGCGACATCGAAGGTTTCGCTGGCGGTGAAGGTCAGCGGCGGCGAGAAGGGCGTGACGCCGGTGGCCACTTCCTCACCGTTGACTTTCAGCGTCAGCTTCACCGGCGAACCGGGCTTGGCGTCGGTCGGCTCCGTGAGCACTTCGATCTGCGCGTCCCCGGCGGCCAGGGGGCGTTCGGAGCGCAACTTGATGCGGGCGATGGCCAGGTCGTTGTACTCGTAGTTCACATGCCCCTCGTCCAGGTAGAGCGTCACCCCACCGCCGATGCCGCCGAGCGCGTAGATCACGCCGCTGGCCTTGTCGGGCAGCTGGATGTTGGCGCGGACGCTGCTGTGGCGGCTGCGCAGGTTGGGCGCGGCAAACTCCGGCAGGCGGTTGACCCGCTCGTTGAAATGCCATTCCTTGCGGTCGCCACGGGCGAGCACGGACGGGTTGAGGAAGGGATACAGGCCCGCACCGATGGGGTAGACGTGGTTGGCCTTGGCCTGCACATCGAACTCTGTCTTGAGTTCGGCGAGCTTCTCCGGGAATTTCTCCGAGAGGTCGTTCGCCTGGGAGTAGTCGTTGCTGAGGTCGTACAGCGCCCAGTGGTCGTTCTGCGGATTCCAGCCCATGAACTGAGAGAAGCCCTGCACCCAGGGTTTGCGCGGGCCGAACACCGAGGCTATCCAGCCGTCCTTGTAGATGCCACGGCTGCCGAGCACCTCGAAGTACTGCGCCGGCTTGCGCGACTCGGCCTGGGCATCGGCAAAGGTGTAGCGCAGGCTGACCCCGTCCAGCGGGTCCTGGGCCACGCCGTTGACCGATTTAGGCGGGGTGATGCCGAGGATGTCGTAGACGGTCGGGGCGATATCGTTCACGTGGTGGAACTGCTTTCGCACCGCCTTATCCGCGCTGATGCCCTTGGGCCAGGAAATGGCCAGCGGGGTGCGCGTGCCGCCGAAGTAGCCGGCCACCAGCTTGGTGCCGGGGAAGGGGCCGGAGCCCGCCCAGGCCCAGGCGGCGTTGTACATGCTTTCGAGCTTGGCGCCGCCCAGTGCCGGCAGTCCGCCGTACATGCCGTCGAGCACCTTCAGCTGCTGTTCCTTGGGAACCGGGATGCCGTTCTGGGCGAGCAGCTCGTTGATGGTGCCTTCCATGCCCTCCGCCGATGCGCCGTTGTCGCCGAACACGTAGAAGATCAGGGTGTTGTCGCGTTTTCCCTCCTGTTCGAGTTCATCCAGGATCTTGCCGGCCTGGGTGTCGGCATGCTCCATGAAGCCGGCATAGACCTCCATCAGGCGGGCCTGGTAGCGCTTCTGCTCGGGGCTCAGGCTGTCCCACGCGGGGAGTTCGGCCGGGCGCGGCGTGAGCTGGGCGTTCTGCGGAATGAAGCCGAGCGCCTTCTGGCGCTTGAAGGTTTCCTCGCGGTAGCTGTCCCAGCCGGAGTCGAACTTGCCCTTGTACTTGTCCGCCCACTGCGCGTTGACCTGGTGCGGGCCGTGCACGGCGCCGGGCGCCCAGTAGAGGAAGAAGGGCTTGGAGGGGGCGAAGTTCTGGTGGTCCTGCAGCCAGTCGATGGCCTGCTCGGCGAGGTCTTCGCTCAGGTGGTAGCCGGGCTTGCGCGGCGGCTCGATCGGCGTGGTGTTGCGATAGAGGCGCGGCTCGTACTGGGAGGTCTCGCCGGCGAGGAAACCGTAGAAGTATTCGAACCCGTAGCCGGTTGGCCAGGTGTCGAAAGGCCCGGCCGCAGTGGTGTCGCGGGTGGGCGTGTTGTGCCACTTGCCGAAGGCTGCGGTGCTGTAACCGTAGTCCTTGAGCACCTCGGCGATGGTCGCCGAGCTCTTGGGGATTTCGCCGGTATAGCCGTCCCAGTCGGTGGCCAGCTCAGCGATGACGCCATTGCCGACGCGATGGTGGTTGCGCCCGGTGAGCAGCGCCGCGCGCGTGGCGGAGCTGATTGCGGTGGTGTGGAAGGCGTTGTAGCGGATGCCGCTGTCGGCGACCCGGCTCAGGGTCGGCGTATGGATGCCGCCGCCGACGGTGTCCGCCTGCGCGAAGCCGGCGTCATCGAGCATGATCACCAGGATGTTCGGCGCGTCCTTGGGCAGGTGCGACGGCGCCTGCCGTTGCTGGTGCCTGGATTCCTGCAGGGTCGGCTTGGCATCGCTGGCCGAGGGAGTAGGAGGGAAAGGCAGGCTGTCCTGGGCTGTCGCGACTGGGCTGCCGAGCAGCGCCCCAACAGCGACGGCAAGCTCCCCTGCACCGGGTTTCTTGATCATGTGGGCTGTCCGTTTCTTGTTTTAGGTAAGGAGCCCGCCGGGCGCGGAGGCCCGCGGGCCGGGGAGGGTGGGATCAGGCGGCGAAGCTGGTGATGTCCTTGGCTTCGATGCCATTGGCCTGGCAGTAGGCGAGGTACCGTTCGACGCCGCTCTTCCAGTTTTCGATGGCGAACAGGTTGTCGTTTTCGTCGAAGTACAGGAGGTCGCCCTGGGTGATGTTCAGGGTGATGATCTCGTCGCCGTACTCGGTCAGGGCGATGGGGGTATGGCGGGTGCCGGCGGTCTCGAAGACCACGCCACCTTCGCGGGAAATCCAGTCATGCTCGATGTATTTCCAGGCGCCCTTGATGGTGTAGACGATCACCGTGCCGGAATGATGGTGCTTGGGCAGTGTGGCCCCCGCCGGCACCTTGAGCAGGGTGATGGTTTCGCCTCGCACCGGGTCGCATTTGATGTACTTGAGCAGCACATCATTGCTGTAGGGGGCGAAGGGAATCCAGGGGAGATCCTCGTCATTGATGGCGGCAGTGTCGATCGATTCGTAAAGCATGGGGGAACGCTCCTTGGCACAGGTTCGACATGGGTTTGGAACTCGTGGTCGATTGTGCTGGGGGGGCCGACTGTTCACCCCCCTCTCACCCGGGGGTATCTCAGCTCAAGCGGCGCACCAGGGCCGGGTAGCTGTTGGGCAGCAAGCGCACCAGCCAGTAGATGGTGCGGGAGAGGTGTCCGGTGAGAATGCGTTTCCTGCCCTTGCGCAGGCCGCGGATGATGTCGGCGGCGCAGGTTTCCGGCGGGGTCACCAGCATCTTCTCCGCCTGGCCGGCGAATTTGTCTTCTTCGGCCCCCGCTGCCGCCACCCGCCGGCCGGCGCGCTCGATGTTGGTCCTGATGCCCCCCGGATGCACGCAGACCGCGCGCACTCCGGTGCCCTCCAGCTCCTGCCATAGGCATTCGGTGAGGCCGCGCACGGCGAACTTGGACATGTTGTAGGCGCTCTGGCAGGGGAAGGCGAGCAGGCCGAACACGCTGGAGATGTTCACGATGCAGCCTTCGCGCTGCTCCAGCATCATCGGCAGGAAGGCCTTGGTGCCGTAGAGCACGCCGTAGAGGTTGAGGTTCAGCTGCCACTCGTACTCATCCACGGAGGTATTGGCCACCGTGCCGACCACGGTGGCCCCCGCGTTGTTGATCACATAGTGGACGCCGCCGAAATCGCGCCGCACCTGCTCCGCGTGGGCGAACACCTCCGTGCGGGAACTGGCATCGAGTTTGTAGCCCTGGGCAGATGTATTGGCGGGCAGCAATCGCAGGGTTTCCTGCAGGGCGCTCTCGTTGATGTCGGACAGCGCCAGGCGCGCACCGGCCTGGGCGAGCTGCCGTGCCAGCGCGCGGCCGATACCGGAGCCGGCGCCGGTGATGACCACCACCTTGTTCTCGAACATGTTCATTTCCTCTGCAGAGGGTATTGGGCCGACATCGCATCGGTGTTCCGGCGCAGGGGCCACCAATGCAGGAAGCCGAACAGCAGTGTGAGCAGCAGGCTTGCGGCCAGGGAGCCCGGATAGCGGCGCACCGTACGCAGCATCAGCAGCGCTTCCAGCGCATGGCCGGCCAGCAGGATCGCGGCTGCATACAGCAGCGGCGTCTGCAGCCCGTACGGCAGGCGAGCGAACAGGCCGGCGAGGGCCAGTGCGTAAATGGCCAGGCAACCGGCCTTCAGGATCGTGCTTATCATCGGAGCCTCCTCGTCATTTGCTCAGGATGTGGATGGCCAGTGCGGCTTCCTCTACACCCTGCAGGCCGCCGCCGTTTTCCTGGATCGCATGGCGCGCGCCTTCTACCTGGCGAGCGCCGGCTTCCCCGCGCAATTGCGTCACCAGCTCATATAACTGGCCGATGCCGGTGGCGCCCAACGGGTGCCCCTTGGATTCGAGCCCGCCGGAGGTGTTGATCGGGATGCGTCCGCCAAGCGTGAAGTCGCCACGCTCGGCCGCCGGGCCGCCTTCTCCCAGGGGCGCCAGGCGAAGATTTTCCGCCTGGATGATTTCGCCCATGGCCGAGGCATCGTGCACCTCGGCCACATGCATGTCCTCCGGCCCCACGCCGGCCATCTCGTAGGCCAGGTCCGCGGCCCGCCGGCCGACATGCAGGTCCGGCCGCTCCAGGGGCCGGTGGCTGAAACTCTGGATCACGCTGGCGGCCACGCGGATGCAGCGGCTCCTGTCCGCGCCGATGCGCTTGAGACCCTCTTCGGTGCACAGGATGACCGCCGCCGCGCCGTCGGAGAGCGGGGCGCACATCGGCAGGGTGATGGGGTAGGTGATGGGCGGTGCGGCGAGGATTTCCTCCACCGAGAACGGCTGGCGGAACTGCGAGTAGGGGTTGTGTACCGAGTGGCCGTGGTTCTTGGCGGATACCGATGCGATCTGTCGCTGTGTGGTGCCGAAGGTCTTCATGTGGAAGCGGCACATGGCCGCGTAGATGGCCATGAACTTGCTGTACGGCCGATCCGATTCCGAGCCTTCGGGGATCTCCACCCCTTCGCCCATCTTCACCAGGGTCTGGTAATTCTCCTGCGCCCGCGAAACATCCCAGCCGCCCTCGAAAATGGCGAAGGCCTTGGCCTTGTCGGGAATGTTCATCTTCTCCGCACCCAGGGCCAGGGCCACGTCGGTGACGCCGGCCTTCAGGCTCTGCACGGCCAGGTTGACCGCGGAGCTGCCCGAGGCGCAGGCGTTCTCCACGTTGAAGATCGGGATGCCGCTGATACCGATCCTGCTGAAAACCACCTGCCCGGGGATGGAAATCTGCCCCTGCAACAGACCGTTGGTCATGCCCGAGTAGTAGGCCACGCCGATGTCGTCGCTGCGGCAGCCGGCATCCTTCAGCGCACTGTGCAGGGCCTCCCGGGCCAGGTCCTCGATGCTGCGGTCCGGATGCCGACCGAATACGGTCATGGCGATGCCGGCAATGTAGATAGTGCTCATCCTGTTCTCACCTTCTCGAGCCACTGCTCAGATGCTGCGGCGGGTGTCGGCCCAGTAGCGGGCACGGAGGTCCTTTTTCAGCACCTTGCCCACCGGGCTGCGCGGCAGTGCCTGGACGAAGTCCACCGACTTGGGCGCCTTCACGGAGCCGAGCTTTTCCTTGCACAGGGCGATCAGCGCCTGCGCGTCGATCTCCTGCCCGGCATTGAGCTCGACCACGGCCTTCACCGCTTCGCCCCAGTGCTCGTCGGGCACGCCGATCACGGCGCAGTCCTGCACCGCCGGATGGCTCCACAGCACCTGCTCGACCTCGCTGGGGTAAACGTTGAAGCCGCCGGAGATGATCATGTCCTTCTTGCGGTCGGTGATGTGCAGATAGCCGTCGGCGTCGATATGGCCGATGTCGCCGGTGTGCAGCCAGCCGTCACAGAGGGTCTCGGCGGTCTTGTCCGGAGCCTTGTAGTACCCCTTCATCACTAGGTCGCCACGCACGCAGATCTCGCCGCTCTCGCCCTGGGGCAGTATCTCGCCTGCGTCATTCATGATTTCGCATCCGATCAGCGGGCTGGGGCGGCCCACGGAGGACAGGCGCGCGTCGGAGGCGACCTTGCCGTCTGCGTCGAAGTGCTCGACAGGTCGCAGGAAAGCGATGGAGCCCGGCGCTTCGGTCTGACCGTATCCACCGGCCATGACCGGGCCGAAGGTTTCGATGGCCTGCTTGAGCTTCTCCACCGACATGGGCGCGGCGCCGTACATGAAGTATTTGAGCGACGAGAAGTCCACCTTGTCCTTCAGTTGCGGTATGTCCAGCAGTCGGTAGATCACCGTGGGCGGCAGGAAGAACTCCGTCACCCGGTATTGGGGAATCGCGGCCAGCAGCAGCGCCGGGTCGGGCTTGGTCACCACTACCACGGTGCCGCCCAGCGAGGTGCAGGGCAGGGACAACAGGCCGGCGGTGTGGGTCATGGGCGCGGCGGCCAGGTTGACCGGCCGCTCGTTGGCGGCGTAGGCGTTGCCCAGCAGGAAGTGCGCGCAGAAGGTCTGCACGCTGCGGTGCGTGTTCATCACGCCCTTGGGCGCACCGGTGGTGCCGCCGGTGGCGGAGACCATGATCACGTCGTCCAGGTCGACTGCCAGCTGGGGGCGATCGGCTGGCTGCCGCTCGACCCAGCGCGCGAGCGAAATGCTGCCGGCTACCCCGGTCGCCTCGCCGTCGATGCATACCCAGCGTCTGATCCGGGGAAGCTGCACCTGCAGGGTGGCGATGATGTCGGCGAAAGCCTGCTGGAAGAACAGGACCTCGCAATCGAAGGCGTCCAGTACGTAGCGATTTTCCTCGGCCGAATTGCGCGCGCCGACGGGAATCCAGCACAGGTTCGCGCGCCACAGTCCCAGGGTGCAGGTCCAGGCGCCGACATCGTTGCCGGCCCAGATGGCGCCCTTGGTTTCCTTGGGAAAGCCTTCCGCCAGCAGGGCATTGGCGATGCGGCAGGACTGTTTGCCCACCTCGTCGAAACTGTAGAGACGGTCGTCCTGGATGTAAGCGCTGCCCTGGGGGTTGCCCCGCCAGCCGCGGTCAAAAAAATCGATGATGGCCATGCATCTCTTCCTGATCTAACTCAATGGCGTTGGCGCCGGGGCGGCAGGGTTCTCCGCAAAGGGTGTCGAGTCCTTTGCGGGCCTGCGTCCCGGTATCTGGCGTGACGCTACAGGCGGGTGACGCTGGCGCGGGCCAGGCCGCGCTCTTCGAGGAAGCCCAGCAGGTAGCGATGGCCGAAGGCCTTGGAGCCGGAGGCGAAGCCGACCTTGTGGGTCTCGCCGTCGATCAGCTTGATCGCTGCCGCCGCCTGCAGGGCGCCGGTGGCGATATAGGCGGTGGTGCCGAAGACTTCGGCGCGCACGGCGGACAGCTGGCCGCGGCCGATGGCGGTGTCGACCATGCGTACCTGGGTGGTGCGCTCGCGCGGCGGCATGCTGGGCGTGGTGGATTCGACCACCTGCCTGATCACCGCATCCTGGTGCGTGCGCGGCAGGTCCTTGTATTCCTCCTCCCACTTGTAGCCCAGCTGATGCACGCTCTGCATGACGTTGTTGTCGTAGAAGCCGACGCAGGAAACGCAGCTGCGCACGCGGGGGTCGTTCTCGAAATAGATCGGCAGGGAGGTGCCGCCCCACGGCAGGGCGAAGACCGGCTGCATGAAGTGTGGCGAGGTGATCTGGAAGGAGGTGTGCGCCGGGTGCTCCTTCAGCTTACCGTCCCACAGATAGTGCTGCCTGGCGCGCAGCATCTCGAAGATGGAAGCGGTGGAGCCCACGGTGACGCCAGCCACGCCCTCGCGCGGGCCCCGGCACAGGGTGCTGGTTTCCAGGGCATCGATGCCCGGGTGTTCCAGGGCCAGTTCGGCGGCGATCTCGGCGAAGCTGTACATGTAGGCCAGCGACGGCGACACCAGCAGGCCGGCCTGGCGGTAGAGCTCGCCGAACTCGTCGCGCACCGCGCGGATGTACTCCTGCTCGCCGGTGGTGTCGATGTGGTGGCAGCCGGCCTTGAGCGCGGCCTCGACGGTGGTCAGCCCGTAGTTGACGAAGGGACCGACGGTGTTGCAGACCACCTTGGCGCCAGTGAAAGCCTTGGTCAGAGCATCCACATCGTGTTCGCACTCGATGATCTCGTAGGTGGCCGACTCCAGGCGCACCACCCGTTGCGCCATCATTTCCTGCACGCGCCGGGCGCTGCGGGCAACGGCGGTGAAGGGGATGTTCTGGTCGATCAGCCAGTCCATGATCAGCATGCCGGTGTAGCCACTGGCGCCATATACGACTACGGGATAGTTGGCCATCTCTTGTTTCCTCGAAGCTTTGTTGTTGTAGGAACTTCCCAGGCCGGAGCCGAACTCAGGCGGCCAGCGTCGGCGTGCAGCGCTGGCGTCGCCGACGAGTTTCCGGGGCAGGGGAGTTGGGGCGGTCAGGCAGGTGCAGTCAGTTCTGCGCCCAGCCTTCGGCATAAAGCTGCTGGGCGAGCAGGCCCAGGCGCATGGTCAGCACACGGTTCTCGCCGTCCTCGATCAGCGCGGCACGCGCATCACGGAACAGTTTCTCGATGGGGTATTCGCGGGAGGTGCCGGCGCCGCCGAACAGCTGCAGCGCCTCGTCCGCCACGCGCATGGCTTCCTCGGTGACCGTGACCTTGGCCGAGCCGGTGACATAGGGATGGCTGTTGGCGGACAGGCGTGCGTAGGCCAGCGAACGCCGCGCGGTGGCGCGTGCCAGTTCAACCCGGCGCAGCATGTCGCCCAGGCGATAGCGAGTGAGCTGGTGATCGATCAGCAGCCGGCCTCCCTGTTTGCGCTCATGGCAGTATTCCAGCGCCATCTCGAAGGCGGCACGGGCCAGCCCGGTGAACACCTGGGACATGTGCGTACCGGCATAGGACCAGGCGGAGGCCATGTTGCCGTAGTACTCGTCCTGCAGGGCAACGGCGTAGCGCTTGGGCACCCGCACGTTGTCGAAGTAGATCTCGCCCTGGGGCAGGGGGCGCTGGCCGATCTTGTCCAGGGGCCGGCCACGGCTCACGCCCGGCAGGTCCAGGGGCACTATCACGGCTATGCCGTGCGGGCGGCCATCGGCCTCGAAGAAACCGGAGCCGTAGTCCGCACCGATGTAGCAGAGGGCGACCTGCGCCACTGCGCCGTTGGAAACCCAGGCGGAGCACTGGCCATTGATGACGATGTCGTCGCCGCGCAGCTGGCCCCAGATATTACCCTTGTTGCCGGATTGGCCGGGGACCCACTCGCGGGCCATGTCGAACACCTGCACGTCGCTGCCTTTGTCGGGCTGGGTGATCATCCAGCAACCGATCTTGCCCGTGCACAGCTCCACCAGCTCCCGGTTGCCCGCTGCCACCGCCATCTGCAGCGGGAAGCCGGCGGCGCCGAGGGATACGCCAAGGCCCGCATCCCCCCAGCCCAGCTCCTCGCCGATCATGGACTCCACGCGAATCGCCATTGCCGGCGGCAGCTCGGTGAGCAGCTCGGGGCTCAGGCCCAGCTTGGCGTATTCGGCGAACACGCTGTAGTAGGCGGAGCCCGGCGCGACCACGTCACTGGCGCTCATCTTGTCCAGCTCGGCGCCGAGGGGACGCAGGACCTCGCGGGCGAAGCGATGCACCGAGGCCTGGATGGCGGATTCTTCTTCGCCCAGTGGAGTTTCGAAGCCGGTCAGGCCGACGTCGGGCAGGGTCAGGTGAGATTTCAGTTGCATGGTTTCCGCGCCTCGCGCTGTTCTTGTCGTGGTCGGAATAGTGCTCCTGATCGGCGCTGGTTCCTTTCAGCAATTGCGCGTATTTTTGTCAAAATACGCTCATCATGGAGTACGGCATTTGCTGCAATCCAACTGGCTGCAGGTGCGAGAGGAACTGGGGCAGAAACCCATTCTCGAGGGCACCATCGGCGGTGCGACTCCCCTGTTCGTGGAGCGCTACATGTACCAGACCATCGAGCGCACCGTGTCTGGATTGGGCTGCACCGGCCTGGTGAGCCAGTTTGGGGGCGGGCAAGTGCTGGAGGGCGAGCAGGATCACTGGCGCAGCCAGAACATCCCCACCAATACGTTGCTGATCCCGCGCGGAGCCGCCACTCATTGGCATTATTCGGGCACCGTGGATTTCGCTGTTTTCTACTTCCTCGAAGACGGCAACGACACCATGGCCAACCTTGAATCGCTGGCTGATGCGCGAGGCCAGCCCCTGTCGTTCAGCGACCCACTGGTGGGTGCCGCCGCGCAGCAACTGGTGAGCGAGTTGCACAAGGGCATGATGGCGGACCAGGCCTTCATGGCCCAGCTGGCGGCCGTGATGCTGGAGCAGACCTATCGTGTGCTGACGACGCCTGTCTGCGGTGGCATCAATCCGCGCCATGCGCACTTTCCGCGCTTGCAGGCGGTGCTCAACCACATCCACCAGAACCCGGCGGAGGACTTGTCCGCAGACGCCCTGGCTTGCCTGGCCGGCGTCAGCCAGGCGCATTTCCGCCGCCTGTTCCTGGAGGCGGTGGGCATGACGCCGCATCGCTATGTGCTGGCGGCGCGCCTGGAGCACGTGCGCAAGTTGTTGAGCCTGTCGGAGATGCCGCTGGTGCGCATCGCCCAGGAGTGCGGCTTCAGCAGCCAGAGCCACCTGACCGCCAGCTTCCGTGCGGCCCATGCGGTGACGCCGGCACAGTTCCGCGCCAGGCTGTCCAGACAGGGCTGACGGCGGCGGATATCCCGCGCCGTTCGGGGCGCGCAAACAAGAAGCCCCGCCGGGTGCGGCGGGGCTCCGAGACATCGGGATTGTGGCGATGCTGGCTGTCCAGCCGGCTCTTCCGCCGCCGGGTCAGCCCTGCGGCACGACGCGGGCGTCGCCGCCAGTGCCTTCGATGTAGACCGCCATGCCCTGGCTCAGGCCCTGATTGACCGGCTGGGTGACGGACACCAGTACGCCGCTCTTCATGCGGACAATGATCTGCTGCGCTTCCTGGGGCTGGTCATACTTCTTCTTCTCCGCATAGTTGCCGGCCAGGGCGCCGCCCAGAACGCCTGCGACCATGGCTACGTCGCGGCCGGTGCCCTGGCCGATCAGGCTCCCCAGGGCCGCGCCACCCACGCCGCCGAGCACGGCGCCGATCCCGCTGTCATGGTTGGTCTGCATCTGCGTCAGGGTGATCTGTTCGATGCGTCCGGTGCGAATTTCCATTTCACCCGGTCCGCCATTGCCTGGGCCAACATTGGCGCAAGCGGTCAGGGAAGCGGCGACGACGAGAGCGGCGATCCATGAAGTCATGGGTTTCATCATTAGGTTCCTCACAAAGGGCTGTTGCACTGGCAATCATTTTTTGTGTGATTTTCGAGTGCGGGTTCCATGCCATCCGGATGCTCAGTCCTGGCTGATCCGGATATCTGCTCCATTGAAATCGGCGCAGGCAACTGGAGCGTAGCGACGCAGCGTTGGCGTGGCTAGTCCATGAAGTGAAACACCGTTGATTCCCGTGACCGTTTGTTGCTCGTCAGTGCCGTCGGCGGGAATCGGGAGGCTGTTGACTGGCCCAGGCACCCAGATCCTCGCGCGGCTTTGTGATTAATGTCCCGTGGAAGTCGTTACGGTTTGGCCTGATTGCACTATGCTGGCGTTGGTTATTGATCTCGGCACGGTCCGGTGCCGACGCAGAATAAGAAGTACGACTTAATTCGGAAGGGATACCAGAATGAAGTATGCATTTGCCCCAGTCCTTGCGGTGGGTATGTTCGCTTTGCCTTTGTCGGCAATGGCCGGGGGAATCATGCTGTACGAGGTCGGCACCGATAACGTCGGGCTGGCCAACGCCGGTGCTGCTGCAAGGGCCCAGGGTCCCAGCACCCTGGCCAGCAACGTGGCGGGCATGGCCCTGCTGAAAGGCACCCAGATCACCGCCGCCGGGCAGTTGCTGCACAGCAACCTGGAGTTCCATACCGACTCGGATACCAACATCGACGGCGGCGACAGCGGTAACGCACTGGAGTGGCTGCCGGGCGGGAGCTTCTTCGTCACCCAGGAGTTGAACGATGGCTGGTCGGTCGGCTTCGCCGCGTACGGGGACTTCGGTCTCAGCCTGAACTACGACAACGACTGGCAGGGCCGTTACTTCCTGCAGAACGGCTCCATTGCCGGCATGACGTTGATGCCCTCGGTGGCTTACCGCATCAACGATCAATGGGCCGTGGGCCTGGGCGCGCGCGCCTTCTATGCCGCACTCGAATCGAAGATGGCGGTGGACAACGATCCCCTCGGCGTCCTGGATCGCCCTGATGGGCGCATGAAGTACAAGGACAACGATTGGGCCCTCGGCGGCAACCTCGGGGTGATCTACGAGCCCCGGGAAGGCACCCGGCTGGGCCTGAGCTATACCAGCGAAATCCACGTCAAGTTCGAGGATCGCATGGACCTGGAAGGGCTTGGCCCGGTCGCCACGACCGCGTTGGGCAACCGTGGTGTCCTCGATGCGAACACCAAGATCGATATGAATGTTCCGCAGACGCTGACGCTGAGTGTCTTCCAGCAACTCGATACGCAATGGGCCTTGCTGGGTAGCCTCGGCTGGCAGGACTGGTCGCGCTTCGACGAGATCGGAGTCGATCTGGACAGCGCCAATCCCCATTCGGCGACGCTGAATACCCATTACAAGGATACCTGGCATGCCTCCGTGGGCGCCCAGTATCGCTTCGATCCGCAGTGGCTGTGGAACATGGGCCTGGGCTACGACAGCTCCGCCGTCAGCGATCACAACCGTACCCTGACCGTGCCCACGAACGAAACCTGGCGCCTGGGCACCGGCTTCACCTATTCGCTGGATAAGAATACTGACATCAACTTCAGCTACGAATTGGTGTGGATGGGCGACATGTCTGTCGATCAGCAGAAGCCGTTGCCGCTCAACGATCCCAAGCGCGTCTCGGGCGAGTTCGACAATGCCTGGATCCAGGCCTTTGCCGCGAGCGCGACCTGGCACTTCTGATGGAGTGCAAGCCTGCTGACCGATGCGGCCGCATCCCAAGGCTCGGGCAGCTTTAGGGGCGCTTGAGAGCGGGGTACGTCGTATGCGCAGATGAGACGCTCCATCGGCGTTTCGCCCGCACATTTCGAACCACTCGGATTGCCACGGAAGCTGAATTCAAGGGTCCTGACGTACCCGTCGGCCGCTGGAGTCACTGTATGGACACCCGCATGCCCCAGACCAACGACCTGATCATCTGTGAATACTGCGACGCCGTATACCAGCGCGCGCCGCTGCAACGTCACCAGCGTGCGCTGTGTGTGCGCTGCGGTGGGGTGCTACAGCGCCACGTCGCGCTGACCGTCGAGCAGCGCCTGGCACTGAGTCTGACGGGCGCGGTGTTGCTGGCCTTCGCCAATTTCTATCCGGTGATGACGATCGGCATGCAGGGAATTCGCAATTCGGCGACCCTCTGGGACTCGGTGTTGATCCTCAGCACCGGCAACATTACCTTCATCGCCCTGGTGGTGGCCCTGGCCGTCATCATCGCGCCGGTGCTACAGGTGGCGCTGCTCATCTGGCTGCTGGGTTTCGCTCTGCGCGAGCGCCGCGCGCCCGGCTTCGCCCTGTGCATGCGCGCGCTGGAGGGCGTGCGGCCGTGGAGCATGCTGGAGGTCTGCCTGCTCGGAACCCTGGTGGCGGTCATCAAGCTGGCTGGGCTGCTGGAGGTGATCCCCGGCATCGGCCTGATCGCGCTGGCCGCCCTGAGCATGCTGCTGATCTACGTGGCTGGACGCGATATCCGCGACCTCTGGGGGCAAGTGTGAGTGAACCGCCGCTGGCCGCGGAACTGAACCTGCGCCTGTGTCATGGCTGCGGCCATGCTTGCAACCTCGCACGGCAGATGCACCAGTGCGAGCGCTGCGGGGCCCCGTTGCACGCCCGCAAGACCGATGCCATTACCCGTGGCTGGGCCTTCCTGGTGGCAGCACTGGTGTTCTACGTGCCGGCCAACCTGCTGCCGGTGATGCGTACGGAAATGCTCGGGCAGGGCGCCGACAGCACCATCGGCGGCGGGGTGCTGGAGTTCTGGGAGGCGGGTGCCTGGGACATCGCGCTGATCATCTTCATCGCCAGCGTCGGCGTACCGGCGATAAAGTTCTTTTCCCTGGGGCTGCTGCTGTTCACCGCCCAGCGCCGCAGCGCCTGGGCTCGCCGGCAGCGCTCGCAGCTGTACCGTTTCGTCGAGCTGATCGGCTACTGGTCGATGCTCGACGTGATGGTCGTCGCGCTGGTCGCCGCCCTGGTGCAGATGCAGGGTTTGGGCACCATCGAGCCGCGCCCCGGCATCCTGTTCTTCGGCATGGTGGTGGTGCTCACCATGCTTTCGGCCATGAGTTTCGATCCACGTTTGATCTGGGACAGCGATTCGCAGAAGGGAGACAAGGTCAATGGTGCAGGACGCCGCTGAGCAGTCGCAGCCAGGACAGGGGGAGGTGCAGACCCGTCGCTGGAGCGTATCGCTGGTGTGGATAGTGCCGATCGTGGCAATGCTGATCGGTGCGTCGCTGGTGGTCCGCAGCTGGCTGGCGGAAGGGCCGGTGATCTCGATTTCCTTCCACACCGGCGAAGGCCTGGTGCCGCACAAGACCCAGGTGAAGTACCGCAGCGTGGTGATCGGCGAGGTGACTTCGGTCGAGCTGGCGCCCGATCGCAAGAGCGTGATCACCAAGGTCCAGCTGTCCAAGGAGGCCGAGTCGTTCGCCCGACGTGGCGCCCAGTTCTGGGTGGTTCGGCCGCGTATTGGCATTGGCGGTGTTTCCGGAGTGGATACGCTGCTGTCGGGTAATTTCATCGGTGCCGATTCGGGTGATTCGAAGCTCTCGGAAAGGAGCTTCATCGGCCTCGAGTCGCCGCCGCCGATCACCTACGGCGAGAAGGGCAAGCGCTTCATGCTCAGTGCAGACGACCTTGGCTCGCTGGATATCGGCTCGTCGATCTACTACCGGAAGATCCCGGTGGGGCAGGTGGTGTCCTATGCCCTGAAGCCGGACGGCAAGGGCGTGGACATCGGTATCTTCGTCAACGCTCCCTACGACGTCTTCGTCACCCAGAACACGCGCTTCTGGAACGCCAGCGGTGTCGACGTGGCCGTGGACGCCAACGGCCTGCGGGTCAATACCGAATCCATGTCCTCGATCCTGGTTGGCGGCCTGGCCTTCGGCAGCCCGCCGCATACGGTCGATGCTGCGCCGGCGGTGGACCAGCAGGCGTTCCAGCTGTTCGGTGATCGCGAGACGGCACTGGCGCCACCCTCCGGCAAACCGGTCTACCTGAGCCTGCGCTTCGACCAGACCACGCGCGGCCTGTCAGTGGGCGCGCCGGTGGAATTCATGGGAGTGGAGTTCGGCAAGGTCACCTCGGTGCAACTGGACTATGACCCGGCCACGCGGAGCTTCCCGTACATGGTCGAGGCGGTGGTCTATCCGAAGCGACTGGGCCCGATCCACCAGAAGATGCTGCAGATCTTCCATCACACGCCGGAGGATGAAGCGGGTACCCGGGACCTGGTGCGCACCTTCATCGAGCGTGGCCTGCGCGCCCAGACCCGCAGCGGCAACCTGATCACCGGGCAGAAGTACATCTCCCTGGACTTCTACCCCGACGCCCCGCCAGTGGCGTTCAACGACACGGCCCAGCCATTTTCCATTCCCACCATCCCCAGCAACCTGGAGAAGCTGCAGGAACAGTTGCAACAGGTGGTGGAGCGCATCAGCAAGCTGCCGCTGGAGCGTATCGCCAACAACCTGGATGGCAATCTGCGCGAGCTGCAGAACAGCCTGAAGCAGTTCAACAGCCAGACCCTGCCCGGCGTGAGCAGCACGCTGGCCGAGGTCCGGCAGACCTTGCAGGCGGCCAACTCGGCGCTGGCGGCGGACTCTCCGCAGCGTGAGCAACTCAGCGTAACGCTGGACGATCTGGATCGCACATCGCGCTCGTTGCGTGACCTCTCCGACTACCTCAGCAGGCACCCCGAATCGCTGATTCGCGGCCGCCCGAAGTCCGCGGACGCGAACAACCTGCAACCCTGATTGCGCATTGCCAAAGGAGTGAATTCAGATGCCGAAGCTGCCGACGCTGTTGATTGCCGGCCTGCTCCCGTTGTTCTGGGGATGCAGCAGCGCGCCCCTTCATTATCACACGCTGGTGCCGTCGCAGCCGGGGCAGCAGGGCAGTGCGAACATTCGGATCGAACGGGTGAGCCTGCCGCCGCAGGTGGATCGCTCGCAGATCGTGGTACGTCAGGGGAGCAGCGGACTGGTCATCCTGGAGACCGAATGGTGGGGCGCCAATCTTACGGACGAGTTCCAGAGCGCGCTACAGGACCAGCTCGGCGCGCCCGCCGGTGGTGCCGCGCCCACACTGTTGCGCGTGGACGTGCAGCGCTTCGACTCGGTCCCCGGCAGCTATGCATTGCTGGATGCCACCTGGCGCCTGAAGCGCCCGGGGGAGCAGAAGGGCCTCATCTGCCGCACCACCGTACAGACGCCCGCGGACAACCGGGTGGAGAGTCTGGTGAGCGCGCACCAGGCCAATCTGCGCAAACTCGCCGGAGCCATCAGCCTGGCCGGGAGCGGCCCGCTGGCAGGACGTTGTCCTGCCAGCGGGCGCTGAAGCGCGCGGGCAACCCTATAATTCAGTTCCAGCCGCCCCCAGTCCGATGGCGTGTGAGGGAAAAATGCCCACCCCTTCTCCAGTTGCGCAATGCACTTATTTGACCACCTGATTGCATTCGACTTGACCAGGCATTTTCTCATGTCGACTTCAAGGTATTTGATGGAAGCTCTGCGAATGCTCTGCGGTAGTCCATTGCGAAATTACCGAGATTGCTGAACCCACATTGTGAGGCGACTGCTGCCACGGTTGTGCCGGGCGAGGCGTGTAACAGCATCTGGCGCGCATGGCGAAGGCGTACCTGCTTGACGAAGCCCATCGGAGAGTAACCGCGGCTTTTCCTGAATGAGTAGAACAAGCTGCGAACACTGACATTTGTAAGCTGCGCCAGATGCTCCACGGTGATGGGCTGATCCCAGTGTGCTTCGATATATTCCTCGGCGAGCCGGACCGTCCTGGGGGCAACTTCCCGCTGGACACTCAAGGCGTCGCTGAAGTTGTGGTTGCTCGCCTTGAGGAGCATAACGATGAGCGCCTGCTCGATCTCACTCAGGGCAATCAGCGGAAGTTCAGTTTCGCGCGTCTCAGCCTCGTTAATGAGGAACCACAATAATCTCCACCATTGCCTACCGATAGGGCTCTCTAGATTGAGCGTAGGGTCGATGGCAATGCTGCCATTGACTTCGGCTCCAATCAGGCTGGTGAGCTTCCGAGCTACAACAGCGGCGTCGAGTAGAAGCGCAATCTCTTCAAAATCAGGGGCGGTATGCAGAGCGGTTCGCTCCCCCGGCGACGCAATCAGACCTTGTCGAGCTTTGAGGCCTACTACTTTTCCTCGTGTTTCTCCCCATCCGTCCCCGGTAAGGCCGATGGGAATCGCATAATGGGCTGAAGCACTGGAATAGTGGATCTGATCGACTGCTGTTGTGAAGCTTACGTAGGAGATTGCAATATCATTGAGTTGACAATGGTTGCCGTAGGCATAGAAACGTTCGTGCTCGCATGGAACTGAAAAGCGGAGCTCCCCATAGAAGGGTTGCGCAGCAGCTCTCATCTCTTCGACATCGTTGGTGCGAATGACCATAAAGCGGTCAAGCGGCTTCTTATCTGCTTCAGTTCCCATTGGCGTTCCCTGCGATCCTACGATGCACTATTGCACAATCTGGATGGGATTTGCATTTTACGGGTAGACGGCGTCTTTCTGGAGCAAGAGTATCCGTGTAAACGGCGGGGCCGCCGGCATCGAGTCACCCGGTCCTGCGTGTTGGGTCCGAGCAGGGAAGGGTTATAGCGTGCGCTACGTATATGCGAGCCACGACTATTGGATCTACAGAGGCGGGGTATTGAGTTGAAACAACAAGAAAATCTTCAGGTTTCTTTTGTATTCATCATCACCCTAGCTTTATGCGGCGAGGCTGCAGGGGCTGATGATTCGGCAGAGCTGGCAAAGAAGGCATTAAACCCTGTCGCGGACATGTATAGCCTGCCGGTGCAATACAACTGGGACCAGAAAATGGGACCCACGGGCGAGGGCATGCACAGCGTTACGAATATTCAGCCGGTCCTGCCATTTACACTGAATGACGAATGGAACCTCATTTCCCGCACGATTCTTCCGGTTATTGACCAGCATGGTTTGGCACCGGGTAGCGTGGCGGACAAGTCCGGCATCGGTGATGTAACGCAGAGCTTCTTCTTCTCGCCGAAGAACGCCACGGAGAGTGGCTGGATACTGGGTGCCGGGCCGGTACTGTTGATTCCTACTGGCAGTGACGAACTATTGAGCAGCGAGCAATGGGGGGCCGGTCCGACAGCTGTCGCATTGAAACAGTCGAACGGCTGGACGCGTGGCATCCTGGCAAATCACATCTGGGGAATGGACGGAAGTCCGCCGGATGATAAGGACAAGGTCAATCAGACGTACCTTCAACCCTTCTTTTCATACACCACCAGCACCTATACAACCTACGGCATAAACACTGAGTCCACTTACGATTGGCAGTCTCGTGAATGGTCAGTGCCGGTCAACCTGACCATTACCCAATTGCTCAAGATCGACGGGCAGCCACTTACAGTACAGGCAGGGCCGAGATACTGGCTGGATAGTCCCGAGGACGGACCGCAAGGGTGGGGCTTCCGCGCTGCGGTGACCCTGTTGTTTCCACGTTGAAAGAACCCTGCTGATGACTTTGATATCGATGGGGTGAATGGCAAGAGCGGGGACTGACTTCCTGCCCTTGTTTAGAGTTTGCAGATTATCGAGCCAGCTTTCGTTAAAAGTCCGACAGGCTTTGGACAAGGATAAAAAAATGAAGTTTGCCTTTGCCCCAGTTCTTGCGGTGGGTGTGTTTGCTTTGCCAGTGTCGGCGATGGCCGGGGGAATCATGCTGTACGAGGTCGGTACCGATAACGTTGGCCTGGCCAACGCCGGTGCCGCCGCCCGGGCCCAGGGGCCCAGCACCCTGGCCAGCAACGTGGCGGGCATGGCGCTGTTGAAAGGCACCCAGATCACCGCCGCCGGGCAGTTGCTGCACAGCAACCTGGAATTTCATACCGACTCGGACACCAACATCGACGGCAGTAATAGCGGCAATGCCCTGGAGTGGTTGCCGGGCGGGAGTTTCTTCGTCACTCAGGAGCTGAACGACGGTTGGTCGGTGGGCTTCGCCGCGTACGGGGACTTCGGTCTCAGCCTCAACTACAACAATGATTGGCAGGGCCGTTACTTCCTGCAGAACGGCACCATTGCCGGCATGACGCTGATGCCCTCGGTGGCGTATCAGATCAACGATCAATGGGCCGTGGGCCTGGGTGTGCGTGCCTTCTATGCCGCGCTCGACTCGAAGCTGGCGGTGGACAACGATCCCTACGGCGTCCTGGATCGCCCCGATGGGCGCATGAAATACAAGGACAACGACTGGGCCCTTGGTGGCAACGTCGGGGTGATCTATGAGCCCCGGGAAGGCACCCGGCTGGGCCTGAGCTACACCAGCGAGATCCACGTCAAGTTCGAGGACCGCATGGATCTGGAAGGGTTGGGGCCAGTTGCCACGACCGCGCTGAGCAACCGTGGTGTGCTCAATGCGAACACCCAGCTCGACATGAATGTCCCGCAGACCCTGACGCTGAGTCTCTTCCAGCAGCTCGATCCGCAATGGGCCTTGCTGGCGAGCCTCAACTGGCAGGACTGGTCGCGTTTCGGTGAAATCGGGATCGACCTGGACAGCCCCAATCCTCATTCGGCCACCCTGGAAGCGGACTACAAGGACACCTGGCATGCCTCGGTGGGCGCCCAGTACCGCTTCGATCCGCAGTGGCTGTGGAACATGGGGCTGGGCTACGACAGCTCCGCCGTCAGCGACCACAACCGTACCCTGACCGTACCCATGAGCGACACCTGGCGTCTGGGCACCGGCTTCACCTATTCGCTGGACAAGAATACTGACATCAACTTCAGCTACGAACTGGTGTGGATGGGCGATATGCCCATCGATCAGCAGAAGCCGCTGCCGGCGAATGATCCCAAGCGCGTTTCGGGCGAGTTCGACGATGCCTGGATCCAGGCTTTCGCCGCAAGCGCGACCTGGCGCTTCTAGTCACGCTATAGCGGCTCTTACCCGTCTCGCCAGGCCCAATTTCAGCGCCGGGCGATCTGCATGCCATTGGAGGGTCAATCCCATGCGTCGCATTCGATTCGCTGCTGTCCTTCTTCCCATCGCCAGTCTGGTTGCTTGCGTTTCCAATGAGCAGTTCCTGGCTTCTAATCAGGATGCGGCTACCAAGGCTGCAACCAGTCGTGCGTCCTTCGACCTCAATTGTCCGAGCGTTACTCCGACAATACTTTCAAACAAGGTCATCGAGACTCGATTTGGCTATGCCCGTACCGAATACACCATCGGTGCGCGTGGTTGCGGTAAGCAGGCCGTGTATCTGGCCTACTGTCTGGATGCCCATAACTGCAATGCGATAGATGACAGTACTCAAGCGGCTAAGCTGTAGCGCTTTCGCTTGATAGGCCCAGTGTTCCTCGAGGTGAGTGTTTTTATTGAATCAGACTGCTGTTTCGTCAGCGGCTCAGTGCTTTCCATACTTCCATGAATAGGATTCAAATAATGAAATCCAAGCTTGTGCTTGTTGCCTTGTGCGCCAGTTCTCTCATGCTCTCCGGTTGTGCCAGCAAGTATGTCGAGCCGGACCAGTATTCCGGTTTCCTCAAGGACTACAGCATCCTGAAGGAGGAAAAATCTCCCTCTGGCGCTGACGTGATGCGCTGGGTTGAGCCCGGCCTGAACAGCAACAGCTTCACCAGCGTGTACATCGAGCCCAGCCAGCTCTACCCGCAACCCCAGGCCACGGAGCAGGTTCCGCAGAGTACGCTCCAGGGGGTTACCCAGTATTACGACCAAGCGTTGAAGCGCGAGGTCTCCCAGGTATTGCCGCTGGTCTCCACGCCTGGCCAGGGCACCCTGGTCGTGCGTCCGGCGATCACCGCGGTCAGCGCCAAGACCGAGGGTCTGAAACCCTACGAAGTCATCCCGATCGCTCTGATCGTCGCGGGCATCACCACTGCCACCGGGCATCGTGACATGGACACCGACATTGCCACCGAAGCGGCCTTCCTGGATGGCGGCAGCGGCAAGCTGGTGGCCGAGGTCGTACGCAAGGGCGCCGGCACCGAGCTGGAAAATTCGTCCCAGGTGATGACGGCGAAGGATGCCAAGCCTGTCCTGGATGCCTGGGCTTCGGACCTAGCCAAGTCGATCCGGGCGATTCAGAACGTACAGTGAGTTTGAGAGCGGTCATCGGGCAGTCTCTGAAAAACGAGACTGTCTCCGCTATCGAATTCAGGAACCTGCCATTCAACGGGAACACAGCGATGCAAACCTGCCCTGAAAAAAAATCCATGCTCACTCACTGCGTGCGCGTTGCCGGCGCGCTGGGGATGTCCTTCGCGCTCACCTGTTCGGCAACCGAGCAAGCCGCGATTCCGCCGTCGCTGGTGACGCCGGACAGCGTCGAAACCAGCTTCGGCTCACTCAAGTTCCGCGATGGCGTGCCTGACGCGGAAACAGCAGCGAAGCTCTACGAAGAACACGATTTCAGCCTGGCCTACCGTGCCTTCATGGACAACATGCGCGGCGTCAGCATCCTGTCGTTGCGCAAGGGGATGCAGAGCCTCGGCGTGAAGGACAACGAGGTCCTCATCTTCTCCGAGCTGATGGACTCCAAGTCGCTGTTCCTCACGGCCAACGCCGACACCGTTTATGTCATGGGCTCTATCGACCTCAGCAAGGGGCCGGTGGTGATGGAAGCGGCGCCCGAGCTGCTGGGGGTCGTCCAGGACGCCTGGTTCCGCTGGGTGACCGACGTCGGCGTGCCGGGGCCGGACCGTGGTGTCGGCGGCAAGTACCTGATCGTTCCTCCGGACTACAAGGGGCCGCTGCCGCAGGGCGGGTTTTTCGTGGCCCATGCCCGCACCAATCACGTGCTCTGGTTCGGTCGCTCCTTCCTGAAGGACCACAGCGATCCGAAGCCGGTTGCCGAGACGATCCGCAAATTCACCAGGATCTATCCCTATGAGCCGGGCGGCGTCGGTACCCCGCTGGCCGAGTTCCTGGCCGGCAAGGCACCGCTCGGACGTCCCGCGCCGGTGCCGGCGACCGTATTCCACGAGGGCAGCGGCAAGGTGATGAACACCGTGCCGCCGAGCGACTGGACCTTCTTCGAGATGCTCAACCAGATCGTGCAGGAGGAGCCGGCGACGTCGCTGGACCCTGAGCTGATGGGACCGATTGCCGCCCTGGGCATCGTCAAGGGCAAACCCTTTGCGCCTGACGAGCGCATGAAGGGCATCATGACCCGCGCGCTTGCGGTGGGTAACGCCACGGCGCGCACGCTGTTCATGAGTCCGCGTGATCCGAGCTGGTTCTACTACCCGAAATCCTCGTGGTTCAATTTCCTGTTCGAGACCGGCTACGAGTTCGAGACACCGATTCCGATGATCACGAAGGAGGGCGTCAAACCCTTCCCGGACACCGGCTACCGCACCATGGATGCGCGCACCAACTTCTTCTACGGCATTACCGGCATCACGCCGGCCATGGCCATGCGTCTGCCTGGCGTGGGCTCGCAGTACCTGCTGGCGACCATGGATGGCGAGAAGCAGCATTTCGACGGCGGCAAAACCTACAAGGTGACCCTGCCCAAGGGGATTCCCGAGGCGAATTTCTGGTCGCTGACCGCCTACGACAACATGACCCGCTCGATGCTCGAGACGCCCCAGCGCTTCCCGCGTGCCGGCAGCCAGAGCTATCCGTCGCCCGCGGCCGAAGCCGGTTCCGATGGCGCCACCACGGTGTATTTCTCGCCGGAACAGCCCAAGGGCGTGGCGCGTGGCAACTGGATTCAGACCATGCCGGGCAAGGGCTGGTTCGTCGTTCTGCGTCTGTACAGTCCGCTCGAGCCCTTCTTCACCAAGCAGTGGCGGCCGAGTGAAATCGAGTTGGTCAAATAGCCTTCAGCTCTGCAACACCCTCGGCAATCCCCCGCCAGGACGGCGGGGGATTGCCTGCTGTCCCAGGAATCCCACCGTACCGAGCCCAAGGAGGGTTCAACCATGCATCTCCTCAAATCTCTGCCGATGATCGGCGCCCTGGCCCTGGCGATCGCCGCTCCGGTGATGGCCGCCGATATTCCGCTGGGCGTGACCGTCGAGTCCGACGAGATCGTGACCAAGGTCATTTCCGTCGATGCCAAGGATCGTCGCGTCGTCGTCGAGGGCGTAGCGGGCAAGCCCGTTACCGTCCAGGTGACCGATGTGGCCCAGGACCTGGGGCATTTGAAGTCGGGTGACCACATCGCAGCGCTGGTCGTGCATTCGGCTGCGTTCGATCTGGATACCCAGGTTCAGACCCAGGCGCCGGGTGGTTTCACGGAAGAGGGCATTGCCCTGGCCACGCCGAGCAACCCGCATCCGGGCGGCGATGCCTTCCGCATGGCGCGCGTGCAACTGAAGATCATCGGCATCAACCTGAAGAAGCACGAGCTCACCTTCGAAGGGCCGAATGGCACCAACAAGGTCATCTCCGTGGAGGATCCGAAGCTGCACAGCAAGATGGGCGCGCTGAAGGTCGGGCAGACGCTCAACGTGACCTACGAGGACACCCTGCAGATCATCACTGCTCATCCCGCAAAGTCCGTTAATTGATGTCTGCGGAGTACCTGCCACAGGTACTCCATCTCTTGCTGCTCATTGCTGCCCAAACCGCCGCCCATACTCTTGGCAGAATCGACTGAGACGAGCGTCCCCCCTCGAGGGGGGTAATGGGAGTACTGAACGATGAACGCATCGCTGGTAAGGGGCATAGGCAATCGTCGCAGCAGGGAGATCGGCGGTTGGTGAACTCCTGTATCGAATGCAGCCTGTGTACAGCTTCGTAGCGGCAATCTGATTGCCATACTGGTGCTTCCGAGTCGGCACTGGAGCCGATCTCCCAGTTCGAGTCATTTCATCTCTAACGGCTAATATTTTTGGGAAGTTTCCTACAAGAAATTGGGCGGTGACCTATAAATCACTATGGCGCCATTTCTCGAAAATGCGGCGTTTTCTTACATCACCGCATTCGTGTAGGCATCCGATTGCTAGGACACCGTCTATTGACCTCTGGTTTGACCTTGGATCAGGTCAGCCGCCTGCTCTGGAGGAGTATCTGGGGATGTTGGGCTACAAACCCACTGCTAGTAGCGATGCCTGATCCAGAATCAGCACGCGAATCGGCATAGCTGCTCGCCCATAGACTGGACCCACGTCTGAGCACTGGCTGGTTAGTAACATTTTTTGCATGGATACGTTTGTAAGTAAGACGCCTAGTGATTTGGCGTTTCGGATTTGGTTACGCTCGGTCCATCGCGTCGATTCTATTGACGGGGCGATGTACTGATGCCGATGTCTGCATACGGAGCAGTAGTAAATGCCGAGAGTTCTGATCGTGGATGACCACCCCTTCGTTCGGGCTGGAGTAAAGCTGGTTCTGAGCCAAGAAGGCTTCGAGGTAGCAGGCGAGGCAGATAATGGTATTGATGCAGTGCAGATGGCCCGTGACTGCTCGCCAGATCTTATAGTTCTGGACATCTCCATCCCACGTCTAGACGGTCTGGAGGTAATTGGTCGGCTTAATGGCGCTGCATCCGGTATCAAGGTTCTGGTGTTGACCTCCCAGTCGGCTGAATGCTTTTCCCCGCGCTGCTTGAAGGCCGGTGCATCGGGCTTCGTCTCTAAGTCCGGCGATTTAAGTGAATTGGTTCGAGCAGCCAAAGCTGTTATGGACGGCTATACCTATTTTCCAGCAATCGCCGTCAACTCGGTACGCCGGACCGACATAGATGCCACCGAGGCTGATCGTATCGCCTTGCTTTCTGATCGAGAGCTGATGATTCTTCAGCATTTGGCGCGAGGGCTTTCTAATAAGGAAATTGGCGATGCCATTTTGCTGAGCAATAAGACAGTTAGCACATATAAGGCGCGAGTAATAGAGAAACTCAATGTCAGGACGCTTGTGGATCTTGCTGACTTGGCACGGCGCAATAATCTGATCTGAACATAGACGTGAGGTTGTCCCCTGTGCTCTCGTTTCCTCAGCGCCTCTGCAGCCTACTTTGGATTGGCTGTATTTGGGTTCTCACAATTGCCTGCGCACATAGTGAGGAACTGCGCTTATTCGGTCGATCCACAGTGGACGGTTACCGAGCCGAACTCAGTAACGAAGACTGGAGTTGGTTGCGTGAGCGTCGAGTATTGCGCCTTGGCATTACGACTCCGGACTACCCTCCTTTGGACGTGATTAACAATCAATCCGACTACGAAGGTATAAGCGCCGACTATGCTTCGCTGATCGGTGAATTACTAAATGTACGCATAGAATTGAGAGTTTTTGGGGGGCGCAAGGAAGCTGTTCAAGCCTTAAAGGAAGGCAGTATAGATATCTTATCCACTGCCAATGAATATGACACCACAGAAGGGGTGGCGCTTTCGTTGCCTTATGCTACCGATCAACCGGTATTAGCTGCACGCGTAGGGAGCGAGGCTGCCGAGAGTCCAGAGTTAAGCGGAATGCGCTTAGCAATGGCCTATCACTATCTTTCCGAAGCATCAGTAAAGGCTCATTACCCTAACGCTCGACTGCAACTATACCCGTCAACGCTCGCGGCGATGGGGGCGGTCGCCTTCGGTCAAGCGGATGTCTACTTGGGAGATGCCATTGCTACTGATTACCTAATCAATCGAAGCTACTTAAATAATATTCGCTTGATGAATTTTGCAAACATCAATTCTGGGTCGTTTGCATTTGCACTGAACAAGGATAATTCTCAGTTGTTGCGGGTGCTCAACAGGGCCTTGGAAGCTATTCCTGAGCGTGAGCGGATGGTTATCCTCCGACGTTGGGATGCCGATCGCCCCAGTATGCCTGGTAGCCGGATACAATTGACTCGTGCTGAGCAGCAGTGGGTTGCCGAGCATCCAGTAGTGAAGATGGCAATCAGCGAAACTGCTTTGCCTTTCACATTCTTTGACGATGATAAAAAATTTCGCGGAATTAGCGCGGATGTGTTGGAGCGGATTAGTCAGCGCACAGGACTTCACTTTGAGGTTAATTATACTGGAAAATTGCGAGAAATAGTCTCCAGCGTAGTTAGTGGTGAGTCGGATATGCTGCCTGCCTTCACTTCAATTATACAAAGTGACGGGAAACTAAGCCTTACTCGCCCGTACTTTACCTCCGCATTCGTGCTGGTCTGTCGCGCATCGTGTGGTGATGTAACCCTTAACGATCTGAGCGGGAAAACCATCGCGCTGGTTCGTGGGATTTATCTGCAGGAGTACTTGCGCCAACATTTTCCCAACATCAAGCTTGTAGAGGTTGATGATGCTGCTGAGGCTATGGAGATGGTTGCTAATGGCAGTGCCGATGCAACGATTAATTCATTGATTGGTGCGCGCTATCTAATCTCCCAGCGCTATCCAGGAAGACTGCGCATTACCTCAACTATTGGGACTGCTCCCGGCCAGGCCGCATTTGCGACTGCACGTAGCTCATTAGAGCTGATTTCAATTCTAAACAAAGCTCTATTGAGTATTTCTCCTTCAGAAATGGCTGATCTGACTCGGCGCTGGAGTGGTGAGGTCGTAGTTTCAGAGAGCTATTGGTCGCGCTATGGAGGACTTATTGTCAAAGGGGGAGTTGCCGGTAGTCTAGCTTTGGGAATGGTACTGTTTTGGGTGTATTGGTTGCGTCGGCAAATTCGCAGTCGTATACAGGCCGAACAAGCTTTGAGTGATCAAATGGAGTTCATGCATGTATTAGTGGACGGCACTCCGCATCCCATTTATGTGCGCGACAGTCAGGGCCGGTTAATATCCTGCAATGCCAGTTACCTAAGGCGATTGAATGTACGGCGAGAGGATGTGATAGGTCGGAAAGTTTGCGATGGTGCTTTGGCGTCTCCAGAGGAGGCGAGAGATTACGAATCCATCTATCAACGAGTGATGGCCAGTGGCGAGCCGGATGTAGGGGATCGTAAATTAACGCTGTCCAATGGCGAGATTCTGACCATTTACCAGTGGGTATTGCCTTACCGTAATTCCGACGGTGCGGTAGATGGCATCATTTGCGGATGGATCGATATCAGTGAGCGCAAAACTCTGCTCGATGCAGAGCAGGAGGCACGCGACGCGGCAGAAAGCGCTAATCGCGCCAAGACAACCTTCCTTGCAACGATGAGCCACGAAATCCGCACGCCGATGAACGCTATCCTAGGCATGCTTGAACTGGCACAGAAGAAGTCAGAACAGGGCATCATCGACCGAAAAGCTCTAGAGGTGGCGTCTAACTCAGCGCACGGCTTGCTCGGCCTCATTGGTGACATTCTTGATATTGCTCGTATCGAGTCAGGCAAGCTGAGCCTCAATCCCGAACGCGCAAACCTACGCACACTCACCGAGTCGACCATATGGGTATTCGAGGGACTGGCCCGACAGAAGCGCCTTGGTTTGCACTTCGATTGCACTGGCGAGACCGTCGCAGACGTCCTAGTCGATCCATTGCGCTACCGGCAAGTGTTGTCAAACCTGATTGGCAACGCCATCAAGTTTACCGACCAAGGCGAAGTGCGGGTGACTTATCGGGCTAAGGCAGATGGCGATGAGTTGGCAGTTTGCGTGGAGGTTACCGATAGCGGTCAGGGTATTTCTGCTGAAGACCTGCAGCGCTTGTTCGCACCGTTCTCACAGGTCGGTAGCAGTCAGATGTCTCCGCGCAGCGGCACCGGCCTCGGGTTGGCCATTAGTCGTACTCTGTGCGAAATGATGGGGGGAAGTTTGGAGTTGTTCAGCGAGTTGGGCCGCGGTACACGCGTGGTGATCCAATTGAGCATGCCAATACTGGGTAGTTCCGAACCTACTGCTCCATTGGTGCTCGATAGTACAACCGAAGAAGATCCGTCACTCAGCGTCTTGGTGGTAGACGACTATCCCGCCAATCGCCTGCTGCTGGCTCAGCAGCTGGGCTATCTCGGACATCAAGTGCAGGATGCCGAGGATGGTGCCCAAGGCCTACAGGCTTGGCGTCACGGTCAGTTCGATATAGTGATCACAGACTGCAATATGCCAGTTCTCAACGGCTACGACCTGGCTCGGGAAATTCGAAAGCGAGAGCAGTTGGACGGTCTATCTCCCTGCGTGATTTTTGGCTTTACTGCCAACGCATTGCCAGAAGAGCGCCAACGTTGTCTTGATTCTGGAATGGATGATTGCCTATTTAAGCCCATCACTCTTGAGGATGTGCGCAGCTATCTCGCCGGCATAACCCCACGCACAAAGAGCAAGAGCGGACCCTCAACGTTTGACTTGGCCTATCTGCAGAAGCTTACGCTGAATAATGCAGAAGCTCTTTATGGCCTGCTGAACGACTTGCTGCGCTCCGTCCGGGAGGACCGGAAGCGGCTTGCCGATTACTCTCCCGAAACAAACAACCACCAACTTGCTGACCTTGCGCACCGTATCAAGGGGGGCGCGCGACTAGCCAGGGCGGGGTTGCTCTTGGAAGCATGCGAGCATCTGGAGAGTATGTGCCGGATAGACATTGATCACGATCAGAGGCAATCAGCCGTCGCTCGTGTCTGTCGGTCGTTGGATGACTTGGCCCAGGAGTTAGAAACGCAGTTGGTCTGACTCGCGGGCATAGACCTCGGCTGCAACTACATCTTCGTGGGTGGTTCCTGGTTCGAGTTGATGAGTCTCGACAGCGCCGATGTGGCCGTGTCAGAGGACCGGCCTCATAAACTATTTCCCAATCATCTCCGCTTCGCGGCCTGCTTGCTCAGTCAGCGATAGCCTCTTTGTGCTCATGCCTGCCCCAATATCGACACTCTCAGCACCTGGGAGCGAGTCGTTGTGCTGTTGACCCAGTTCGCATTTGGCGGGATTGAGGAATAGGCCTACAGCCCCAAGAGAAGTCGCCTCCTGACTTTTCGATTTGAAGTTCGCACAATCCAGAAGTCTGGTAAGCCGCCCGTGAGCAGGTCGTTTTTTGTAGCAGGGTAGGCGCTCGAAGGCTTGACCGCCGAGTGGGTCCCTCCAGGCAATCTGCTTATAGGCAGCGTTCAGCGACTAACGCTGTGGATGGAACGGAGGTAAATATGTCTAGAGTTCTGGTCGTGGATGACCACCCCTTCATGCGGGCTGGCGTTAGGTTGATACTGAGTCAGGAAGGCTTTGAAATTGTAGGGGAGGCTGAAAGTGGTTTGGCCGCGGTTGAGATGGCTCATGAGTTGCTGCCCGACTTAATTGTATTGGATCTCTTTATCCCCAATCTAGACGGCTTGGGAGTGCTTGAGCAATTGAACGCACCTGTCTCTGGCTTCAAGGTGCTAGTGCTGACCGAGCAGTCGGCCGATCATTTTTCCAGTCGCTGCATGAAAGCTGGTGCTTTGGGCTTCGTTTCTAAGAGCAGTGATCTTAATGAATTAGCTAGTGCAGCTTTGGCTGTGATGAATGGGTATACCTATTTTCCACAAAACACCTTTAGTTCTGTCCCTTGTGCCGTCATGGAGGTCAGCGAGGCCCGACGCATTGCGTCGCTCTCTGAGCGAGAGCGGATGGTGTTGGATCAATTGCTACAAGGCCTTTCTAATAAAGAAATCAGCAAAGATACGCAGCTGAGTAGCAAGACTATCGGCACCTATAAATCACGTGTGTTTGCAAAACTGAAAGTCAGGTCATTAGTGGGGCTATCACAGATGGCACGTCGAAATGGATTGCTCTGACCTGAACTTCAGGTCATCCATTTTTCGAAAGCTGTTTCAGGCTTATGGTGCCATGGCCCAGCAAGGAGGGTGTACTGATGGTCGCCAATAAGCTATGGGAGCCGATGTGGTCGCTTGAGCGGTTTTCGGCCTGCCTGTATCTTTAGTTTTGCTACAGATATAAGTCTGCTTGCTCTGGCACGGCAAGTAGGCTATTTCTGGATACTTTGGCCGGTTTGCAGATGCAGATCCAGCAACGTGGCATGCGCGCCTCAGATCTGCTATCCGCTCCGTATAGGCGATGCGCCTAGCGGTGCACTATACGTGCCGAGATTGTTGAGCGATATATTTCTTATATTTCGATAATCATCAAGAGCTATACAGTTCACCAAATTCGACCGTCACCTTCAAGGATGAGGAATTGCCCACATTATTTCTATTTGCACGAAAAAAATTTGAGGCTCTATCCCTCGATGCTTCCGCTGCACTCGTCTTTCGGCCAGGAGCCTTAATCTCCTGTGTCAGCGCTTGGATGGCCCCAGCAACTTCCCGGCAAAGTACCCATCACGGCGCTGGCCAGAAAGGGGAGGAGGCTGTTACGACACAAAACCTTTTGGCTGATTGCCAAGAGGCGTTACCCCTGGCTCAAAGGGCATCGGGCTTAAAATTAGTCGAGCAGAGCCCCTCGCAGGGTATGGGGTATTTCGCGGAGGTTGGCTCATGCCCGACTCTCTGACAGCCGCGCAATTGGCTCAGTTGATTCCACGTGAATGCCTAGTTACCTACCGCCTGGATGGTCAATATGTGCTCTATGACCGCGAGGGCGCCATGCGCTATCGGATTCGCCAAGCGCGCATGCTTGATTGTTGTGATCGCCAAGGCGGTGAGTTGTTTCTGGGAATGGTAATTCGCCGTCGAGCGGCATGCTTCGCAGTTATGGCGGGAGCGCAGCCGCTTGGAGTGATCGAAGGGCAGTGGTTTATTGATGTGCAAGGCGAGCGCTTTCGCTTGGTTGATGCGCCGATGCTGGATTGAAACGAGCGCATTGAGCCGACTTACGCCTCGCCTGGTGCCCCACCGGATCACCAACTGTCGGTGAAAGGTTGAGTGACATCAGAGGGTGCATCTGCCCCATCTCGAAGTCCGCACGGACAGGAGTGGCCTTTTCCGCTTGTGTGCGGTAGAGACTTCTCACTGATGGTTTGAGCGCATTTCTTCGTCCCTCTTTCGCATTGATTGATGGCTTCTCAATTCAATTCCCAGGCCATGCGCCTGGGAATTTTCCTACGCAATGCCAGGAGCGTGCCTCGCAACATCTTCCATACGGTCGGGGAGAATTCTTCCTTCCCCATCGTGTCCAGGAACTGACTATGCGCCCGTCATCAGCGTTGATTCTGCAAGATCCCGCCTCTCAGCGATCTGGTATGTCGGCCCTGCTGCATCGGCTCGGCTATGGTCACGTCCTAGAAGCGACAAGCGCCGCTCGGGCACTCGAGACTTTGCGTAAGTGTGGTGGTGTTCAGCTACTGCTTTGGGATTTGCGGACTTGTCCGACGGTTTGTCTGGACTTCCTTCTAGTTGCAGCAAGAGAACATCTCACTCATGCCCTAGTCCTTATCGGAGAGCCCGCACAGGGAACCTGGCCTGCGCTGAATAGACTGCTGCGCCTGCACGGACTCCAGGTATTGCGCCTTGAGGGGGAGGGTGTAGTCCCCGAAGGTCTGTCAGCACTGCTGCAGACCTTGGAGCTGAGCGATCCAAATACACTGGAGCTTCCAATTCTTCGGGAAATTCCAGCAGATGCAGATGTGGTAACGGCGTTGTGGCGGGGAGAAATTCTTCCCGCATTTCAGCCGAAGGTCTCGGTGAGCACTGGGCAAATTTGCGGATTTGAAGTGTTGGCGCGCTGGCAGCGGCCGGACGGCGATCTTCTAGCCCCTGATCAATTTCTGCCGGCCCTGCGTGATGCCGAACTACTTGATGCACTACTTTTCACACTGATGAGCCAGGCATTCAGCAAGCTGTCCACTCTCGGTCGTACGGACATCAAGCTAGCGTTCAATCTTGAGCCTTCACAGATTGCCCTGCCCGGATTGGCCTCTAGGGTTGAACAAAGGATGCGGCGCCAGGGAATTGATCCTCGTCGCGTCACTTTCGAGCTGACAGAAGTAGGTCTCTTGGAAGCGCCGATAGTCAGCTTGGACAATCTGCTGCGGCTTCGCATGCTCGGTTGCGGCTTGGCCATCGATGACTTCGGTAGAGGCCAGTCCACGCTGCAGCGCTTGATAGAGCTGCCCTTTACCGAATTGAAGTTGGATGCCTGCTTTGTTCAGGGGCTGGATTGCGACTCTCGTCGAGGCGCGATACTCAGCAGTGCTGTAGCGCTAGGACGAGCCTTAGAGCTGCCTGTGGTAGCTGAAGGAGTTGAAACGGAAAGGCAACTTCATCACCTGCAAGATCTTGGTTGTGAATATGCGCAAGGGTATTACTTCAGTAAGCCGGTAATGGGCGAGGCGCTGAATCGCCTGCTGCACACCAAGGCGGCTGGTAATGTGGTTAGTAGACGTTTCCGCTAGGAGTCGGCGCGAAGCAAGCATTGTTGGCAGCTCATGCCGTCACGACCACTTTTTAGCCGTCTGGGCGGCTTTTGCCCTACCGCTCTAGCCTAGTCGTCTTTTCGCTCGCCCTTCTTCTCATTTTGCTCCCGGCCGACATTTCTAGCATGGCGGTCGGGACCAATACGGCTAGGTGACGGCTCTATATATCCTCCCCTGATCCGCGCTTGATTGCGCCGCACCGAGAGATGTTTTCCCATGTGATCACTTCGTCAGACATTTCCTACGAAATGGCGAGACCGATCCTGCTCCGATCTTGGCTTGTACTCAATAGTCTTTCTTACCAATCGATCTGCGGTGAACGCACTGCCGGATTCTGCAGTTCGGTGTAAGGAGCCAACCCATCTCACAAGCTCTCGGAGGCCTGACTTTAATGAAATACAAAACTATTATCGGCATCGCGCTTATTGGCGGTGTCAGCACTCTCTACGGATGCCTACCTCAGAAAGCGGCTCCAAGCCGGAACTTGGTGGACATGCCCATTTTGCCGATTATCCAAGAATCGATTTCCGGCCTGCGCCCCCAGTTTGATGGTCCGAATGCAAAGCAAATGGTCGGATATATCTGTGCACTGGCGCGTGGTGAGGCAACACTGGAGCAGGTGAGCGGAAGCTTGCTCAGCACTGGGATTGATCCGTCAAAACTGCCTGCCAATAGCTCTACCTCGCTTCTGCTCACTGGAGACCGTGCCGGGCAGGCCGCAGCCTGTGCGGCATACATTGCCTTCGATGCGCAGTCACCAGTCGACTTGAGCGACGTCACGGCTATCGCTCCTGCGTCTGCGAACGACGGTAAAGTGCCCGCACCTCAAATCGACAACGCTCGTTTGGCCCAAACTCTGCGAGTCAAGTTAGCATCGGCTCACGCCACTGCGGATATTTTCGCGCTGATTGGTGCGGAGTTACGGCGTAACCCTGGTAAAAGCACTGCGCAGTATCGCGAGCAGGCCAACCAGTTGTTTGTTCGCTTGGCTCCTGTTTTCCTTGAGCGAGTCAAGCAGCAATTGCCTCCGCCGAATGTTACCTACAGTGTGGACCGCCTTGAGCCTACCGCACTGGCTTTCAGTGCCTCCAATGGAGTTCAGCTCAACGTATCTCCGGGCGTGGGTCTGACTATGCGGCAAAACGGCGTTCTCTGGTATGGAGAGGGCAAGTTGCTCGGCCGTGAGTACAACGTACCGGTGGCTTACTTCCCGCTTTCGGTGAACGCGCTGTTGACCTCTCCGGAAAAAACTTGAGTTGCTGCTGCCCCTGGATGCGGGTTTGGCTCGTAATTTCGAGTTTGAGTCGAACCGACGACAAGGGCGACACGCATCAGCGGTAGCCACTTCAGGCGCCAATTGATTCTTCGCTAGTAGCCTACCGCTATAACGGGCTCCCCACCCATCAAACAAGCGAATCGATGAATATGAAAAGCTCCCTTGCCATGCCAAGCAATCTAAAACCGTTGTCGCAAGATATTAAAGTTCCCATGCTCAATCTCAGGATGGATCAGCTATCGCAAAGCTACTTTGGTCAACTGCCAGAGATGGCGCGAGCCGGGCAGGGGAGGTTCACCACTCAGCAAACTCCTGGCTCTTCAGCGGACGTCAGTAGTGGTGGGGCGAACTTGGAGCTCGACGACGCCTCCGAATTCAGCGAATTGACTGCTATCCAGGAGTTTCTGTCCATGCCACTTCAGGCGACTGCAGAGACCGAGCCGAAGCTTATGCGGGGCCAGCCTGAATTAGCAGCGGCCATTTCACAACCAGAGTCCGCAACTCCTCCTGAAGTTAGTGAGACCGACAGGGTGCTGCAAGGTGTCCAGTCCACGCTCGACTCTCTGGCAGGCATGGCCCATGAGCTGTCGCAGCAAAAGCTCAATGCACAGAAAGCACAGGAAGCATTAGATCATCGTTGCCGGCAAGCTCAGGAAGATGAGCTGAGACTTACTGAGCAGGCCGAGCGCTTGCAGCAGTTGGAGCAGAGCTTGCTGATTGGCAGGCAATCTCTTGAGCGAGACGCCCAGGAACAGGCTGTGAGCCTCTTCGAGCGCCGCCAGGCTCTCCAGGTTCTGGAGGAAGCGGTCGACAGGCGCGAGCGTGCCCTTGCTAATCGAGTCGAACTGCTCACCAAGGAAGAGCAACGGATGGAGCAGCAGCAGGCGCATCTTCTTTTGCGTGCTGCCGAATTGGATGAACGTGAAATTGCCCTGCAACGCCTTAGCGACGACCTTGCTGCAAAATACTCTCGCCTCGTTGATGCCAAGAATCGCTTAGAAATTATTGTTAAGAGTTACAGCGAGAAAAATCTACGGCTGGTTCGTGGCGCCTTGAGTGCTATCGACAAGACCATTCCTACAGATCTTGATGAATGACGCCTACAGGCCTCCTGTCTTCATGGAGGCCTTTTTTGACTGCGACATCCTCTTTTACCTCAAAGATACACTCATAGCGCTCAGTGTTAAGCGCTAGTCTTCATTCCTCTGCTTCAATTCAAGCCCCTTTCACGCCACTGCTTAAAGACGTAAGCGTTCCAAGCCATTGCACTCTTTAGCTAGGAACAGCTGCTTGATGTGGTTGCGTCGTGCATGGACGGAGAGGGGCAGCTAGGAGCTTCGTTGGGTGCCACGCCTCCTTCGCTTCAGACATTTCCTACATTTCGGTCGGAACCTGCTTCGGTTCATTCAGATGACGCCTCCCTAACATGGCTGCAGTCCCAATCAAATAGCTGTGACCATGAAAAACACTCTCAAATCCCGTATCAAGCAAGCTGCTCAAGCCTCCAGTGTTGGGCATATGCGTTCCCGTCTATTTCTTTCGCTTATGCTGATCGGCCCGATGGGCATTGGCGCTACTAATGCATTCAGCCAAACGCACTCTTCGGTTCAGGTCGCCCCGCAAGTTTCTTACACCCAGGCCCTCGCTGACGACACCAGTGGCCGCCATGAGCAGGCACGGCAACTGTTCGATGCGCTCTCCAGCACCGAGTTGAAGACTGTCAGCGCAGTGCCATCGGCAGTGAACCTGGTCCTGTTGGAGCGTTATGCAGACGCTCGCAAGGCCTTCGGCGTGATTGCTAGCAGCGCTATTCCCCGTGATGCTGCTTACGCCCAAGTTTGGCAGCTGTGGCTAACGGCGCGTACTTGGCAGGGCGAGCCAGAGGAGCTGCGTAAGCAACTTAAAGTCCAGACCCGCAGCCTGAAAGGCAAAGATCCAGTGCACCAGGCGCTGATTGATCTGTACGCAGGTCAGGGCCGTGCCGAGGCGGTATTCACTGCCATCAACGCCATGTCTATCGCCGATGCCGATCGTCGCGATTTGCGCGCTGAGTCGGCCTTCTTCGCTGGCGGATTTGCCCAGTACGTCGTTAATGATCAAGCCGCGGCCTTGCGGTTGTATCAGCGTGAATATGCCAATGCCAATGAGTCTCTTGAGCGCCCGTTGCTTGAGCGCGCTATTGCCGAGCTCTCCCGCTGATTGCTAGTGAATCGGCCATGGTATCTCGTTTCGTTGCTCCAGGCGTTTCTGTGCAAATTGGGAAATTTCCTACATCTCATCAGGAAAGGGCTGGCAGGCTTATAAAGAGCTTTTCGCAATCATATATCTATCGGGCTTGAGAAATATTGACTCTCACTTAGTCCTGAAACTAATTCGCTCCATTGGGTGCTCCAGTAACTCTTGCGCTTAAGAGAGCTCAAGGCTGCGCTATCAGTGCTCTAAGGCTGCCCTTATCCCTTCGCTCAAAAATAACTTTGGGCAAACAAATATGCCGATCGATTGGAGAGGCAAGGATATATTTATGAACAAAGTTTACCGTCTCGTTTGGAACGCTACTCTTCAAGCTTGGGTGGCTGTGAGTGAATTTGCCAAGACTAATGGCAAGAGTGGCAAGTCGCGTATCGTGAGTGGCGGAGTTGGAGTGCTGCTGGTTGCTGCAGTCGTGGGTCCTGCTCAAGCTTACAAGGCCGGTACTGGCGCAGATGATGCAGGTGTCACCACTAACGTTGCAGTAGGTGATAATGCAAAGACCGTCGTAGGAACTATCGCACAGACACCCGTGTATGCAACAGCTGTTGGCGCAGGCGCTATCGCTGTAAAGGGGGGGACTGCACTAGGCGCCGCTGCACAGGCCAATGGTCAGAACTCTACGAGTATCGGAAACGGCTCTACAGCTGGCATGACCTATGATGTGGCTCTTGGATATCTCGCCAGTACGACATCGAGTGGGGCAGGTGGATCTTCACTTGCCATCGGTCATGCTGCAACAACTCTTGCAGATGGCGTTACCGCCATTGGTGACGGAGCAGTAGGTAGTGGCCGCCTATCTACAGCAATTGGGGTCGCAGCTGGGACTGGTGGGGTTAACTCTGTTGCCGTTGGTGGTTATGCAAGAACCTCTGACAAAGAGGCCATTGCAATCGGCTATCAATCTGGCTCGGGTGTGGCTACCACCAACGGCTCGGGCATTGCTATCGGTGCGCGTTCTGGCCAGAACGTTTCCGGCGTGGGCGATAACATTGCCATTGGTCGTGATGCTGGTAAGAACGTCAGCGTGGGCGGGTCGAACGTCGCTATCGGTACAAACGCAGGCACGGGTGCAGTTCAGGCTGACGCAACCACTGCCATTGGTAAAAACTCCCTGGCTACTAAAGACAATGCCTTGGCCATGGGTGCCGGTGCCACAGCCAATGGTACCGATGCGGTGGCTGTAGGTACCTCGACGCAGGCTTCGGTCAATAGTATTGCTATGGGTAAGGGTGCCAAGGCAACTGGTTCTCAGTCGATTAGCATCGGTACCGGCAACGTCGTTTCGGGCAATAACTCCGGCGCCATCGGTGACCCGAGTACTATCACTGGCAATGGCAGCTATGCGCTGGGCAATAACAATACCATCGCTTCTGACAACGCCTTCGTGATCGGTAACAACGTCAATCTGGCTGTCGGCACCAATGGTGCCATCGCACTGGGTAATCAATCGCGCGTTAGTACTGCAGGAGGCGTTGCGCTGGGCGAAGGCTCCAATGCCTCTCGTGCCTCTGGTGTTGCGGGTTATGCACCGACTAAGGCGCTTCCGGCCGATAAGGCCGCCATTAGTGCAACCACCGCAACTCGTGCTGCAGTCGACGTAGGCAGCCGTCAGATCACCAGTGTGGGGGCAGGTTCGGCGGATTCCGATGCGGTAAACGTAGCCCAGTTGAAGTCTGTTGAGAACCTCGCCAGCGCAGGCTGGAACGTAGCCGATAGCTCCGGCACGAAGGCCAATATTGGCCCAGCTGGCAAGGTCACCTTTGGTGGTGACAGCAACGTCAGTGTGACGGCAGGTGGCGCCCAAGATGCGGGCACTGTGAGCGTTGCGCTGAACAAAGATTTGAACTTGTCTTCCGCCGGTAGCCTGACCATCGGTAATAGCCTGCTGAATGACAACGGCCTGACTATCACTGGTGGTCCGAGCATCACCGGGACCGGTATCGATGCGGGCAGCAAGCAGATCACCAACGTGACTGCCGGCAGCGCCGACACCGATGCGGTAAACGTGAAGCAACTGAAAGACAGCACCTACGAGGGTTGGAGCGTCCAGGCCAATGGTGGCGCCGGCGACAAGATCGGCACCGGTGAGTCGGTGAACTTTGCTGATGGCAGCAATACTTCGGTTGCCTACGACGCGGCCAGCAACAAGCTGCAGGTGAACCTCAACAACGACCTGAACCTAGGTGCAGCGGGTAGCCTGACCATCGGCAATAGCCTGCTGAATGACAACGGCCTGACTATCACTGGTGGTCCGAGCATCACCGGGACCGGTATCGATGCGGGCAGCAAGCAGATCACCAACGTGACTGCCGGCAGCGCCGACACCGATGCGGTAAACGTGAAGCAACTGAAAGACAGCACCTACGAGGGTTGGAGCGTCCAGGCCAATGGTGGCGCCGGCGACAAGATCGGCACCGGTGAGTCGGTGAACTTTGCTGATGGCAGCAACACCTCGGTTGCCTATGACGCGGCCAGCAACAAGCTGCAGGTGAACCTCAATAACGACCTGAACCTGGGTGCAGCGGGCAGCCTGACCATCGGCAATAGCCTGCTGAATGACAACGGTCTGTCTATCGCTGGTGGTCCGAGCATCACCGGGGCCGGTATCGATGCAGGCAGCAAGCAGATCACCAACGTGGCTGCCGGCACCGCCGACTCCGACGCAGTGAACTACGGCCAGTTGAAGGCCAGCACCTACGAGGGTTGGAGCGTCCAGGCCAATGGTGGCGCTGGCGACAAGATCGGCACCGGTGAGTCGGTGAACTTTGCCGATGGCAGCAACACTTCTGTTGCCTATGACGCCGCCAGCAACAAGCTGCAGGTGAACCTCAATAACGATCTGAACCTGGGGGCAGCGGGCAGCCTGATCATCGGCAATAGCCTGCTGAACGACAACGGCCTGACCATCGCTGGCGGTCCGAGCATCACCGGGTCCGGTATCAATGCGGGCAGCAAACAGATCACCAACGTGGCTGCCGGCAGCGCCGACACCGATGCGGTGAACGTCAGCCAGTTGCAGGAGCTGGCCGATATCTCGGTGAAGTACGACCTCAACCAGGATGGCACTGTTAACTACAACAACATCACTCTGGGTGGCGACACTTACAACAGCGTGACCCAGACCGGCGGTACCAAGATCACCAACGTTGCTCGCGGTGTGGCTGACAGCGATGCGGTGAACATGTCGCAGCTCAACGAGACCAACACCAACGTTACCAACCTCGGTGACACGATCACTCACATCGCCGGTGACACCAGCACCAGTTATACCGATATCCATGGTGTGGGCATCCGTTACGCTCGCACCAACGAAGCCGGTCTGATGGCAAGCGACTCCTCGGCCGAAGGTCAGGGCAGCACCGCTGTGGGTTACAACGCGTTGTCCGTTGGTGAGAACAGCCTGGCGCTGGGCCGTGAGGCCATGGCCCTCAATGCAAATGATGTTGCTCTGGGCACCGGTTCGGAAACTGCAGCTGCCGTGGGCACCTCCGGTACTACGATTGCCGGTAAGGACTACAACTTCGCCGGTGCTAACCCGCTGAGCACTGTGAGTGTGGGCTCCATCGGTAACGAGCGCACCATCACCAACGTTGCGGCTGGCCGCCTGAGCGCCGATAGCACCGATGCGGTGAATGGCTCTCAGTTGTTTGCCACCAACTCGGCGATCAATGGCCTGGGCATCGACATCGATATCCTGGACAAGGGCTCGGTGAAGTACGACATCAACCAGGATGGCACCGTTAACTACAACAACATCACCCTGGGTGGTGATACCTACAACAGCGTGACCAAATCCGGCGGCACCAAGATCACCAACGTTGCTCGCGGTATAGATGACAGCGACGCCGTGAACATGTCGCAGCTCAACGAGACCAACACCAACGTTACCAACCTCGGTGACACGATCAATTACATCGCCGGTGACACCAGCACCAGTTACACCGACATTCATGGAGTGGGCATCCGCTATGCTCGCACCAATGAAGCTGGCTTGGTTGCAAGTGACTCTTCGGCCGAAGGCCAAGGCAGCACTGCTGTGGGCTACAACGCGCTGTCCGTTGGCGAGAGCAGCCTGGCGCTGGGTCGCGAGGCTAAGGCCAACAATGCCAACGATGTCGCCCTGGGCGCCGGTTCGGAAACCGCAGCTGCCGTGAGCACCTCCGGTACGACGATTGCCGGTAAGGACTACAACTTCGCCGGCGCCAACCCGCTGAGCACCGTGAGCGTTGGCTCCGTTGGTAACGAGCGCACCATCACCAATGTTGCGGCTGGCCGTCTGAGCGCCGATAGCACCGATGCGGTGAATGGCTCTCAGTTGTTTGCCACCAACTCGGCGATCAATGACCTGAACACCAGTGTTGGTGACCTGGATCAGAGCTCGGTGAAGTACGACCGGAATCCTGACGGCACCATCAACTACAACAACATCACCCTGGGTGGTGATACCTACAACAGCGTGACCAAAACCGGCGGCACCAAGATCACCAACGTTGCTCGCGGTGAGGCTGACAGCGATGCGGTGAACATGTCTCAGCTCAACGAGACCAACGAGAAGGTTACCTATATCGATAATCGCGTCACCACCATCGAAGGCACCATCACCAGCATCAACAATGGTGGTGGCATCAAGTACTTCCACGCCAACTCCACCAAGGCGGACTCGGTAGCCAGCGGTGAGAATTCGGTTGCGGTTGGTCCGGATGCTAAAGCCAGCGGTAAAGGCTCTGTGGCCATGGGGGACGGTGCGGCTGCCAGTGCTGACGGTAGCGTGGCTTTGGGCCAAGGCTCCAGCGATAACGGTCGCGGCGCGGAAAGCTACACCGGCAAGTATTCCAATGCGACCAATAACAGCGTCGGTACGATCTCTGTGGGCAATGCCGCCACTGGTGAGACTCGCACTATCAGCAATGTCGCTGATGGTAAGGAAGCGACTGACGCGGTGAACCTGCGTCAGCTTGATGGTGCCGTTGCAGAGTCGAAGAACTACACCGACAACACGGTTAAGCAGATCAATGAGACGGTTACCAATGTCGACAACCGCGTTACTAAGGTCGAGGGCGATGTAACCAATCTCAAGAATGGCACCGACGGGATGTTCCAGACGAACAACACCAGCAACCTGCCCAAGCCTAAGCCCACAGGGAAGGATTCGACCGCTGGCGGCGCTGGTGCAGTGGCCTCGGGGGACAACAGTACCGCCCTCGGCAGCAATGCAAAGGCGACTGCTAGCAACTCGGTAGCGCTGGGTAACAATTCGGTGGCTGATCGCGCCAATAGCGTGTCGATGGGCAGTGTTGGAGCTGAGCGCCAGGTCACCAACGTGGCAGATGGCTCGGCGGACACTGATGCAGTGAACCTGCGTCAGCTGAACAAGGCTACGGGTGATCTGAGCAACAGCATCAACAACGTTTACTCGGACCTTAAGCGTGACCTGAACAAGCAGGACGACATTCTTAGCGCCGGTATCGCCGGAGCCATGGCGGCTGCAGCTCTGCCGCAACCCTACAGCCCGGGCGCCAGCATGGCCTCCGTGGGTGCGGGCAACTATCGCGGCCAGCAGGCACTGGCAGTTGGTGTGTCGCGAATTTCCGACAACGGCAAGTGGGTCACCAAGCTGGCTGGTAGCACGGATTCCCAGGGTGAGTTCGGCGTGTCGGTCGGCGTGGGTTACCAGTGGTAACCCGACGGTAGCTTAAAAGCGGGAGTCGGCTCTTGCCGGCTCCCTGACAAAAGGTTTCGAGGTATTCAATATGTTCAAGCAATTTTCTCTGAGTGGCCTGCGTGTGGCTGTAGCTGTAACTGCGCTGGCGGTGTTGACGGCCTGCGGTACTGTGAGCAAGGTCGATGACGCTGGCAAGACCGCACAGCCGATCTTCCCGGCAATGAAGGATGCTTCCATGCTGGAAGGCTACTACGTCAATCTGGAGAACCTGGGCAAGATGCGTCCTGGTATGAGCAAGAAGCAGGTGATGGAGTTGGTCGGCCACCCCCAGTTCAGCGAGGGCATGATCGGCGTTCGTGAGTGGGACTACATCTTCAAGTTCCGCCAGCCTGCTGGCCAGCCGGACAAGGTCTGCCAGTACAAGGTACTCTTCGATAAAAACATGGTTGCACAGTCATTCTTCTACCTGCCGGCCAATTGCATGGAGCCGGTAGCTCCGGTGCAAGAGATGGCCGCAACTAGCGTCAAGAAGATCAACCTGGCCGCCGACGCCACCTTTGGTTTCGATAGTGCGCAACTGCGCCCGGAAGGCCGCGCCAAGTTGGATCAACTGATCGGCGAGCTGAATGAAGTGAAGCTGATCAGCATCAGCATTGTCGGCTACACCGACCGCTTCGGTAGTCCAGCCCACAACAACAGCCTGTCGCTGCAGCGCGCCAATGCTGTGCGCACCTATCTGGTTGACCGTGGAGTGAAGGGCTCACAGATCGAGGTGGATGGCCGTGGGTCCGCTGAGCCTCTGGTGGTTTGCCCAGGAGCAAAATCGCCGCAGGTGATCGAGTGCCTGGCGCCTAATCGTCGCACTCAAATTACCATTCAATCCGAGTAATCCTCCGCCCGATACGGTAGCGAAGGATCCGCCTCCCTAATCCACAATTTGCCGGTCCCCCTCGGAATGGATGCAAGTCCCGAGGGGGCTTTTCAAGCTCTCAGCCTGACGCTACGCGACTGAATGCTCTTGGCTTCGATGGGGAGCCTGAATAGGCATGCGTAACCGTGGTTGGGAGCTCTTTTTTATGTGAAATCCAATGAAAATCCGAATTCTTGCAGCCGCAATGCTTGCGGGCGCATTCTGTCTTTCCGGCTGTGACAACAAGGTCGCAGTGTCCAGCTTGGCTGTCATGAATCCTGTCGCTGATTCTCTGCCGCGGAATTGGCTAGAAATTCCTGCGCTTCCGATCATTCAACGCGGAGTGTCCGAATTGGCCCCTCGCTTCAGTGGCCAGCCTCACACGAAGTATATGGACCAGATCTGTGGCTTGGCCCAGGGAGACCTCGAACAAGGCCAAGTAAATGAAGCTTTAAAACTCAGCAAGGCTGAAGCAGGGCAGATTCCGAAGGAGCTCTCCAGGCTGGTAAACGGCGACAAATCTAGCCAGCAAACGGCCTGCGCCGCGTACCTGGCGAGCAGTGTGTCGCGACAGTTGGATCCCCGCGAGCTCGACCAAGCGGAGGCGCCCTCTGTAGCTGAATTCAGTGCTGAAGGATCTAGCGGACTCGCTAAGAAAGATGAGCAGATGGTCCCGAAACCAAACGCGGCTGAGTCTAATGCGGGATCTACAGCGTACGTTGAGCAGACAGTGCAGCACGTCGCCGCAGCTGACCTGCAACACGCCCTGTCGGTAAAATTGGCTATTGCTCGCACTAACGCGGATATATTTGCCTTGATTGCAGCAGAGCTGCGGCGCCGACCAGGGCTCTCCGTTGCTGAGTACGAAGTGGCATCCGGCCAGTTGTTCATGCAGTTTGCGCCGACGTACCTAGAGCGTATCAAAGCGCTAACGCCGTCATCGGGTGTTGAATATCGCTTACTGCGCATGGAGCCGGGGTCGTTCGCTTTTAGCTCCTCCGACGGTGGTTTGTTTGAGTCAAACGCCCAGGGTCTGTCACTGCTTCAAAGTGGCGTGCTTTGGTATGGCCAGGGCAAGCTGCTTGGGCAGGACTATCGGTTGCACGTCGCGTACTTCGATCCGTCGATTAGCAAGCTATTGGCTCCCCCCGTTCAATGACCTGCAATTGAAACCCCAACTGCTCGGATTTGGTGTTAGGGCGTTCAACGATCGCCGATGAGCTTGGGAAAATCACTCCGGTCGATAGTCCAGAAGCCATGAAGGGGCGACTCCAGCTGAAGGCCTGCGGTATTTGAGGAACACCTACGTAAAATATTGAAATCAGTGCTGCGCCGAGGCGTAACAGTGTGTTCGCGAATTGCGAGGTATCCAGCAAGGGGAGGGTGGCGCTTACTGGCAATGATGCACTACTGCTTGAGCAGCGGATGCGTTCTCTGCCAATCGTGGCCGGCAGAAACGCCCAGTGCTGCTATATCGCAGCGACGGCATGATGCCATACGCCAAGTTGCTGCTCTACGTAGTCTTGAGACAACCGTTCCTGTTCTAGTCGACCAATTCCGAGCCGACCAGAGCGCAGGTCCTCAAACAGGGACCGCTCAGTAAGAGTCAGGCCATAGTCCGGTAGCTCGGCTGGTCGCTCTTCGCACACCCCGCGCTCAACATGGGCAATCAGCGTGTCGCGATCCATCATCACGGCCTCAACATGGGGCTGCCTCAACCGTGCATCGGCGAGGAATTTCAGCCCCCATGTATCGAGATCCCCCCAGTAACCTACCCTTCTGTCCTTCAGCCACTCGGCTTGTAACCAGGCGGTATTTGCGCCTCCTCCGAACACTGCAATGGTGCCTGGTAGCTCAGGAAGTCCGTAGCCAGCCTGGAGGTTCTCGATCACCAGCACACTCCGAGCGGGCAGCGGATAGGCCATCAGTTGCTCAAAGGACAGCCGAACGAGATCAAGCCCAGCAAGGCGACCTTTCACGTCAGGGCAAAGTGGTTTCACGTGAAGCCAGTTGGATGGTGTGGCGCGGCAGCCTAACCAAGCCTCTAACCCGCCATGAGCGGAAACCTCTTGGTTGTGCATCGAATCCAACAGAGCGGCAATTAGGCTCTGGTTCAGCTCCACGAACTTCGTATCCACCCTCTGTAGTGGCAGGGCCCGCAAGTATCGACGCTGGCCCATTCCACACTGTAGTTGCGGCAGCAGGCACGCCAGTAAATGGATGTCAGTCATGGAGAGCTTCTCCAGCTCTCCAAGCTGCTTGATGAGGGTAGTGAACAGAGCTTTATCCAACGAGAGCAACGGCTCCATTCGCTCCGCCCAGCCTCTGCTTCGTTCAACAGCCTCAACCCCCAGCGCAGCGATGAGGGCTTGCGTTGATTCGATCTCCAACCTTATCGGGACTTCGCATTCACCCAGTTGCCGAAATCGCTTCGTCACCCATACCACTTGATGTGGCCACAGCCATTTCCGCCAGGCCGCGATATAGCCATGGAAATGGTCAAGATCCTCAAGCGCCTGGCTACCGGTTGGCGGCTTCAGCAAGCAAGGAATGGGGAAAGGTCGCGTACCCAAGAGTCGCTCCCGCAGCCGGCCTGTATGGTCCCACTCCAGTCGGCGCAGCTCCTCAACAACGTCATCTGGAAGCCGTCCCCAATCCCTCACAGAGCTGGCTCCACTTCGATCCCCAGTGAACTGGCTGTCTTTTGCAGCCTCTGCTGTTCATGACTCGCCAACTGCTCGTCAATTTCCTCCCAGGTGACCTCACAGAGCCGACTTTCATGCTTGTCCTGGTCACGCTCTGCGATCAACAGCGAGCGCGCCGATTCACGTGCAAGGTTGAGGTTCTTGTATGGAGTGATCAGATTCACGTGGATCTTCAATTCTCGGAAGACTTTGAGCACCCGGCGACTCACCGCCTCGGCGGTATTGGAGAACGCCTCATCCAGGAACACGGTGCAGTAGAGCGGACGGTCGCTGCCGTCGGGCGTCAGCACGTAAGCCAAGCTGGCAGCTACTATCGTGCCGGCAAACGACTCCTTTTCCCCGCCTGACTTACCGCTGGAAGACTCCAGCACATCGCGTACCTTTTTGCTGCCTTTCTCTACTTCCTCGGCGTAGAAGGACAGCTGGTAGCGCGAGTCCAACAGTCGCAGACTCTCTAGATTGCCCGAGGTTGCAGGATTGGTGGCTTTCTCCAGTTTCTCGATCAGTTCCTTCAGCTCGACAAAGCGAGCCTCATGATCGTCACTTCCAGCTCGCGCCAGCACGCGCATCAACTGTGCATTGAATGCTTTCACGTGTTCGAAGATTTCTGGCCGACTTCCCAGACGAAGGTAGGTTCCCTGCCGAAACTCCGTGCGCTCCAGAACATCGTTGATCGTTTCGATTCGGTCCTGGATGTCCTCACGTTCGGCTTGGATGGTTTGGCTGATTCGAGCAAGCGACTGTGTTGCGTTGCGGTTCAAGCGCTCTCGGAAACGCTCGACCAGGTCTGGCAATCCTTCCTGCTCCAAATGGGCCAGGTGATCGACGTACTCTTCTAGGGCATCCACGCCGGCGAGCCAATCATTGGCGATGAGAGGCCATTTTGTTTTGAACTCGGAGACAATCCCACTAGCCTTGTTCGATGCTCGAAACTCTCGGTTGTGGGCCCCCTTACGGGCCTCTTCCAGCGCTGATCGATGGCGATTTTCGAGTTCTGAAACCATCTCCAAATCGTCAAGGTCTAGCTGTCCCACACGCTTAGAAAGCAACTCCCTGACCTCATCCGCCAAACCGGTCCGGGCGGCATCTAACGCCAGCTCCAGCTGTTGGTTCGCCTTGAGCTTGTCGCTCTCCAGCCCCCCGACTTTTTTGCTGACCAGTTCTTTCTTGCCTTGTACTTCCTTCAGTTCAGCACCTGCCTGCTCCCACCGAGCCTTCGCCACTCCCAATTCACTATCAGGCCGTTCAAGCGCCTCTAGATCCGCCCTCAGCGACTGCATCCGATCTTGCGCTGACTGGACATCAAGTGCCGCCCAGGTGAGCTGGGCGATGCGCTCCCACACCCGAGTGTGCTTCTCGAGGTCGTCCATGGCCGTGCGCGCATCTGCTGTAAGCTGGGCCAACTTCTTGACCTCTGCCTCCAACTCGACACGATCCTTCCTTAACGCCGCTAGACGCCCCTTGTTACTGAATCCCAAACACCAGAAACGTGGGTTATCAATGCGCTGCTGGTCCTTCTTCTCAAATCGCCCTTTATCCAGGTGCACCAGGCCCTGGATGGTCATCGAGAAGTCGGTCTGGTCCAGTATTTCAGTCGATGCCACACAGTGCAGGTCGAAGCGTGAGAGGTGCTTTTTCAGCCAATCACGATAGGGGTGCGGCTTCCAATCCAGCATTTTTAGAAAGCCATCCGGTAGGAACTCAGCAACCTGCGGATGCTGGTTCAGCCGAACAACCTGCACCCTGACATGGAGACCCGTGTGGCGAGTGTTCAGCCACTTGGTCACCAGGCGATATCGCTCATCAGGCACCAGCAGTGTGGTGCGATGCCCTCCCAGCGCCCGTTCAATGGCGCCTTGCCAAGGTCGATGCGCCTCCAGGACATCGATCAGCTCGCCAACGAAAACAACCTCCGCAGGATCTAGCGACAAGCTCTCTACCAGTTGGTCGCGGAGCTTCTGATAGGAAGGTTCAATGTTGGAGTCCGGTCGCGACTCCATGTCTTCGATTTCACCTACCAGCTCCTTGAGCTGTGTTTGCTCACGGGAGAGGTTCGCTGCCGACGAAGCGAACTGATCCTGGCGCGCTTGACGTAACGCCGGCATATCCGCCAGTTCCGTTTGCGCTCTCACCTGGTTTTCCTTGAATACGTCGAGCGACAGCGTGTCGGGCAGACTAAGGTCTCGTACATCCATCTGATACAGGCGCGCATCGCGCACACTGTCGTGATGCACCTGCGTTGCCGCTTTCAAGTCCTTCCGCAGCCCCTCCAGTCGCTCACCACCTTGCGACTGGTAGGCATGGAACAATGCCTGTACCCGTTCCGTTGCTTGCTCCTCCAAAGCTCCAAGGCGGGTCATTTCCTCTGCCAACTGAAGCAGTTCCGCCTCGTATTGCTTCAGGCGCATTTGCCTCAGTCGAGAGCACTGTTCGCCAAAGTAGACCGGCAGGCCGGCTAGCTCAGCTGAGATCCGCCGCATCTCCTCCCTGGCCTGATTCAGTGCTTGGCTGGTCTCTGGCAACTCAAGCAGGGCATCCCGCTGTCGCCGAGCATCATCGAGTTCGCTATGGACGCTGACCAAGTCATCGAATTCACTGACCGCAAGCCGGGCATGCTCCTTGACCTGACTGGGCTCCAGGACCAGATCTCGAATCAAGCTGGTGAGGTCATCAATCTTCTTCAAACCCAGCGCCCGGGAGAGCAGGGCAGGAGCGTTACGGTTCTCCATGCGTAGGAGCCGCACATACGTCTCTTGATACTCAGTAAACGAATCGAATGCCTCGACCAGCGGGTCCTCTTTGAGGTGCTGTTTCAGCACACGGGCATTGCCCTCACCGAAGAGATGCAACAACTCATCCAAGCCCACATCGCGCTTACCCACCACAAAAAGGCGTTTGAGGTCGTTGAGCGAGTTGCTGGCCTGGGTAATCCAGAACAGGGCCGCCAAGGTGATCTTCGAACCATCGTCCGCTTGGTACAGCGCCCGAAGCCCCGTTGCGGTCGCCCCTGAGCGTTTCAGCAGGGTAGCCGTCTCGCTGCCATCATGGGCCTTGCCATAGTTTCCTCGCACATAGGACATCAAGGTGCGATCCGTACGGTCCCCTTGAGCAGCCGCGATGTTGAACGACGCCTTGCTGGAGGGCAGCAACAGCGCCATCAACCCATCAATGAGTGTCGACTTACCGGCACCGTTGTCACCGGTAATGAGGGTGCCCTCGGGGTCAATCTTCGCGGAATGCAGGCCATGGAAGGAGCCCCAGTTGTATACCGACAGCTCGGCTAGACGGATCTGACCGGTGCTGAACAACTCACTCAGACTTACCTCGCTTGCCTCAAGCATCCTGCACCTCTTCGCCCGTTTTGACGTCCGCATCACCCGCTAGGCGTTCGTACTCTTTCAACAGACGTTCAAGAAAATCGGCATTGACGACATAGCGGATCACCGAGGTGATCTCAAACCGCTCGTCATCCCCACGGAGCGCACTGATGAGACGCTTATCTTTCAACAAGGCAAGCGATCCGTTGAGCGTCCTCCGCTCGGAGCGGGAGCTGTAGGTCAGCGGCAAAAAGGGTGTCATCAATGCCTCGATCCGCTCGATATCAATGATGATCTTCTGTTCGCCCGCTGTTTCTCGCTCCTGGTAGTACTTGCGCAGCACCAGCAACAGCAGCGTGTCATAGAGGCTGAGCGTGCGCTTGTTGATCAGGCGTGACGCTTCGTCGGCCTCCTCGTCCTGCTCTGCCACCTCCTGCTGGAGCAGGATGGCGATACCGGCCTTCATGTCCAGCAACATGCGCATGAACATGTTGCCCAAGTGCTCTGCGATCAGGCCCTCGTGCCGGCACAGCGCTTCGAACGCCAGACGTTTGCTATCGGCCATCACCACCCCTTGGCGGAGTAACAGCACCAAGGCGCGCCTGGCTTCCAGTGGCATGCCGACCTCAGGATCCCCAACGACGGGCGGCTCAACGGGAGCATCCCCAAACGTCTCCACCTCACCGCTGACTGACGGCGTGTCAGGCCGATTCGTTCGATACTGGTCGAACAGGGCAGGGGCCTGTTGGGAATGCTGCTCTTCCTCGTTCATAAGGCGAGTTCCTCCAAATCCGTTGGAAACTGCTCGGCGGACATCAGCAAAGAGGGAATGTTGGCCCGAATCCAATTGCCGGTCCGATCCACTACAACCAGACTTTCAGGGTGTTCCAACACCACAGCGCTGACTGCTTTGGCGATCCGCACGTGCGCCACCAGCTCTTCCAATCCTCCGGTGATGGGGCGGTGACTAACGATGCCCGCCACCGTCATCGGGCCGTGCTCAGTGAGCAACTGCTTCACATCCTGAGCCACTTCTAACACCTTGACCGTGTTGAGGTGTTCCAGCATGCCGAGACTGGCGACGTGACTATTGGTATTTGCGGCCACCTGTCGGGTATCCAGGCGTTCTTCAGGTAGTCGTAGGTGAATACTGGATGGAGAACGCACGCGCAGACTGCCCGTGGGGAGGTTCACAACCACCGGCTCGCGTAGGCTCACCTCCTGGTCTTTGAAATTCACCGCCAGCCGCTCCAGTTGGCGAAGCAGACGTTCGACCGCACGATGCTCTTGCTGAGCGCCGCTTTCCACAAAAGCCCGCAGGCTCTCCTCGGTTCGGCGCCGAACTTGGAATACCCGCTCACTTTCCTTGCCCAGCTCGCGGACCAGATGGGATAGGTAACGCAGCTCGTCTGACTTCAGATACTGGGATGCCGGACGTGCCAAGATCGAGCGGATTTGTTCACGGAACTCAGTGATTCGATTCTGATCACAGAGCAACTGATAGAAGCCATCGAAGGCCTGTCCGGCATCGGTCTGGATCAGTTCCCCTTCATGCTCCATTAGCGCCTTCACCACCTCACCGCGCCCAGACTCCGACTCGATCATGCGGATCCGCATGAGCTGATCGAGTTGACGAATTTCGTCCTCCAACCGACGAAAGTCGCCCGTGAGCACTGACGTCAATTGATACAGCCCCCGGATACGCTCACGTTGCTCCGGCGCGCTCAGTTCCGGCATATCGCCCATCCGCAAGCGCTCAATTTCCCAATCGAGTTCCTGCCGGCGGGCAGTTAGTAGAGTGATTCGCTCTTCCGGGTTTGGGCTCAGGGCGACAGCCAAATTCCGTACAGCATCTTGCACAATACGTAGGTGCGAGGCCGTGGCATTACTGTCTCGCTGATCCAGGCTTTGGGCAAAGCGCAGTGCCAACTCAAAAGCATCGGTTCGGGTGAGCTTGTCATCAAGCTCACGTAACCAGCCCGCCTGGATCCATTGGCGCAGATAGGTGCCTGCGTTGTCGTGAAGGCCATAGGCCTCCTGCCAAATCGGCAGCTCCGCCTCGAGCGCGACACGTGCTTTCCCGAACGGCGCTTCGCTGTCTTGAGTGAAGAGGTTATTAATGAAGGCAAGAATAATGGACGCATTCTCAGCGCGTAGCAGACGCCACGCCGCATGCTCGGAGAGCAATCGCCTAAAACGCGCCTGCTGCTCGTGCAAGCTCATCGACACCTCCTTGTGTATCGAATTACGTCAGGTGCTGGTCTCAGAGGTGCTCCAGCACTCCACGCACACCATATCTGGAAAACATGCTGAGTTTCAGTAGGTCAGATAGCCACACCATGGCTTATCCTGCTGATTAGTTCCAGCACCATCCGTGCATCTGCTTCCGTCAGCAGCCACTCGACGAGGCGGTGAGAAGCATACCGCGACAATTCGGGAGCCTGCGCCGTCATCATGACGAGGCAAGATGCTGCGCAGTGATTGTCAGACTAAGTGGCCGCTGGGGTACAAGAAGAGTCTAGAGGCAGCGGTGAAGGCCCGCGAGTAAGCTTATTTGGGAACGGCTGGTATTGACGGGAAAATAAAAAGCCCCATCGATTGGGGCTATTTTTATTCGGATTCGGTTTCGACTAGCTCCACCCCGAATGATTTGGTGAAGGACTTTCCGTTTATTGTTATGGAGAGATTGTAGTCTCCATCTTTCTCAATCTTAATGTTCTGGAATTTTCCGGCAATGGTCATGGTGCCTTTGTGTTCGTCTGAATTTGGTATTTCTGCGTGAGCAAGCACTTCGCTATCCGGAATGCTTACCTGTATGTTAATACTATAAGGGCCATCGGCTTCATAGAACTCTGCGTAACAGGCAAGGGTTAATAGTCCGTAGCTTTCGCCTGGATTCTTGTGTATAACTATAGTTCCCGGAAATATTCCGGTCATAGTGAACTTTTGATCGACTTCTAATCGAACGTCGCTCGCAAGGATTATTGCAAAGGAAGATGGTAGCTTTTTCATGCTAATAAAGGTCGCCAAAAATTAATGCGCGATTTTTTTCAGAGCGCTGTGGCAGTTGTGCAACCTGAGATATGCCGCAGAACGAAAGTGCAGCCTCCGAAACCTCTGCTACTTTTTCGAAAAATGCAGAGAATGGTGCTCTGGGACGGTGTTCGCCGGTTGCAGAGCATGGTGCTGTATGAGGCGTCACCTGCAGGAATATCTCTGTTGTGATCTTAGTGGCCAGTTCTCGTGTTGACTTGTATTCTTTAAGCGTTGCAAGGAGTTCTGGCTTGTCATCTAGAAGCCTAAGTAGGCTATCTACCGCAACACTCTGGTTGATTCTGCCTGACTCATACTTGGCAAATGCAATTCCACCGCCCCCGATTATTTTGGAAGCGTCTTTTTGATTAAGCTTAAGTTTTTTTCTTATTTTGAGAACTTCGTTGGTAGTTAAGAGCCCATCAACAGTGCGCCTGAAGTCAATTACAAGAGTTTTATTTCGCTTTGATTGCTCGCTGTCTGCAAGGCTGGTATTGCAGGTTGAACAAATCGAGTGTTCAAAGCTATCAATGGTGAACGTCACATTTTTATAGCTGCTGGTAGAGCTATAAAAATTTGGGATAAGGTGCCCGCTCATGCAGACTGGGCAAACTTTGTATTCACTCATTATTTTGACTCATGAAAAGAAACAAACATCACAACATCGCCCGTTCCTGAAAGAAAGAATTTCAGATATAGGCGAATTCCGCCGCTGTAGGAGCGCTTGTTATCGACATGCCTATAGTTGATGACATAGCTGTCGCATGCGATCCAAGGGCTGTGCGGGCTAGTCTGGCACCACTCTGAATCATGGTAGTGAGCAGAGGAGAGCGCGTTGAGCGCGAGACTGACGTCTTCGGTATCCATCGATAGATGTGCAACATCCTGTTGGCAATCCTTCGTAACGAGCATGATTCTTTGCGCTGCTTTGCCCACCTTCTTAATCTCCGAAAGATCATAGCAAGCACCGCCGGCGATCTTGCGCTCAGCATCAGTTGGCTTTGAGCTCGTTGGATGCGGAGGCAGGGTTCTAGTTTTAACCATTATGGTAAAAAAATCCAGTGAAGCTAGCCGGTAAGTGGTCAAAAAATGAGCAAGACGGGCGGGAGGGCTCCTGGTCTCCTGACCCTAGCTCGTAAGGACGCGGCAATCTGCACCGTGACCTCCATGTCGCTTAGGCATTTTGCCATCGTAGGGTGCCATTTTTCAAAGGTCCTTGCTAAGACGCCAATTTCCCCACTCCGCATGAGCAATGGAAGCTCTCAACAGTGCCACTAGTTCGGCTCGATCAGCTGCGCGCCCTGGTTCCGAATGTTCCCGATGCCTGGGGAGGATATGCGGTAGGCCATGAAGTCCTGCTGACTGAGCGCTATGGCCTCGCAGGCCGATTTCAGTGGCGTCTCCAGCGACAACTAGGTCACCCACTGCCCTGGCGCCAGGATGACCGGCATTCAGCGGCGGATCGCCTCCACCGGCCTTGGCCTTCACGGGCTCCCTCTTGTTCCACTCGAACCGCCCTTGCTGGCGACAGGTCGCGCCGGTCCCGGACCACATCCGCCACATGGGCTTCGTCGGCGCCTCTCGCTCCGGCCGTTGACGCTCTTCTGCGGCGGCTTCGCCTGCTTCCACCGGAAAGAATCAACCCCAACTGGCGACACGACTTCCAGTTCTCCTGCCTCATTCAGGACCACCATGGGCACAAGATCGGTCGGCGCGACGTTGCAGGCGCGATTGATCCGGGGGCCGGAGTTCCGCGCCCCGATATGCCGGTACCGCTCCATCGCTGCTTCTAGTGGAGTGCATATCGACCGCACATATAGCGGTTTTCCTCGTGTAGGTTGAGGGGGTTCTGGTTGCCCAGAACGGGCGAGAAGGGGAGGTAGATCGGGTCGCTCCCCAGAGATGAAATAGGCCCCTAAAAAATCAGGGCCTTGAATAGTGGTAAAAAGCGAAGAGATCGAAGTCTGCGGCAGTTACCGTTCGACGGTTTCAAGGCCTTCACCAATTATCGCAAGGGCAACGGCAAAGCCATCCGGGATGCCTGGCAGCCGTTCTTGGTGTTATACCAGCGTCGCCGAAGCACTGGTGGCCAGGACGTTAGCAACGTCCAAGGCGCTCAACAATCACGACTGCAACTTCATAAGCCCCAAGCTGCAACGTCAGACGGAATCGATCGATTCCAGCAACGGCGCTAGCAGCAGGGGAGTGGTGGGCAGTCGATCATTGGGTCCAGTGGAGGAACGTCGTCACGATACCTGAGGCCCGAATAGTGCCATCCACTCCCGTCCAGTTAAGTGGATAAAATGCAATGGAAAGCTAAGCTGGCTTGGGCTACCGCTGTTATCAAAATACAGCGCATGAGGGCACCGCGATGCACCTGATCACGGATAGGTCTGGCCCAATCAGTTACATTCATCCGAACGGGGCGAGGGCCCTGATTGACTTCTCTTGGGGAGATCCAGGTGATCTAGTGCCATACGAGGTGCTAGTGAAGGTTGCTAACAAAATTGTCTGCTCGGCCTCGGGACCGTGGAAATGCTTTGCCGACGCACGTCGATATGGCATCGAAATGGCGACTGCTTGGTGTGGGCGCCACCATTGATGAGGAACCTGAGATGTCATTGGATTACTCGACCCAACGGCTTCGTGTGACATTTGCTGAGTTGGCATTCCGCAGTGAGTCGATTGCGCTGGTGCTCGACCAAGCGCGACAAGAACTACCAACTGGGTACGCTGCGAATATTGCTGACGTCATCGCGCTGTTGAAGGACGATGCTGAGAAGCTCAGAACGCTTGCTGAGCGAACTCAAGATGGTCACATACAGGTGCTGGATTGAATGCAGCAGAGTTGCAGATGCTCCAGGCTCTGCGGACAACGTCGTTCAACAACGCCTCTGTGGCTGATCGACTTAAGTCATTTGCCACCATGGTGCCGGAGCTGGATAAAGAGCTCCGGACCATGGCTTCCCAACTGGAGCAGGATGCCGATACGCTGGAAATCTTCGTGACGGAAATTCACGAAGGCCGGGTGGTTCGCTCGCTCTAATCGGAACCGCTAAATCGGATTCATTCCTCCCGTTTCGCCGAGCGTTTTGACCACGTTGCTGAATCCACAATCCAACGCGGACATTTGCACGCCCTATGCTTCCATCGGAAGCGTTGCGTTGATCAGCTCAGCGATTTGTGGTGTTAGACCGACACCCATTTTTGCTCCAGCTTTTCTCTGAGATGGATCGCCAGCTCTTTCCTTCTTCCACGCCCATCAAGCAGTTCGAGGTATTGGATGTATGGACTAGCGAAGTAGGCGGGATACAAGGCCTGAAACTCTCGAAACTGCAGACTGGTCCCTTCACGCTCGACAATCGTGACGTTGCTGCCTTTTGACGCGGGCCTCATATTCAGGGCTGCTGCCAGAATGGCCGCATACCCAGGTGGAACGATGATTTCAGCTGAATCTATGCTGGTGAGCAAAGGAGCATAGAGGTTCGCTGCCGCAGCTCCGGAAAATGCCCAAGGACAGTCTAATCCAGACTCTCTGATCAAGTAGGCAAGGCGCTCGATCAGCATGCGAGGGTTTTCGACAAAGACGTACCCGCGGCTTCTGCATACACTTTTCTGTTGCCAATGTGCAGCCCAGTCATCCAAGAGCAGTCCAGGCTGAACAAGCCTGCGCCGCTTATTTCTACCTGCGCCTTGCGTCTCACACCACTCGCGACGTTCTAGCTCTTGGAGAACAACAGAGCAGGTGTAGGTGGAGGCCTGTGAGTAACCTGCGAGGTCAGTACCTGCTACCCACTGAAAGGCGTTTTTGAGCAGTCCATGTACTGCGCCTTCACGGGCTTCTGTGAATAAGTCAATTGGGTGTGAGTGGGCTGGCGACTTCGAAGGGCGCTCAATGTTGATGAGTATTTTCTCCGTACGCAGAAAAAGGCTCCCGCTGCGTTCGAAGAAGGCGTAACCCTTACCTTTGAGTGCTGACTTTGCTCCAGGACTGAGATGATCTGCGGCGACCAATTTTACGAGGTTTCCTGCCTTTGCCGTTTCCGGGCACAGGTCTAGCTGATCCAGGTGCCAGCTCATCCGATGGATATCCCGAGGATACGCTGCTCGGATGACCGCAACCGCAACAATTACAGGTTCTCCAACCCCGTCGATTTCGAACAGGTCATCAAGGCGCTCCGAGGTGATTAGCATGGAGCGCGCTTCTAGTTTTACGCCGCTGTCAAAGGCCTCTATCAGCGCCTGCCTCACTAGGCCAAGCATCTCTCGCACGAAGCGCGATTGCTGCTGATTATTCGAGGAGTTCGCCATCACAGATGTGGTCACCCAGATTGATTGGCTAGCCAAACGACAGGGCCAGATTAGCTAAAATCCTATGATTAGCTGTACAGCTAATCAAGGTGAAATAGCTAATTAAGGTGCGGCAGATATCTGTGCTCCAACGGTCCTTCAGGCGCTTAGGCAGCGATCTCTAGGCACCAAGCTCAGGTGGCGGAGGTCGCCGCGAAACCGCAGCGCCAACATGATGCTGCATGGGATCGGTACTACCAAGCTCCACGTGGGGGCGACAACTGGAAGACCGATCAGCAAATGGTCGAGTGCCAGAATCACAGGCTCACGGCCAGGCGTGAGCTTGAAGATAAGTGGGCCGCTGGAGAGATTGCTTTAGGAAACTGAGGGAACGATCGAATCCGAATCTGCTTTTGGTAAGTTTCTCCTGTTAGGTGGCCCGAGACGTGCAAAAGGCCGGATCGATTGGGGCGGTCTTTTTTATTTTCGCCTGTTAGAGCAGGGTGGTTGGTCCGGCGGTACTTGGCCCCTGAGTTTTGAAACCTCGCCCTCTGAATGAGGGGAAAAAAGGGCGGCCCGAAGGCCGCCAAGGCACAGGGTTGCTCTAACGAGCACCGGACTTTCGCCCAGTATCCTGCACTGGCTGCTCACACGGCACAGCGCGGATTCTTTTGAAAACGGCCTCCCAAGTCATCACACCCTAAATATCGATGCTCAGCAGATTGAGCAATCTCTGTAGAGGGGGATGAGGCTACGCCACGTGCACAGCGCATCTGGTATTCATTCGGTCGCGCGATGCCCATCAATTGCATTCCATCGGTTCTATGCCGATAGCCTGATTGTGAGTGTGACTTTGCGAAATCAGCCCCCCATTGAGTGGGGGGCTGGAGAAGCGCTGGTGATCGAAGATGGGCAGCACTTGCTGGTGTTTGGCAAGTGCTCTGGAAAGTTTGCCTGAGGCGAGTCGCTTGAAGGTGACTATGAAGTCGACATTTCAGTTGTGGGGTTTGCTGAGTTCAATCTCTGGGCTCTCCGTAGGAGCCATGCACATGGCGTTTCACATGGTGACCAACGGCATGCACGTTGCTGAGGTCCTCCTGTTCCATCCAAGTGTTTCGTCTCTCTGGCTTTCGGCTGTTTGGTGGTGACCGATCCGTGTGGTTTGGACGGCCTGCAGTTTGATGGCTGCGGCGTCACCACCCACGCCCCAATCAAGTCGCTATGAGCATTGCCGAGTATTCGGATTGCAGTGCGGAAGACCATGCCAGTATGGTCGAGACAGAGTGTTGTCGCTCGATTGTTGTCGAAGTGATCAGTCAATTTTTCCCGGAAGAATGGCATGGAATCTGAAAACGGCCTGGAGCCTGTATTCGAAGCAACTGCGGAGCTCGCAGAACGATACCTGCTGGGATACTTGATGCTCGCCAACGACGCTTGGTGGGATGTCGCCAAGGAGCTTAACCCCGGAGACTTCGCGGGGTACGTCAATTGCAGGATCTATCTTGCCATGGAAGAGCTGATGAGCAACGGCTCCCCAATCGACGTCGTTACATTGACCGAATGCTTGGAAGGTGATGAGAGCTATCAGGAGGCGGGTGGTTTGCAGCTCATCGCAGAAATGGCGAAAAGTACTCCGGTTCGTCGTGGGCAGGTGCTTGGACTAACGCGCGTGCTTCGTGGGCTTGGGATGCTCCGATCAAACGTTGGGCCGAGACAGCAGCGCCGAGCTGTGTGCAGCCTGCTCTCGGCTAAGGCAAATGGCTGGCCCCACGGCAGGGCTTGGGTTGCGACTATTGATGACCTCGTCCGACACAATCAGGCCCTACCTGATGAGCTTCTTGGTCTGCGGGTCTGCTATGTGTACGGGGATGAGGCCGTCTCCTCGTTATCAGAATGACTCCGATTGCATAATCAAGAGACATGGCCCTGTGCAAATGCGGCCGGAGCCTGTGACTGTTTGGTCTTTCGTGTGGGATGTAGTGAGCGGCTGATCGCCAAGTCTGCAGAAGTCCGCCGCCCCAAGATTCATCCCCCGCGTTCCGGCCTCTCCGCCTCTAGCCGAAAGAGATCCTGGGGCGCGCAGGTCAGTGAAATGAGGCCTGTCGTGGCAAAATCAAGAAGCCCTGCCGGGAGGCAGGTCTTCAAGACATCCGTTGCTGGGGATTTCGGCAGTCGAGCCGATCCTTCATCCGCTGGAGTCAGCTCTGCGGTACTACGCGCGCATCACCGCCAGTGTCCTCGATGTAGACCGCCATGCCTTGGCCCAGACTTTGATTGACCGGCTGGGTGACGGACACCAGGACACCGTTCTTCATGCGAACGATGATCTGCTGCGCTTCCTGGGGCTGGTCATACTTCTTCTTCTCCGCATAGTTGCCGGCTAGGGCGCCGCCCAGGACACCGGCCACCATGGCCACGTCGCGGCCGGTACCCTGGCCGATCAGGCTGCCCAGTGCCGCGCCGCCTACGCCGCCGAGCACGGCGCCGATCCCGCTGTCGTGGTTGGTCTGCATCTGCGTCAGGGTGATCTGTTCGATGCGTCCGGTGCGAATTTCCATTTCACCCGGTCCGCCGTTGCCCGGTCCGACGTTTGCGCAAGCGGCCAGGGAAGCGGCGACGACAAGAGCGGCGATCCACGAAGTCATGGGTTTCATCAATAAGTTCCTCACAAAGGGCTGTTGCACTGCCGATCATTTTTTGTGTGATGTTCGAGTGCGGTTTCCATGCCATCCGGAGACTCGGGCAGCGCCGATCCCGGATACCTGTTCCGTGCAAAACGGAGCCGGCGCCTGGAGCGCAGCGATGCCGCGTTGGCGTGGCCAGTCCCCGGAATGACGCAGCGCTGAATTTGCCGCTGCTTTGCGGCGGGGCTCCGGGGCAAGTCCGGCGAATCAGCGTGATGAAGTTGCCGGGGCTCTAGTACGTGAGGCGGGAAGCAGGGTGCGCTAGGGGCTCATATCGGAGTCCACCACCCAGCTAGCCACAACCTCCTCGCCAAACTCAGCAACCCATGCTCGATAGGCTAGTTTTCTGTCCGAGCGCACTCGGATACAGGCTCCGGTAATCGGGTGGCGGAACGTGCGCAGTGGGCGAGGAACCGGCCCGCAGAAGACTGGGCGGGATGACTCATGACCTATCAACTTGAGCAGTTGCAACCGGGTAATACCATATTCCCGCATGAGGCTATGAATGGCGGACAACAAGGCGCGATCTGTTTCCGAGAGTCTAGACATCTGCGGCTCTATCTAACATTCGCCAGCCACTGCAACGCCCGTGCGTTGGGCGTACTGCTGCTTGCGAGATTACTTGTTTGCAGGGCAATCGAACCGGCAGTCTCTCCAGGTGCGATTCGCGTGTCAGCATGGCTAAGCCAGAATCAGAAAGCGCCTCCCCAATCTTAGGAGTTTGCCTACTCCGCCTCGCAATACGCGCTTTGTACCTTTGCCCCTTCATTGGTTCTTGACGCCGACTAGGCTCTGGAGAGGTTTACGTTATGACCCTGGTTGCCAAGGCCGACTCGGCCAGCGGCCGGCATAGACTGGCAACATCAAAGACAACTGGCCCTGCCACTATGTTGCTGGGCTCCAGTCCCGCAACTGAGTCGCAGCGCTCTGAACCAGCTAGCCCACGGATTGACCGTCTCTTGTTCCAGCAGGGCTACTGCGACACCCAAGACTTATTGCGCGTTGGATTCGAAAGCCTGAAGAGCACTAGCCGGCAAGAGATATTCGCAGTACTGCGAAAGAGTGCGCAGGAGAGACCCTTGAGCTACGCCGCCGGTGTTGAAGCATTGCTGGTGAAGGTGGAAACACTCCTTACGCAAAGCCAGGAGGTGGCGCCTTGATCACCCTTCTGCCAGATGCCAATCCACTACCTGCACCTATTACTTCTGCCTAGTGAGCGCAATATCGATGCGCACGAATGGGGACTGCGTTGTTCTGGATTTTGGACAAGAAAATGAAGTGGTAATCCGGATTATACAGGTGGCTGTCGGTAGAAATTCACCCACCCGGTATCTGGTATGAAACCTCCATCAGGTGCCGTGCCATGACCAACCTCTATTTTCGACACCGACGATACGTGTGAATCCATAAAAGCTGGGAAAAAGCATCCTAACGAGGAGGCTTTTTCCCAGCTTTAAGGTGTGGTGCAAGCTGCTTGGCAGATAAGGGCATGACGCGGTTCTTGTTGGGCGATATCAACGCGAGTTTCTGTGAGCCTTTATAATTTGTCGAACCCAGTCTTGATGAGTATCAGGAAAGTAAATCTGGCCCGAGCAGCGAGTCATCGCGGTGTAGAGCAAGGCCAGCTTCTTTGACATCGGCTGTTTTCCTCGCAGATCTGAGAAATAATAGAGATCCTCAGAGATCGCGACCCGTGGGAGTTCAAAGTTTTTAGCGGAGGCGACAGTGACAAGTAGATGTCGACTGGGAATGCCGCGACCTAGCTCATGCGGTTCTGCGCTGTTGTATAGCCCGGAAACCCCGAACTTCGTGCCGACCTTCTCCAGCCATTCCTCAACTCGTAGAAATGCGGGGTTCCATGTCATTCGTGCACGAAGATCGGCCCAACTGCGATAGGCCGCCAGCTCTTGATGTTGTGGTACTCCAAAGCCGGTGTAGAGGCTTAGGCAATCGTTCATGAACGTGACTAGATTGGGTTCGTAGGCGATTGCAGCCCCCTTGTCTTGGTAGCGGTTGCGGATCAGCCAGTCGAATGCCCCCCATTCATCCGCAACGAGGATAGCGCAGGGATCAGGAGGAAACTGAGTCGCTGGATACTCTTTAATGCTGGTCTCTTTATCGGTGTTTCCAACAAAGGGTTCGAACCGAGCGTCAGGGAAGGCATCAATCAGTTCGTTGAGGTAATTGCAGAGTTGTGGGCCGGCACGGAGGGAAAGGTTCATCTCCCGATGACGGATGCTGGCGGCATGGGAAACATGTCGGCCGTGAAGGTTCTGGAGCTGATCGCCCAGGGTGATGACCACTTGCGGTGAGCGGTCGAGGATTTCGATCAAAGGCCGAATCAGATCATGTCCTTCGTCGATGATCACGATCTGATACATCGGAGGAATATTCAGCCCCAGTAACGCTATTTGTTTCAGCCGGTGCCAAGTCATGACCGGAATGGCCAGGTCGACACGGTGCAAATCGATCATCGCTGTCCAAAGGTTCTGTGCAACAGCGGCCAGCAGCGTTTGCTGTGCTAACGGAACAACGGCTCGAACTTTTGCTGGCAGCTGCTCGACACCGATTTCTACATCGCTAGACAGGCAGAAGCGATTGATAGCCTGGCGCGCAACGTGGACTACCCACGGCGCGCTTAAATTACCAATAGCCGAAATATTTAGCCGCTCTGCGATGCTCTCTGCGTTGAATTTCCTGTTGCTAGCCTGGCTGAGCTTGTCCGCTAGTTTGGGATTGCCTCGCGCGAGCATCTGGGTGATGAGATTCGCGAAAGTGCGTGGGTGGATTTTCTCTTCAGAAAACCGGTCCTTGACTGGCCAGAGCTTGCTTTCAACATCTGCCAAAAAAAGGCATTTATGCTCACGTAAGTGCTCTTGCTGAATCGCGAGGATTTCATTGAGCAGGAAAGTTTTGCCAGACCCTGCGTATGCTTGGGTTTCGACTGAGTCGCCAGGGTTGGCCCGCAGAGTATCGATTAGACGTTGCTGCGGCGAACTCAGTCTTAGAATTTTCCCGCTCGGCTGATGGTGCGAGTGCTGCAAGGCGCGTGGGCGCTGGTTGTAGGTCCTAGCGAAATCAAAATTCCAACTGCCGTCAGCACGCAGGTACTGCCGCTGGGCAATGGCCTTCTGATCCATCAGGCCTATCCCTGAGGCGGGAGCAAACAACATGCCTTGAACAATGGCTGCTGCACTATACGAATCAGCCAGTACCGAGCGAAGTAGGGGCGTCGGCTGGGTCAGTAGCCGGGCAAACATCCGTTCAAGCGCTAAGGGTGATTGTGGGCGCTTTGCCAGTTTCGGTAACTGGAGTAGGAACAGGAGCGACCCTAGCTCATAGTGGCAAGGCTGTGCTGAGTTGAAAGATGCGCCGTTGGAGAGGGCTCTCACAAGCCCTTCGCTTACGGGGAGATACCATGCAGATTGCGTCATCATCGACCAAGTCCCATCCTTGAGATGCAGTTCTTCTTACAAGAATAGGCGTGCCCGGGCCAATACAGTCCAGGACAAGCCTTTGCTCAGGAAAAAAGCCTATCGATCACTCCTTGAAGTCTGGCTCGGGTTGGTGCAGATACTTTACTCAATCCGAGCTCTCGGGCCATGGAGTACAGCAAGTCATCGCCAACCAGGCTTTGGTCAGCAAGCGAGCGAGCGAGTGCAAGCAGTTCCAAGCTGCAGATTTCATCGACGGGTCGGATATTGTCGGTGTCTGCAGGTTGTCGATACGTAATAGCTTCGTGATTCGGCAAACGACGGGGCCAGTAGAACTGTCCAGGCTCGTCTGCAACCTTGCTGTGCTCGCGATCCGCAACGATCGCTACTCGATCACGAATTCTCGCCCCGGTTTTTTTCCATCCGTGAACACGTGCGATTCGGCGAGCAAGCGTTGTGTCGAGAATAGGACCTTCTTCTTCGATCACGTGCTTGATCATCATGTCTAGGACAATGTCGTAGCTAGTCTCGAAGAAGGCGTCTGGGTCTACGCCCTCCACGGCACTCAACGGATCGCTCTCTCGGTAGTGGGCAAAGCCAATCGCGGGACGTCCTGTATCGGTCTGGGGGCGCGCATAGCGAACTATCGGCATTTCAGCTTCCACTGCCTTGGTGTCAGTCTCTAAGGAGTCATCAACCACGTTGAAATGAGATCGGTCGACTGGCAGCTCAATGACGTTGTTCTCAGCCGGAGCTTCACTTTCAGCCGCAATGGCCGCCAACTGCTCCTGGATTTCCTGTGCCGCGCGTTGCTGGCGGCTATCAACCAATAAAGCTTCAAGGCGCTCGTGGATCTTCTGAGCGGTACCCTGGGCGTCGATCCACCAGTCTGTCGACCAGATGCGCAGAATTTCCCATCCCAGTCCTCTAAGAACCTGCTCGCGGAGCTTGTCGCGATCACGAGCTGTCGCACTGCGGTGATAGGTCGCCCCATCGCATTCCACGCCAGCGAGATACCGCCCTGGAGCATCAGGATCTACAACTGCCAGGTCGATACGGAATGAAGACACACCGACCTGGGTAACAACTTGCCATCCTTTCAGGCGCAGTGAGTTCGCAACGGCCTCTTCGAAGGGGCTGTCGTACCCGCCCAAGCTACCGGCATCTGCTCCTACTAGAGCGCGAGCGCCTTTATCCGCAAATTCGAGGAAGTGTTTCAGGTCGCGTACGCCGAGTGCTTGGGTGCGTGCCAGATCGATTTTCTCTGGTCGGAGTGTGCTGAAGACACGCAGCTCGTGGCGGGCGCGGGTAACGGCGACGTTGAGCCTGCGTTCACCGCCAGTACGATTGAGCGGGCCGAAGTTCATCGCGACGTTGCCAGCTGCATCCGGGCCGTAGGTGATCGAGAAATACATGATGTCTCGTTCGTCACCTTGCACACTTTCCAAGTTCTTTACGAAGACGGGCTCAAGCTCATTCTCCGAGAAGTAGCTTTCCAGAGCCGGATCTTTCCTGCGTTCAGTGTCGAGCAGATCCTCGATCAGCTTTTGTTGCTCACCGTTGAACGTCACAACACCAATAGTCAGCTTGCTCTCTTTGAACCCGGGGCTGCGCAACCGACCAATCAAGTCGTTGACCAAGGCTTTGGCCTCAGCGGGGTTGGTGCGAGCAGAGCCTTTCTCGTAAACGCCGTTCACGATGTGCAGACTGACCGCGCGATCATTGGTAACGGGAGAAGGGAAGGTCACCAGCTTGGACTCGTAGTACCTCTGGTTCGAGAACGCGATCAGGCTTTCGTGCCGGCTGCGGTAGTGCCAGTTCAAGTTCCGGATTGGCAGATTGGCGCTGATGCACTCATCCAAGATGCTTTCGAGGTCAGCTTCGACATCAACGTCATCCTGAGTGGACTCTGCGCGGTCGAAGAAAGAGGTCGGTGGAAGCTGTTTGGGGTCGCCGACCATCACCACTTGCTTGCCGCGAGCAATCGCACCGATCGCATCCCACACAGGAATCTGCGAAGCCTCGTCGAAGATCACTACGTCGAAGACGCTCGAGTTCGCCGCCAAGTATTGGGCGATGGAGAGGGGGCTCATCAACAAGCACGGTGTCAGTTTGGTAAGCGCGTCGGGGATCTTCGACATCAGCTCGCGCAATGGTAGGTGGCGTGACTTCTTCGTTATCTCGTGTCGAAGCACACCCCATTCCGAGTTCTTGCTCACGGAGTCTTGCGTGGGTAGCTCAGCGCAAAGGCGCGCGCGCAATAGGTCGCGCGTCAGCGCGGTGAAGCGGTCATCCAACGCCCGGAAATCGCGAATGCGCTGCTCGTGCTCGACGCTTACGAATGTGCGTATAACCGGTTCGTGATCAACGGCCGTATTCAGCCACCAGCGTGCGTAGTTCGTTTCGAAGGTCTTGCGTACGCTTCCTTGTGGAACATGGCCAGCCTTCAGGGCATCGACTAATGGAAGCAGGCCAAGCGCTGATGCTTCATCGCATGCTTTCTTCCAAGCACACCAAGCGTGCAGGCCGTTGCCGGCGAGAATCATGTGTTCACATTGGAGGCGCTGCTGGCTGAGTTCTTGCTCGCTAAATCCGGCAGCATCCTCAGCCAGGAAGCGCCCAGCGTCGACGAGTTTGTGCGCATGGACGATGTAGCGATCGAGCGATTCCAGCAGCTCACCACCCGCTTGAGCGAGCTGACCTTCGGGTTCCAGCAGGGCATTCGCGTCACCGAGGAGACGCGCCAGGGCGGCTTTGATGCGTTCCACCTGCTCGGGCGTCTGGGCGAGTGTTGAGATTGCGCCGGTCAAGTGGGAATAGAACTTGAGCACACGGGAGACTGCATCCGCTTTCGTGTTTAATCCCAACCACAGACCTGAGGTCAGTTCACGAAGGTCAGCCAGGTCGCCGAGCTCTCGTTCGATTGCTTCACGCTGCCGGAGAATCTTCAGTTCGCCTTGAAGCCATTCACCGCAAGCGCCGCTACGGACCAGTTCATGCTCGTCCTCTAGACGACCTTCCTGTTGAATGGATCGCCTAGCTCGTTGGAATGCTACAGCAGCATTGAGAGTCTTGGCGTCCGTCTGCAGGCCAGCCCAAAGCGCCCCGGTGGCTTTAGCTAATAGCCCAAGCGCTGATATTTCCCTCTCGACAGTCCGAATTTCTCGCATGCGCTCTAGTACATCCTTGGACGCGATGCCAGCCTCGCCTTGACTGATCGGATCAAATCCCTCGTCCGACCATTGGCGCCCTTCAGCAGATGCAGCGAGAGCAGCCTGCAGGCGCATAGTTACAGCAAGGATCGCAGAGTTCGTTTGGGAGCCTTTCCAGACAGGGCTACCCGATTGCCCCGGATCTATTGCGTCCAAACGAGCGCGGAGTTCGCGAATAGCAATCCAGCGTTGAAGATCTTCCGCTATGGCCGTGAGGGAAGGGGACGTCTGCGTGCTCGCCAGCTGAGCACGAACTCTACGTTGGACGAACCAGGATTTCGGCCAGAATGACCTGCCGGCTAACTCCCACTCTTTTAATAACGCGTGGACATCCAAGACTTCGATTGTGTCGTTGTAAGCCGCGGATAGTGACTGCTTGATCCGATCGACTTCAGAGAGTGCTTCCAGTCCCTGGTTAAGCAGAATCATGCTTGCTACTGGCCAGGGTTGGGGAAGACCGGATCGGAGTTCAGCATGTCGGGCCAGCAGAGCTAACCCGCGTTGGCAGTCCTCCAATGTGCTAGATGTCCAGAATGTAGGAAGCGTTTGATTGAGCGCGCTATGTTGCTCGAGAAGCTTCACACCTGCTTCTAGGCGTTGTCCCATGATTCGTGCATCAGGGCGTAGCACGAAGCTCCAGTTCTGCCCTGCGGCAGCGGGAAGGATCTTCGCTAAAGCCCCTAGCCCTTTGAGTGTCCTACTGTTAACGGGCAGCGCAGGTAGGCCAGACATCTGAGTGTAGCGCTCGCTAGCTTTGTGCACCGCATGTATAGCCGGGATGAGCTCACGTGCTGCTTCGATGACCTGGTGTTGCCAGGTTGGAGACCAGTCATTATTCCCAATGAGATGCAGTGGGTGCTGGTTCAGGGTATTGAAACCAACGGCATGCGCATTGACCTCTAGGCGGTCAGCAATTTCGCGCATTGCGAGCATATCGGAGGACTGGTGCTGTGAATGAGACCCCCACGCCAGGTTTACGGGGGCTAGATCGACGTTAGAACTGACAATTCCGATAGCGTTGTAGATGGTGTACCCGTTGGGGTAGCACTCATGCAGGCGCTCGACATACAGGTTCAGCACATCACGATGCCCCTGGAGGCGCTGGGCTTCCATTTGCCACGTCGTAGCATCAGCGGTACCACGAGCCTCCCAAGCCGAGTGCAGTTGAGAGAGGACTTCAGTCTTCTTCGACTTGTTCGAATGAACCTCGAGGCAAAACTCACCAAGCCCAACTTCGCGGAGCCGGCGATACACCACATCCAGGGCGGCGATCTTTTCCGATACAAAGAGCACTCGTTTCTGCTGTGCAATGAACTGGGCGATCATGTTCACGATCGTCTGGCTCTTGCCGGTACCAGGCGGCCCAATGAGCACGAAATCACGCCCCTGAGCGGCCGACAGTACTGCCGAGAGTTGTGAAGAGTCCGAAGGGAGAGGGCAGAAGACCTGCTGTGGGCTGTACTGTGAATCTAGCTTCCGCTCCTCAGGTAATGCTCCGCCACAGCCCCCGTTGAATGCTTCGCGGGGCGTATCAAGCAGATGCCTGACCACTGGGCTCTGGCGGAGAGCTTCAGAGCGCTCAGAGAGGTCTTTCCACATCAAGTACTTTGCGAACGAGAACATCGACAGTACGACGTCCTCACTGACTTCCCAGCCTTTGATGTCCTTGACAGCCTGAGCGACCGTTCTCCAGATCAGTGCGACATCCAACCCTGAGTCATCTTTCGGAAGCTCGCCTTCCCCGATCCCCAGATTCAGCTCAAAATCTTGGCGAAGCATTTCTTGCAGGGTTGGGTTGAAGCGGGGCTCGTCGTCGTGAATGACCAGGGTGAAGCCTGTCCTGGCGCTCTTTCGCTCCAACGTGACCGGCACAAGGATCAGAGGGGCACGGTAGCGCTGGTTTTCCCTGTCTTCACGCGTCCAGGTCAGGAAGCCCAGTGCCAGGAACAGCGTGTTAGAACCACCCTCTTGTAGATTCGTCCGGGCGCCGCGATAAAGCTCGGTCAGTCTGATGTCGAGTTCTGCATCCGGTAGCCCAACGAACACCTCATTGCGCTTCAGTGCATCCAGGGCGTGCTGACGTCGGAGGTTTTCGCGCTCGCGTTCTTCATGCAAAATCTGATCGCGTGGATCAGCACCATCCATGAGATCTGGGCGTGTCTGCAATTTCAGGTGTTGACCGCTAGCAAGGATGTCTTCAAGTGCGGCAGCATCAGGAGCCTCCAGCCGGAGGGCCTTTTTTCCTGCTTTGAAGTTCAGCAGGTTGTTACGCAGAGACAGGTCGAGCAGTTTTCTTTGCCAGCGAGCCAGGCGGTCTTTCGGATCCAGCGAAGCAATATCGACCTCTACCGGGGCTTCATCAGGAAGCTCCGGCGGCAGGTCGATAAGGAGATCCTGACTATCTTGGCTTAGTTCCTGGCCCGCGCCGCTCGGGGCTGGAGCAGCTTCCGCACTTGCCAGGGGCTTGACCCTCTGCAGACGGGCGCGACGGATGTCCAGCGCAAGCTCGAAATCGTGCTCCTGCCCCTCAGCAAGATGCTGAGCACCGCGCTCAATGGCGTAGGAGAGCGAGGGAATGTTTGGCTGAGTGATCAGCGTGGTCTCGAACAGCTTCAGCTCGTTAAGCTTTATCCGTTTGCGCAGAGCGGTTATGTCGTCGATAGCGCTGTTAGAGAACTCTTCTGCTTTGAGCCAGAAACCCGAGAACGCATGGCCCCGAGTGAAAATCAACAAGGGGTTCAAACCGGCCTGCTCCAAGGCCGCACAGAACAGCAGCGACAGATCAAAACAGGTTGCTAGGCCACTCTCCAGAATATGGCTTGGGCTACGGACTTTCTGGCCGAACTGCTCGAAACTGGCTGGGGGGAGGGCATAGTCCAGCTTGAACGATGCAACTGCTGCCCAGATCGCCGATGCAATCTCCCATGAATGCGCGGAGCCAGCGGAGTATCCGTTTAGTGCAGGGTCTTTTCCCTGTTCTCGAAGTAGCTCGGCTGCCTTCTTCAGCAGACGCTCAACAGCGATGTCGTTGGGCTGGACAAATGCTGCTGTCATTTCGGGCAGGTGAGATAGTCCACCCCAATGATTACGGGGTAGCAGCTCTAAGCTGAGCTCTAAACGAGCGACCTCTAGACGCTCTTCGCCGTCCGAGCCTTGGGCTGTCAGAATGAAGGTAGCAGTGGCCTGCTCGGCTTCTGTCAACTTGGATAGCAGTGCACCGTCGATTTGCAAGTCGAGACCAGGAATCGGGAGGAACGTTCCCGGACCCACAGCGTCGATGTGCCAAGTCTTCGGCTTGAAGACTAGAGGGTCAGACAGGAGCTTGAGCTCCAGATTGCTGAGCTTCTGATCGGAGTCGTTGACCAGGCGTAGCTCTCGAATTACCGGTATCGAGTTCTGGAAATCGGCCAGGTTAAGCTTTGCAATCAGTGTGGCCTGAATGCGGACTGTCTTTATCGGAGCAGGCTCAATAGCCTGAACGATTGCTTGCGTGTCCTGGGGCAGCTCGCTGTCAGGCTGCTCAATAACGTCGTCACTCATGCCGCTCTCCTTATCCAGACCTGGCAACGAGGCCAGACGGCGGAAGACTCCAGGCCGGGGCATACCCCGACACACGCTTCCATGCATCGGCTCATCCTATCGATTAGGTCGCATGATGGCGAGTAGCCAACCATTTGGGTAGACGAACTGTATCGCGGCAGAAAGAGAGCAGTTCATAGATTTTCCCCGAACTAGAGCGGATTCGGAGACGCACTACATCCAATATGGAAGTTATAGATTCTTAATCTTCATCTTTTTCACTGAGTGCGCTCGCTGCTCATCCAGTGAGTTGTAATACGTGTTTTGCGTAGTGCTTAGGCTGTTATGACGTAAGTCCGCCTGCAGATCCTTCATGTCTCGATGTGGTGCATCGAAGGTAGCGGATGTGTGGCGAAGCCAGTGCAATGATGCCGAACGAAGTTGATCAACCTCGTCATCGCTCCAACCTTCGTCTCGCATCCTCTGGAGAGCTTGATCAAAAACCTCCTGGAGCAAAAGTCTGATGTGACGATCAGACAAGCCGCCTCGACCTTTTAGCGTACTGAGCAATGGCCGCTTCTCATGTGCGGAGGGCAGGGGAGGTAACTGTAAGTGTCTACGATACCGAGCCAAATAGGACTCAATGAACTCATCCCGCACGCTAATTTTTGCGGCCTTGTTCCCTTTGCCCACAACGTGAAACCACCAGTTCCCAGCGGTATCTCGGCGGAAATCTCCCATCACGGGGCTCCAGTTATCGCGCCCTACGAGGTCAGAGACGCGCAGGTACATGGAGAAGAGTGTGGCGACAATAAAAAGGGTGCGTTCATGAACTGGATCAGCTGCCGCCATCAGTTCGGCGGTCTCAATGACAAAGCTCCACTGCAGTTGAGTCAATGAGCGAGACGCCACGTCCAGGGTGTTGCGCTGCTTGTATATCGACTTCTGTTTAACTGCCCGGAAAGGATTCACCTCGGTGAATCCTTCGTCGATTGCGTGCTGGAAGAAACTGCCGCATACGGCAAATACCTGGGCCACAGAGCCCTGGGACATTTTGTAGGCGCTCGAGGGGAGGGCGGTCAGCGTCTCCGAAGCGATTTTCCTATCTCGTTTCGGAGCACTGGTAGCGAATGGACGCCAATCCTCGTTTACGGCATATGTGTCACTGTCAGATCGCTTCCTTGCGCCAATGCGCACAAAGCGAGACTTAACGATCGGGCCAATCCATTCAGCAGGCGGATTGAGGCAAAACTCCATGAATGCCTCGGCATCCCGGCGGCGTAGCTCGATGAGAGGCTTCTCGACGATCAGCACAGACCATAGAAGCAGGCGTTCAACGTGAGTCCGGTAGGAGTTGTAGGTTGCCTGGTTACCAGCATAGGACTTGAGGAATCCGCGTACGGCCAGGTATCCATCGATGGCCATGCAGTGCTCAGGCATTGCGCGCAGATAGCCGAGCACGGCTGGAAGCTCGCCGCTTAGGCCCAAGAAATTAATTTCGTGAAAGCGTTCGAAGGTGTCGAACAAGGGCTGGGGTATTTGAGGCATGGCGGCGTCGCGTACTAGTGATGCCTCTAGGATGGAGGTTTTAAGGCCACCCAGCAATATCCGGGTCTGATGATTATCGGATATTACATATGAATTTCCCTCGCCCGATCGAGGTGTGCCCCTCACCAGACAACCAATCTCAATGCCCACATTGCAGGAGGCTCCAGCCTCACATCAGGACCGCCCTTAAAAGGTGGAAGGCACAAGGTAATTTTTAAAATACTCAATAAAAGCAATAACTTAAAATTCAGAATCCGCCTCTAAAAAGTGGAAAAGCGCCTAAAAAGGAGGATTTAGCACTGTTGGCACCAGGCTGGGCGGCTAAAAAGCCTCGCAGCTCTTGGAAAGTCCCATAAAAGGTGCACTTTCACATGGGAAGATAAAAATCTTCTTGTACATCAGTAGGTTGAAATCAATCAGCGGCGCGTAAATAGTGGAAAATCTACCGCCAACGGGGCAAAAAGGCTCCTGCACGTACGTTCTGTGCGCGTCTAACTGTGAAAGAAGGTCAGCTCCAACGAGAAAAACAGCGTAGAGGGGCTTCGGTAGCTGCGCAGCGGATATTTTCTGAAGCGAATCTGACCCATTCGATGTAGCAGAACCCGGCGATTGAGACTGACTGTTGTGAGCGATTACACGTTTTAAAGACGTTTTGTGGACGCCTGGTGCCCCAAAAACGAACAAGGAGCGCCTTGAAGCCTAGTGCCACAGGGCTTCCACATTTAAGGAATGAAATTCCACTTTTTAGGGGCTCCTTACATCAGGGAGCTGATGCGGAGGATCGGATAGGAGCGCGTCCTTCGTAATATTCAATTTAACATAATATACATTATGCGAATCTACGAATGAGACGAACCCGGGCATCCTCCTACAGTTTTCACGCCAGGCATCCACCGATTTCAGTCTGTTCGTCATCCGTGCCTCGACTTTACGTTTGCGACCTTGCAGCTGATCACGGTCTGCGTCTTCGCGCAGTCGCTTCAGGTAATTGCGAACTGACCCGGCAACGACCCCGCCGGATCGACATAACGCAACGCCGACTTGGGATCTCGCCATCCCACATAACTCATCAGCGTCTTCTGATCCCAGCCGCTTCGAGTCGCCCAGGTCGCGAAGCCGCGCCGCAGTGAGTGGCTGCTGTAACGTTCGGCGGGTATGCCGCATTGGCTCAACGCTGCGCGCAGGATTGGAATGACGCTGTTCGGATGAAGCGGCTCGCCCTGGATGTAGCCCCATCGATCGATACGTCGAAAAACCGGCCCTTGCTGTTCGCCAAGCTCGGCGATCCAGTCCTGGTAAGCCTGTACCGGGCACAGACGGGCCAATGCGGGTGCATGAAAGGTCTGGCCGAGGTTTTCCCGATCCGTCTTGCTCCACGGTAGATAGATCGTCATGCCTCGACCGGGGGCAACCTCTATATGGTCGACCTGCAGGCGGCACAGCTCGTCGCTCCGGAAGGCGCGCCAGAAGCCCATGAGGATCAACGCCCGGTCACGCAGCGCGCGCCGGCGACTTGGTACATCACCGGCCTGGTGAGCCGTCAGTGCGACGTGCTCCAGGCGCTGAACGCACAGCTCCAGCTCCTGTAGTTGCAATGGATGGGCCTGTTTCTCCGGTCTTGGGTGCAGGACGCGAATACCTTTCAGCACCTTGCGCACGATCGGCGCCTTGGTGGGATCGGGAAAGCCCTGGCTGAGATGCCATTGCGCGATCGCTGCCAATCGCGTCTTCAGCGTATTGGCGCTGAGCTTGCCCGCATGCTCAGCCAGGTAGCGGGCAACGGTGTCGCTGGTGGTGGGTAGAAATCCGCCCCAGACGACCTCGAAGTGCTCGATGGCCGCCTGGTAGCTGCGCCGGGTATTGCTGCGCGTGGCGGCTTCTATATAGCGCTCCAGTTCCTGGGGCATGGTCGCCCTCCTCCTCTTCTTCCTGTATCGGCCCGCTGCGGGCTCACGCCGAGTTCTGGCTTTCACACGTGATAATTCGTGATTATCCAAGCTCAATATAGAGAGCACAATTCTTGAATTTTGCTGATAAGATACTATGTAATTACATAATACATACCACAGTACGAAATCGTCGGAGACCCCATGGCACGTGGCGGAATCACCAAAGCTCTGGTACAGAAAGCCCGCACCGCCATACTGGCGCGCGGTGAGAACCCGAGCATCGATGCCTTGCGTGTCGAGATGGGCAATACGGGTTCCAAATCCACGATTCATCGCTACCTGAAAGAGATCGAGGCGGAGATTGCGCCGCGCGCCGGACAGCCACGCTCGCTCAGCGACAACCTGACCGAGCTGGTGGCGCAACTGGCCGGCCAACTGCAGCAGGAAGCACGACAAGCCGTCGCGGAAGACAAAGCCGCCCTCTCCCGCGAACGGCTGGATTACCAGCAGCAGGTGCGCAACGCGCAGGCGCAGATCGATCTGTTGAATGGAAGTGTTCAGGCCCTGGAGCGCCAGCTGCAGGAAGCCCGCGCTCAGCTCCAGACGGTCCAGGAGCAAAAGCACCAGTCCGACCTGGCGAATGCCCGGCTTCGTCAGCTGGGAAGTGACCTGGAAACCCGCCTGCGGGAACGGGACGCGCAGATTCTCTCGCTGGAGGAGAAGCACAACCACGCCCGCCTCGCCCTGGACCACTTCCGCCAGGCCGCCAAGGAGCAGCGGGAGCAGGAGCAGCGACAGCACGAAGGTCAGGTGCAGCAACTCGGCGTTGAGCTCCGGCAGTTGCAGCAGTCGATGATCGTGCGCCAGGACCAGCTGACCCAGCTCAACCGCGACAACGAGCGCCTGCTCACCGAAGCGCGCCTGCTGCGTAATGAACAGGACGCGAAGCAACAGCAGCTCATGCGGGAAACGCTCGCGTCCGAAGTGCTCCGGCAGGACAAGGCGCGGCTCGATGGGCAGCGCATCGAGCTGGAAGAGCGGACCCAGGAGCTGACCGACGAGCTTCGCCTCTCGCACCAGCTGACGCGCGATCAGGCCATCAGGATTGCCGCACTTGAAGAACAGGCTCAGCTAGCCGCCCAGCAACCCGAGCCTGAAGCTGATACCGAGTAGCCTCAGAACAGGCTGATCGGATAATCGACGATCACGCGGTATTCATCGGCACTGGAATTGCCCCGCGTATTGCCAGGCGCGGTGTATCCGTCCCCCTCGCGGTGGGCAGCCCAACGCATGGTCAGCGACAAATCCTTCGCCGGCCCGGCGGGCACCACGTATTTGACGGCGAGGTCGCGCTCCCAGTGCTTGGCGTCCTTTCCATCCGGGTTGTAGATGTAGCCGTAGCCCGGGCTGTTGGGGTCCACGCGGGTTAGGTCCGCCTCGCCCTTCGTATAGGCCGCAGTGAACTGCAAAGTGGGCAGGCTCAGGAAGGCCAGCGGTGTTTCGTACTGCACCCGCCAGGACTTTTCCCCCGGACCGTTGAAGTCGGCGAACTGCTGGGAGTTGCTCAGGTAAAGGAAGATCCGGTCATTCTGGGCGAGATAGTCGAATGGCGTCCTGCTATCGACCTTCTGCAGCCCGAGGGTCACCGTTTGTCCGTAGGCGGTCGCGGCGAGCCCGGCGCTGTAGGTGTCGTTATCGATGCTGCCCAGCTGGCTGTTACCCGAATCCCGCGTCTTGAAGTAGTGCAGGTAGGGCTTCAGGGTCAGGGTTTCATTCACCGGGATGGCGTCCGAGATACCCAGGTAGTACTGATTCCAGATGTCCTGGAGTTGGCCGCCATAGCCCATTATCTGCAAGCCCCAGGGGCCGCTGTAGATGGCGCCCGCCCAGCCCTCATGAGGGCTTTCGCGATCCGCCGCGACGCCTGCCTTGTTACGCGCGCCGTAGGCGGTGGTCAGGTCGCTGTATCCGCTCTGGTTGCGCAAGCGCGTCGAGTCCACGAAGCCCGCATCCACCCACAGGTCCTGCAGACCATGATTCTTCAGGGTCACGCCACGATAGGCCTGCGGAAACAGGCGGCTCGTCCCGCTGGCTACCAGCGGGTTCTCCACCAGCTGGTCACCCGCCCTCACCAGGGTTTCGCGGTACCTGAACTTGAGCGCGGCCCCCGCACTGGAGAAATCGTCATCGGGCTTGCGGGATGAGTCCAGCGGCAGCAATCCGGCGCCGCCACTGCCGCCGCCGCCATCCAGTTTCAGCCCCAGAAAGCCGTGGGCGTCGATGCCGACCCCGATCGGCGTATCGGTGAAGCCGGATCGGTACGAGAGCAGGAAACCCTGCGCCCACTCGTTGGGATCATTAGTGGCCGGTCCAGAGTGATTGTCGCGCTGGAAGTAGTAGTTCCTGACCAGGGCATATAGCCGCGAGCCTTCGACGAAGCCGGGCGGAATGGTCAGGTCAGCGGCTTGCCGCTGATTGACCCCGGTGAAGACGGCGTCCTTCTGCCCCTCGGAGTTGTCGGCCCGTACGGGGAAGGCCTGGAGCAGGCCAGCAGCCAAAGCACAGAGCGGAAGATGGCGCATAGCGGCCCGGGTATTCATCGTCGCAGCCCTCAGGCTTGCCAGGGAAGTGGAGGCGCAATCAGGCGTGGCCCGTCGAACTGGGCCACATCGCCGAAACGGGCACCACCCTCCTCCCATTCCCGCTGCGCCTGGGCGATCTCCGCCTTGCTGTGCCCGACGAAGTTCCACCATATGAGGATCTCCTCGGCAAAGGGCACACCGCCGAGCAGGACGGCACGGGCGCCTGTCGAGGCCTCCAGTTCCAGCGACGCCAGCCCGCGGCCCAGGTAGGCGAACTCGTTGGCGGCAAAGAGCTCGCCATTGATGCTCCATTCGCCGGTCAGGGGCAGCACGCCGTACTCATGACTCTGCTCCAGAGCGAGCCGTGTGCCTGTGGAGTGCGTCGCGGCCAGGTCGATCCCTACCAGCGGCGAGAAGGTACGCGCGGGCGCGGTGCAGGGCCCGAAGGTGCCGGCAAGCAATGTGAGCTCGAATCCGTCCGACTGCCATCGAGGCAGCTCGGCGTAGTGATCGAACATCGCTGGGCGACCGCTCTCGGCGGCCGGCAAAGCGATCCATAGCTGAACCGCGTGAAGCTGGTCCTCACCCGGCAGCGACTCTTCGGTATGGGTGATCCCGTGACCGGCAGTCATCAGGTTCACCTGGCCCGGCCGGATCACCTGCACGTTGCCCAGGCTGTCACGGTGCAGGACTTCACCTGCGATCATCCAGGTAAAGGTCTGCAGCCCGATATGCGGATGCGGGCCGACACGCAGCCCATTCCCCGAGGTGGAGACCGCCGGCCCCGCATGGTCCAGGAAGCACCAGGCCCCGACCATTCGTCGCTGCCGCGACGGCAGAACCCGATTGACCGGAATGCCGCCGCCAACCTGGGCGCTGCGCGCAGCGACCCGCTGTATGGCCCGGACTCCGTTCTGCGTCGGGCAATCCGACGAGGATGACAACTCGCATTGGGTTTCGTGTGTACTCATCATCAGCTCTCCCCGGCCACCGGGAAACTCACGACCTCGCCCACCGGTCCTTGCACCTCACTCGACCAGTTGGCTGGTGATGAGGATCTCGCCGCTCAGCAGCTTGTGAATGGGGCAGGCATTGGCAATCTCCAGCAGGCGCGCCCGCTGCTCGTCGGTCAACACCCCGGACAGCTGGATATCGCGCCCTATCTCGGTATGCCCCGGGCGCTCCTGCAGAACGCTCAATTCCACATCGATGGCGTCCAGCGGCAGGCCCTTGCGCTGCGCATACATGGCCACCGTGATCGAGGTGCAGGCGCCCAGCGCGGACAGCAGGAGCTGGTGCGGCGTGGGGCCGCTGTCGCCGCCGCCGAGCGCTGCGGGAACATCGCCGAGCCACGCGTGCTCGCCATCGGTCAATTTCACCTGGAATGCCACGCCGGCATAGGACGCGTGGAGAGTGGGTTCAGCCATGGGTGCTCCCGAAAAATAAGTGCGAAGCCGTCAAACCCGGCGAGGAGCCATGCGCGCTGGCATGGCCCCTCGCCTCTGGCTTATTTGGCCGCGGTCAGCAGGCTGTAGCTGGTGATCAGGTTGCGGTAATCCGGGATGTGCGCGGAGAACAGCGCGGCCAGGCCTTCGATGTCGTTACGCCAGTCGCGGTGCAGTTCGCAGGCCACCCCGAACCAGGTCATCAGCTGGGCGCCGGCGGCTTCCATGCGGCGCCAGGCGGCATCGCGGGTGACTTCGTTGAAGGTGCCGGACGCATCCGCCACCACGAACACATCAAAGCCTTCGGCCAGCGCCGAGAGCGCCGGGAAAGCCACGCAGACCTCGGTCACCACGCCGGCGATGATCAGCTGCTTCTTGCCGGTGGCCTTCACAGCCTTGACGAAGTCCTCGTTGTCCCAGGCGTTGATGTTGCCCGGGCGAGCGATGTAGGGCGCCTCCGGGAACATCTCTTTCAGTTCCGGAACCAGCGGGCCGTTGGGGCCGTTTTCGAAGCTGGTGGTGAGGACGGTCGGCAGCTTGAAGTACTTGGCCAGGTCGGCCAGGGCCAGGACGTTGTTCTTGAACTTGTCCGGTTCGATATCCCGAACCAGGGATAGCAGACCCGTCTGGTGATCGACCAGCAGTACGGCGGCCTGGGTCTTGTCGAGACGGACGTAAGGCTTGCTCATGGCGTGTTCCTCGTTTTCAGGTTGAATGCCCGGCGTGGTTCACCGGACAAGGAGTGGATTCCAGCGTTGCGAGTCCAGTACGTCGAGCCCGATCACGACCCGCTGCGCTGGCATCGCAGCCTTGTTGAGATCGATCGCGGGGATCTGGCCTTTGAAGTTGGCGACCTCTGCAAGATTTCTCACAGCCCTCTCCTCTTGGGACCTGGGCCATCCAGGTCCCGGCGGCCGAGCCGCAGGCCCTTCATTCTTCTGCAGGGATTTATCAGGTTAGTACGCACCTGACTTACGCCGTGACCGTCAGTCGTCCAGCCGGCCGAACCGCCCGCCCTCGAAGTCCTGAACCGCCTGGCGTATCTCGTTTTCGCTGTTCATCACGAAGGGGCCGTAGCCGACAATCGGCTCGTCGATGGGCTCACCCGCCAGCAGCAGCACATGCGCCTCGCCGTTGGCCTCCAGCAGCACCGCCTCCCCGGCCCGGTCGAACAGCACCGTCTGGGCCTCCCGCACCACCTCGCTGCCATTCACCAGCACGGTGCCGTGCAGCACCACCAGGGCTGCGGTACGTCCCGCGACCAGCGGCAGGCTGACCGGCCTGCCCTGCTCGATCCACAGATCCCAGACATCGATCGGCGTGAAGGTCTGCGCGGCGCCCTGCCGGCCGCCGAATTGCCCGGCGATCAGGCGCAAGGTACCGGCGCCATCGGCCAGATCGATGCGCGGAATGGCGCTGTCCAGAAGGGTCTGATAGCGCGGTGCAGCCATCTTGTCGCGGGCCGGCAGGTTGACCCACAACTGCACCATTTCCAGGGTTCCGCCGCTGCGGCTGAAGGCCTCGGAGTGGAACTCCTCATGCAGGATTCCCGAGGCCGCCGTCATCCACTGCACGTCGCCGGGGCCGATGCGGCCGCCCGCTCCCGTGGAGTCGCGGTGCTCCAGCTCCCCCTTGTAGACGATGGTCACCGTCTCGAAACCGCGATGGGGATGCTGCCCCACGCCCCGGCGGGCGCTGGTCGGCGGGAAATCCTGTGGCCCGGCGAAGTCGAGCAGCAGGAAGGGGCTGATGTGCTTGCCCAGGCTGTCGTAGGAGAACAGCGTGCGGACTGGAAATCCGTCACCCACCCAATGGGGCCTGGGGCTGGAATAGACACCGAGAATCTTCTTCATTGCGCACCTCCCGCAATCAATGGAAGTAACGGTAATTCCGCAGCGATTAGCCCGGTAGAGCCTTGAAATGGCTCTCAGCGTTCTATTCCGTGAACACTGGAACCCTCCTGATTAGTGGTAAAAGCGCCCCCGGAAACAAAGGAGCCGCACGTTCTTCACGTGCGGCTCCCAGCCTCAATCGGCTATGGCGATCACGCCACGATGGGAATCAGCGGGTCAGCGGCGTCCAACGCCACGGCGCGGTCGGCCGCCGGCGGGTAGATCCACTGGGTGTTGATCTGGGTCTTGAGCTGCTTGCCCTCCTCCCCCGTCAGCCTCACCTGGCGGTCCCAGCCCTCGGTGTACACCGCGCCCCAGCCGCCCAGGTCCAGGCAGGTGACGTACTTGGGCTGGCTGTAGGGAATCGGCGCCACGCCCAGTAGGTCGGCGGCGGCATTGTTGCCTGCCGAGCGCCCCAGGGAGATGGCGTGCTGGCAGGTCATCAGCGCGTAGTTGCCCAGATCGTCCGTCGCCGCGTAGGCGGTATCGCCGGTAGCGTAGATCAGCTCCTGGCCGTGCACCTTGAGGTTGCGGTCCACGTGCAGGCGGCCACGGAGATCACGCGGCGCGTCGATCTGCGCGGTGAGCGGCGAGGCTTTGACCCCGGCGGCCCAGATCACGGTCTGGGTCGCGATTCGCTCGCCATTGGCCAGGGTCACGCCGCCCTCGTCCACTGCGCTAACCGCTGCGCCCAGGCGCCAGGACACGCCAAGGGCTTCGCTGGCATGGGCGATGATCTCGGCGATCGAATCGCCCATGGCGGCGCCGACGCGCCGGCCCGGGTCGACGATGATCACGTTCAATGCAGCATTCTCGCCGAGAATGGCGCGCAGCCGACCGGGCATCTCGGTGGCCGTCTCGATGCCGGTGAAGCCGCCGCCGACCACCACCACGGTATTGCGCGCCGGGCTGTCCGGAAGTCTGGCCAGTGCGTGCAGGTGCTCCTCCAGCTTCACGGCCGATTCCAGGCTGTCTACGTCGAAGGTGTGGCGGTCGATACCGGCCGCTGCCGGGCGGGCCACCTCGCTGCCGGTCGCCAGCACCAGGCGGTCGTACGACAGTTCGCCCGTCTGGCCGTTGGCGCTGTTGTAGCGGACACGCCGGGTCTGGCTGTCGATATCGGTGGCACTGCCCTGGATGAAGCTCACGCCGACCGCGTCGAACAGCTCGCCCAGCGGCGCAATGGTGCCGGCCACGTTGTGTTCGTAGAAGCGCGGGCGGATACGCAGCTCCGCCTGCGGTGCGAGCAGCGTGACCGCCACATCCGCACGACGCTGCTGGTCGAGCAGGCGAACCGCGCTGAGGGCGCTCCAGAGGCCGCCGAACCCGGCGCCGATGATCAGAATCTGTTGTTGCATGACGTGCTCCAGAAAGAAATCGCTGAGAAAGCTCGCCGGCCTGATGCCGGACTACGGGGCGGATTGTGCGGGCGCAAGAGGCCGGCGTATTGACCCAATTCCAGGTAAAACGCCGGGGCCATTTTCACCGCTCGGCCATTCCGCGCCTGCCGCCCCAGAATCCCGGACCCGGCGCCATCCGTGAGCTGCCGGCATTTCGGCATCGACGGCCAAGGCGCGGAAAACCGACTAGAGTGGAATCGACTGGGGATTTTCTTCCTCATCGGGAGTGTGTCGTCTCTCGGGCCGAAGGTTCAGTCCTGGTACCGCACAGAACCGCCCGGAGGGCCAGCCCAATGACACACCCCATTCTTGCGCGCTTCATCGAGCACGCCGTCGAACTCAGCCACGCCGAATCCGAGCCCTGCCAGTGTGTCCTGGCGCTGGCTCCCTCGATGATGGAACTGATCGACCACGCCGAGGACTTCCTCGAACCCGAACATTACCGGGCCGACCCCGCGCACTACTCACGCAACCTGATCTACTGCGCCGAGGATGCGGACCTGTCGCTCTTTGCACTGGTCTGGTCGCCAGGGCAATGGACGCCGGTGCACGACCACGGCAGCTGGGGCGTGGTCGGTATCGTCGAAGGCGTGCTGGAAGAGCGCAGCTACGTGTGCCTGTCGCCTGACCGCAACCGTGACGACGGCATCGAGCTGGTGCGCGGCGGTGTCATCCTGTTACCGCCGGGCTCGGTCACCACCTTCGTGCCCAACCCCGACCACATCCACGTCACCGGCGTCCCCGCCGAACGCCCGCGCGCCGTCAGCCTGCACCTCTACGGGCGGATGATGAACAACTACCACATCTACGACGTGGCGGCCGGGACGCGGGAAATGGTGCAGGTGGAGTACAACCCGCGCTGATTGCCACCTGCAATTTCGGACGTTTCCCAAGCGCCTCTGCCTTGCCGTCTTCAAGGCTGCCTCCTAACTTGCCGGCCGTCATGGTCAATCCTGTGACCGGGTTTGGTGACCTGTGAATCGGCGCGAAAGCGCCCAAGGTGCATGCGGAAACGGCGAAAGGTTTCTGTAGGCTCCCATGCGAATGCAGAAAATTCTGCAACGCTACTATGGCGGATCGCGTGGGGAGGCTTTCGGGCCTGCCGGCTCCGGTTCCGGTTCACCAACCCCGCGCGGTCCGCCTCCCTTTGTGTGGTGACAGAGATGGCGGCTCCTAACTCGAACCGGAGACCACTCATGGATGTCTGTACCGCAACAACTTTCCTGCGCCAAAACCGCCCGCTGCGTGCCCTGCTCCTGGACAACCGCCCCTGGTTCGTCGCCAGCGACCTCGCCCGCCTGCTCGGCCTGAACCACCCCAACGTCCTCGCCCGCCGTATGGAGACCTACGAAGTCCGGCAGGTCAGCCTGCTGAATAACAGCGGCAGTGAAGAAGACGCCGAAGTCATCAACGAATCCGCCCTGTACAAGGCCGTACTTCGCCACAGCCACCCGGAGAACCGCGTCCTGCTGCGCTGGCTCAATGAAAAGGTCATCCCCCTGCTGCGCGACCAATCCCCCACCCACCCCGAATACCCGCGCCGACTGTTCATGAACTGGAACCCGCAACGGGTGACGGTGCTGGAGTGGCAGGACGAGCTCTGGGTACCGATCAGCCAGTTGCCGACCTTCACCGAGGCGCCGCGGGGGAAGAAAGGCTGGCGTGGGTTGTGGCGGCGGTGAGAAATGAAAAGACCCGCTGATGCGGGCCTATTTATCGTGCAGGCACAGGTCGCTTACTGCTTAAAGCACACGGACGTAGTCCCCCTGCTCTTTGGTCAACCAAGGTAGTTCATCGTCATTCTGCATGCGATATAGCTCCTTCAGAACCGCTGGGTACGGATGTCCCCAGCGATTCTTACCGCAAGAGATCGGCGTACGGATACGGTCAAATATCCGTAACCAGCCATCCGCGTACATCTGCCCTGCATGGCCGCCGTGATGAGGGGCCACCAACACACATGTGCGAGGCCGGTGCGACCAGTAATGAGTATCCCAAACTGCCTCAAGCAATTGCGAATAGTCATGATCGCCACTGAGTATCCCTATTTTCCTGCTGCCCGCCACGAACATCGCTATTCCTGACTGATTCCGTTTCGTCCCTGATGTAGCACGCAACATCACCCAGCTTTCGAATGTAAAGACTGGAAGAAGGGACACCTCACCGGAGCGGATATAAGCGCTCTCAGTCGAGGCGAAGGGAAGAAAATAGACGCTAACAAAGCACTCTCGCAGACGCTGCTCCACTCGGGAAAATGTTGCTGTTGGAGGGGTGTTCGAGGGGGCCATCAGCCATTTCACTTTGCTAATTTCGTCGGGTTCGAAGGCCAGGATGGCGTGATAATGATCAACATCCCAATGGCTGATCACAATTTGCAAGTCCCGAATTTCGTCGCTCAAACAGCGCTTAGCTACTACCTCTCTGACCTGTTCCGATGTGAACCACCTGCCTGCTCCAACATCGTAAAGAAGTCGTGACGCACTAGTCTCCAGTTCATTCCAGTTTCCATGGCCGCAATCAATGACCCTGAGAACTGTGCGTATCCTCTTGGGACTACAGCGGTGGAAGTGTGGAGCACGGATGTTCGGAGCGATGATATCTCTCTCAGCTATCTCCGGTGCTTTAGCTGTAGAAAAGTACCGAGAAATATCCATGAAGGGTCGTAGCGTTAAGATAGCTCGCAGATACAGCCCTCCAGGCCCGGCGGCAGGCACTACAGTTACAATCGCCTCGCTCAGCAGGCTGTGATCGAGCCAGAACCAGCCACCTTCGAGGTCGTCGTATTGACCCGGTTTTCCCGAAATATCGATCTCAATGATTGATGCCTCAGCATTGGAGGCGTCTGCTTCGCCCCCCAGAAACCGGGCAAGGAACCGAACTGTCTCATCCAGGGTGTGAGGATCGAGTAATAGACTGCACCTGCCCGTTTCGTCCGAATCCACCTGCTGAACAAAGAACAACGTGCTGTTCTCGCATACTTCTTCAAACCGCTCCATGCATCCTCACTGCGCGCTCATCCACTGGCGAAACGACGGGGCCGTCCCGAACGAAGCCGCCGATGATAGCAATGAGGCATTACGCATATCCATGCCCGGAAAACAAAACGCCCCGCGAACCCTATCCGGCTCGCGGGGCGTTGTTTTTACCGAGGATCAGCGCAGATCGAAGCGATCCAGGTTCATCACCTTGGTCCAGGCCTTGACGAAGTCATCGACGAACTTCTGCTTGGAATCACTGCAGGCATAGACCTCCGCCAGTGCGCGCAGCTGTGCGTTGGAGCCGAACACCAGGTCGATCCGCGAGCCGGTCCACTTCACGGCGCCGCTCTTGCGGTCGCGGCCTTCGTAGAGGTCGTTGGCGGACGAGGTCGGTTTCCACACCGTGCCCATGTCCAGCAGGTTGACAAAGAAGTCGTTGCTCAGGGTGCCCGGCTTGCTGGTGAACACACCGTGCTGCGACTGCCCGACGTTGGCGCCCAGCACACGCAAGCCGCCGACCAGGGCGGTCATTTCCGGCGCGGTCAGGGTCAGCAACTGGGCCTTGTCCACCAGCAGGTGTTCCGGCAGGACCGGGTACTTGGCCTTGAGGAAGTTGCGGAAGCCATCGGCACGCGGCTCGAGCATGCCCACCGATTCCACGTCGGTCTGGTCCTGGCTGGCGTCCATGCGGCCCGGCGTGAAGGGTACGGTGGCGCTGTGGCCGCCATCCTTCGCCGCCTTCTCGACGGCAGCGCCGCCGGCCAGCACGATCAGGTCGGCCAGGGAGACCTTCTTGCCGCCGGAAGCGGACTTGTTGAAGTCAGCCTGGATGCCTTCGAGCACCTTGAGCACCTTGGCCAGCAGTTCCGGCTGGTTGACCGGCCAGTCCTTCTGCGGTGCCAGGCGAATGCGCGCGCCGTTGGCGCCGCCGCGCTTGTCAGAGCCTCGGAAGGTCGAGGCCGAGGCCCAGGCGGTGCTGACCAGTTCGGAAACGCTGAGCCCTGAGGCCAGTACCTTGGCCTTCAAGGCAGCCACGTCGTTGGCGTCCACCACCGGGTGATTGACGGCGGGGATCGGGTCCTGCCAGATCAGCTGTTCGGCAGGGACTTCCGCGCCCAGGTAGCGGGCGCGCGGGCCCATGTCGCGGTGGGTCAGCTTGAACCAGGCGCGGGCGAAGGCATCGGCCAGTTGGTCGGGGTTCTCGTAGAAGCGCCGGGAGATCTTTTCGTAGATCGGGTCGGTGCGCAGGGAGATGTCGGTGGTGAGCATGGTCGGATCGCGGCGCTTGTTCGGGTCGAACGGGTCCGGGATGCTGCCTGCCCCGGCGCCATTCTTGGGCTTCCACTGGTGGGCGCCGGCCGGGCTCTTGGTCAGTTCCCATTCGTAGGCGAACAGGATCGTCAGGAAGTTGTTGCTCCACTGGGTCGGGGTGTTGGTCCAGACCACTTCCAGGCCGCTAGTGATGGCATCTTTGCCCACGCCAGTCTGGTAGGTGCTGCGCCAGCCCAGGCCCTGCTCTTCCAGCGGGGCGGCTTCGGGGTTGGCGCCGACATTGTCGGCCGGGCCCGCACCGTGGGTCTTGCCAAAGGTGTGGCCGCCGACGATCAGCGCCACGGTTTCCTCGTCGTTCATCGCCATGCGCGCGAAGGTTTCGCGAATGTCGACGGCGGCGGCCAGCGGGTCGGGGTTGCCGTTGGGGCCTTCCGGGTTCACGTAGATCAGGCCCATCTGCACGGCGGCCAGCGGGTTTTCCAGGTCGCGGTCGCCGGTGTAGCGCTGGTCGCCCAGCCAGGTCTTCTCGTCGCCCCAGTACACGTCCATGTCCGGTTCCCACACGTCTGCACGGCCGCCGGCGAAGCCGAAGGTCTTGAAGCCCATGGATTCCAGTGCGACGTTGCCGGTCAGGATGATCAGGTCGGCCCAGGACAGCTTGTTGCCGTACTTCTGCTTGATCGGCCAGAGCAGGCGGCGGGCCTTGTCCAGGCTGACGTTGTCCGGCCAGCTGTTGAGCGGGGCGAAACGCTGTTGCCCGCGCCCCGCGCCTCCCCGGCCGTCGCCGATGCGGTAGGTGCCGGCGGCGTGCCAGGCCATGCGGATGAACAGCGGACCATAGTGGCCGAAGTCGGCAGGCCACCAGTCCTGGGAGTCGGTCATCAGGGCCGTCAGGTCCTGCTTCACCGCGTTCAGGTCGAGGCTCTTGAAGGCCTCGGTGTAGTTGAAAGTCTCCTCCATCGGGTTAGACCTGGAGGAGTGCTGGTGGAGCAGGTCCAGCCTCAGCTGGTTGGGCCACCAGTCACGGTTCGTCGTGCCGCCGCCAGCGGTGTGGTTGAACGGGCAGCTCGCTTTCTTTTCGTCACTCATCACAGGCTCCTCGTTTGCGCCGTCGATGCAGCGGCGCTGTGGATTCGCTTAACCCATCAGAAGATAGATCAAATGAGCGACGACGCTATGACCGATCCATTGGACTTATCGATCGGCCGGTGCGGTAAAAGGCTATGACCGCCCGATGGCGCGGGCTGCTGCGGAGCCTTCGGCCCGTGATGTTCTTCCAGGTGGCGTTGGACACCACGGGAAAGCCTCGTGCCGCCAGGTCCAGGCGTTGAAATGAAAACCGGGGCACTCAGGCCCCGGTTTGCGTCGGCATGGCTCAGAGCGCCATGTAGTTGGCGGCCTTCTCGGCCGGAGCTGCGGCGGCGGGCTGCGCTGCGGGAGCCGGGTCGATGGCCGGCGGCGGGTCCAGTTGCAGGACTTCGCTGGTGTAGGCCCACTCCTGTTGCGTCTTCTCCGGGCTGTCATTCAGCTTGGTGCCATAGCTGGGGACGATCTGGTGGACCTTGGTCTGCCACTCGGGGGTGGCGAGTTTGTCCTTGAACACCTTCTCCAGCACGCTGAGCATGATCGGCGCGGCGGTGGAGGCGCCCGGCGATGCGCCGAGCAGGCCGGCGATGCTGCCGTCGGCGGAAGACACGATCTCGGTGCCGAGCTTCAGTGCGCCGCCCTTGTCGGCGTCACGCTTGATGATCTGCACGCGCTGGCCGGCCTGCCACAGGCGCCAGTCTTCGGCCTGGGCCTCTGGGAAGTACTCGCGCAGGGCTTTGAGACGATCCGCGTCGGAGAGCATCAGCTGACCGGCGAGGTACTCCACCAGCGGGTACTCGTCGATGCCCACGCGGGTCATCGGCCAGACGTTGTGCACGTTGGTGCTGGCCAGCAGGTCCAGGTAGGAACCTTCCTTGAGGAACTTGGTGGAGAAGGTGGCAAACGGCCCGAACAGGATCACGCGCTTGCCATCGAGTACGCGGGTGTCCAGGTGCGGCACCGACATCGGCGGTGCGCCGACCGACGCCTTGCCGTAGGCCTTGGCCAGGTGCTGCTGGGCGATGCTCGGGTTTTCGGTAACCAGGAACGAGCCGCCCACCGGGAAGCCGGCGTAGTCCTTGGCTTCTTCGATGCCGGACTTCTGCAGCAGGCGCAGTGCGCCGCCGCCGGCGCCGATGAAGACGAACTTGGCGTCGGTCTTGGTGACGCTGCCGTCCTTCAGGTTCTTGTACTCGACGCGCCAGGACCCGTCGTCATTGCGGGTGATGTTCTCCACCTCGCTGGACAGCTTCATCGCGAAATTCGGCTTGCTCTGCAGGTAGCCGGCGAACTGGCGGGTGATCTCGCCGAAGTTGACGTCGGTGCCCAGCGGCGACCAGGTAGCGGCAACCTTCTGCGCGGGGTCGCGGCCCTGCATCATCAGCGGCACCCACTTGGCGATCTGCGCCGGGTCCTCGGAGTACTGCATGCCACGGAACAGCGGGCTGGCCTGCAGCGCCTCATGGCGCTTTTTCAGGAAGGCGACGTTGTCGTCACCCCAGACGAAGCTCATGTGCGGGGTGGAGTTGATGAAGGAACGCGGGTTCTTCAGCACGCCGTTCTTCACCTGCCAGGCCCAGAACTGGCGCGAAATCTGGAAGGATTCGTTGATCTCGATGGCCTTGGCGATACTGACTTTGCCGTCCTTGTCTTCCGGCGTGTAGTTCAACTCGGCCAGCGCGGAGTGACCGGTACCGGCGTTGTTCCAGCCGTTGGAGCTTTCCAGGGCGACGCCGTCGAGGCGCTCGACCATCTCCATCGACCAGCCCGGTTCCAGTTCGTTGAGCCAGACGCCCAGGGTGGTGCTCATGATGCCGCCGCCAATCAGCAGCACATCGACTTTCTTCGATTCGGCCGCGAAGGCCGACGCGCAATTCACTGCCAAAGCAAGGCCCAGCAGCGCCCCGCTCACTTTCTTGATCATTGGAGAGTTTCTCGTCGTTAGGGCTTGGCCTGCCCCACCGGCGTCATGCAGCGTGAAGGCCCGGAGCTCGTGGTAAGCCCAGGCGACAGTACGACGGGATGGAATCAGGGCTCAGTTCCCTGCTCCGCTGGCTCTGGGGCCGGTTCGATGGGGCGGGAGACACGTCCTGCGCAGAGAGACACGCAAAGCCTTCGGCTTTGGCTTTTGTTGTGAGAGGAATGCATGGTCTGCTGAAACGTTTGCGCATTCTATAGAAACAGCGCGCCTTCACCAACCGTTGCAGTCAACTACCGACGAGCGTCCACGGCGGGCCGTGTCCGCGCTGGTGCACACCCCGGCGCGCCAGTCCGGGGCATCTACCCGTGGGAGTACCTGCGCAGTCTGGCTGGAAGATCATCTCGCGGCGGAGACCGGCATATCCGCGTAGGGCGCACAGCCGTTCGCGGTTGTACGCCGCGCATGACCAGTGCCGGGTCAAGCTCGGAGCGCCCTTCCGGCGCGGTTATCAAGGTCAAACGGCGTGCAATGCAAAACGTTTACGCGCTACGTCTGGTTTGCCATCAGGCATGCCAGCAGCGATACCAACCGTCCTGCTCGGTGACTTTCAATGGCACGTGATACAGCGCCGACAGATGCTCGCTGGTCAGGATGTCCGCCTTGGCGCCGTCGGCGACCACCTTGCCCTGGGCGATCAGTACCACGCGCTCGATCTCCGGAATGATCTCGTCGATGTGGTGGGTGGTGATGATCATGGCGTGCTCTTCCCCACAGAAGCGCCGCAGCAGCTTGAGCATCTGCAGGCTGGCGCCCATGTCCAGGCCGTTGGCCGGCTCGTCGAGAATCAGGGCGCGGGGCTCATGGATCAGGGCGCGGGCCAGCAACAGGCGGCGCTTCTGCCCGGTGGACAGGCGCTGGAACATGCGATCCGCGTAATCGTCCATCTCCACGGTAGCCAGCAGCTCACGCGCTTTCTCGACCTGCTCCGGCGTCGGCTGCAGGTGTCCATGGCTACCAATGGAACCGAAGAAGCCGGAAATCACCACATCCAGCGCCTGGGTGAAGGGTGTGTAGTCCTCCTGCAGGTCCTGGGAAACGAAACCGATACGGCTGCGCAGGTCCCAGAGGGTAACGTTCTGCAGACCGAACAGACTCAGCGAGCTGCCTTCGCGATCCACCGGATAGAGCTCGCGGCTGATCAGCTTGAGCAGCGTGCTCTTGCCAGCGCCGTTGGGGCCGAGGATGGCGACTTTCTCGCCTTCGCCGATGTGCAGGGAAAAACCATCCAGCACGCGGGTCTGCTGCTGGTAGGCGGTGACGTTGTTGAATTCGATCATGCGGGCATCGGTCATCGGCAGACAAAGAGGACAACTTCTACCATGCCCTGCCCTCGAGGAGCAGCCAATTCACGCGCACTGCGGCGAACAAGCGGGAGTCAAATCTCGCATCGACCCATCGCTGGATCATAAAAAAGGGCCACACAAGGTGGCCCGAAAGGGAGGTGTCGCCACTTAACCCGCCACCTCCATCAATCCGCTGAAGCTTTCCAGATGATGATCGTCGTCGCCGAACTGGCGGGCGACCATCAGCAAGTGCTTGGCGTGGTGCGACAGCAGGTATTCCCAGGTCAGGCCGATGCCGCCATGCAACTGGATGCCCTGGTCGGCAATGAAGCGCCCTGCCCGGCTCACCACGTATTTGGCGGCGGCCAGGACGCGGCTGCGCTCGGCGCTGTCCGCCTGGTCAACCACGCAGGCGGCCCATTGGGTGATAGCGGACGCCTGTTCCAGTTCGATACGCATATCCACCATGAGGTGCTGCAACGCCTGGAAGCTGCCGATGGCCACGCCGAACTGCTTGCGGGTCTTCAGGTAATCCAGGGTCAGCGCGCAGGCCGCCTCCATGCTGCCCACCGCTTCGGCACACTGTGCAGCAATGGCACGCCCCTGCTGGTAGCGCAACGCCGAAAGCGCCCCACCTTCCGCACCGAGCAGCGCCGAGCCGGAGACGACGGCACCGTCGAGGTACAGCTCGCAGGCCTTGCGGCCGTCCATGGTCGGATAGTCGCGGCGACGGACGCCGGGGCCCTGCGGGTCGACCAGGAACAGGCTGATGCCTGACTCGTCACGCTGTTGGCCGGCGGTACGCGCTGATACCAGGATCAAGCCTGCGCTCTGCCCACCGAACACGCAGGCCTTGCGGCCCGTCAGGCGCCATCCACCGGACACCGGCTCGGCGCGGCAGGTTACGTCGTTCAGCTGGTAATGGCTTTGCGGCTCTTCCAGCGCCACCGCAAGTTGCAGCTCCGCGCTGGCGACACGCGGCAGCAGGTCGGCCTGCTGCGCCGCGCTACCCAGTTGCGCAATCAGGCCGCCGGCAAGAATCACCGAGTGCAGGTAAGGCTCCAGGCACAGCCCGCGTCCCAGTTCGGAAGCAATCAGCCAGGTTTCGACGCCAGTACCGCCGAACCCACCATGCGCTTCGGCAAACGGCACCGCCGACAGCCCCAGGTCACCCAGCTGGCGCCAGAATGCCTGGCTGTAGCCGGTGGCGCTCTCGCGGTACTGCTCGCGGCGCTCGAAATCGTAGTGGTCACGCACCAGGCGCGCGGCCGTATCCCGCAGCATCTGCTGCTCTTCGCTCAGTTTGAAGTCCATGTTCGGGGCTCCTTACAGCTCGAGGATCATCTTGGCGATGATGTTTTTCTGGATTTCATTGGAGCCACCGTAGATGGAGGCCTTGCGGCTATCGAGATACTGGTAGGTGGCGGTGCCGCTGTCCGCGCTGTGCAACGGTTCCGGGCTCACTCCATGGACCTCCAGTTCATCCTCCAGGAACGGCAAGGCATAGCTGCCAACCGCCTTGCCCAGGAGGTAGGCGATCTGCTGACGCAGCTCGGTACCCTTGATCTTCAGGATCGAGCTTTCCGCCCCGGGCACGCCGCCATCCCGTGCGGCGACGAGCATGCGCAGGTTGCTCATGTCGGCGGCCATCAGTTGCATTTCGGCATCGGCGATCTGCGCACGGAATAGTGGGTCTTCGATCAGCGGACGGCCATTGCGCAACTCCTCGCTGGCAACCCGTTTCAGGCTGCGCAGCAGGGTCTTGGTCTGGTTGATGCCGCCGATGCTGGTGCGCTCATGGGTGAGCAGGTACTTGGCGCAGGTCCAGCCTTCATTCTCGCGGCCGACCAGGTTCTCCACCGGCACGCGTACATTGTCGAAAAACACCTCGTTGACTTCGTGCTCGCCGTCCAGGGTGATGATCGGGCGCACGGTGATGCCGGGAGTCTTCATGTCGATCAGCAGGAAGCTGATACCGCGCTGCTGTTGTGCCTGAGGATCGGTGCGGACGAGGCAGAACATCCAGTCGGCGTAATGCGCGAGCGTGGTCCAGATCTTCTGGCCGTTCACCACATAGTGATCGCCATCGCGCACGGCTCGCGTTTTCAGCGAGGCCAGGTCGGAGCCGGCGCCCGGCTCGGAATAGCCCTGGCACCACCAGTCGCTGCTGTCGAGGATGCGCGGCAGGAAGCGTGCCTTTTGCTCCGGGGTGCCGAACTTGATGATCACCGGTGCGACCATCTTGGTGCCAAAGGCCACGACGCGCGGCGCCCCCGCGGAGAAGCACTCTTCTTCGAAGATGTGCTTCTGGATCGCGGTCCAGCCGGGGCCGCCGCACTCCTCGGGCCAGCCGGGAGCGAGCCAGCCTCGTTCGTTCAGCTTGCGCATCCAGAACACCAGGTCGTCCTTGCTCAGGCGCTTGCCCTGCAGGATGCGGCTGGACAGGCGCTCGGGCAGCTCGTCGCGCAGGAAGGCGCGCACCTCTTCACGGAATGCCTGCTCTTGCACTGTGAAATGGATATCCATCGGGAAACTCCTGGAGCGTCGCCGCAGGGGAACCGGCGGCGGGTAATGGATGAGACGGATTTCAGTGATCGAAGACGATGACCGAACGCGCCAGCTCGCCACGGCGCAGCTCGTCGAACGCTTCGTTGATCTGCTCCAGGCGGATGCGCTGGGAGATCATCTCGTCAAGCTTGAGCCTGCCGGCCATGTAGAAGTCCACCAGCGCCGGCATGTCCACCGGGAAGCGGTTGGAGCCCATCAGCGAGCCCTGGATGCGGCGCTCGTGGAGCAACTGGTAGGGGTCGACCTCGATCTTGGTACCCGGCTTGAGCATGCCGATCACCGTGGCGGTGCCGCCGCGCGCCAGCATGGCGAAGGCTTGTTCGGCGGTCTGCTTCAGGCCGATGCACTCGAAGGCGTGGTGCACGCCGCCACGGGTGAGCTCGAGTACCTGCTTCACCGCATCGCCGCCTTTGGCGTTGATCACCTCGGTGGCGCCGAAACGGCGGGCCAGTTCCAGCTTGTTGTCGAGCATGTCGATGGCAATGATCCGCCCTGCCCCGGCCAGCGCCGCGCCGTTGATCGCGGCCAGGCCGATACCGCCGCAGCCGATCACCGCAACGGTCTCGCCCGGGCGCACCTTTGCGGTGTTGAACACCGCGCCGGTGCCGGTGGTGACGGCGCAACCCAGCAGCGCCGCGCGGTCCAGCGGCATGTCGGGGCGGATTGCCACGCAGGCGTTCTCGTGCACCAGCATCTGCTCGGCGAAGCCCGACAGGTTGACGAACTGCGCCATCGGCTTGTGCGCGTAGGTCAGGCGCGGCTCTTCATCCTTGCCGCGCTTGGTCTCCGGCGACACGCAGCGCGACAGGTGGCCGGTGACGCAGTGTTCGCAATGGCCGCAGAACACGGTAAGGCAGGTCACCACATGGTCGCCCGGCTTGACCGTGCGCACTTCCGAACCCACCTGTTCGACGATACCGGCCGCTTCGTGGCCGAGCACGATAGGCCCCGGATAGGGGTAAGAGCCGTCGATCACATGCAGGTCGGAATGACAGACGCCGACCGCCGCGGTGCGGATCAGCACCTCCCGCGGGCCCGGATTGCTGATGACGATCTCTTCGATGCTCAGCGGCGCGCCGACCTGGTGGAATACAGCTGCTTTCATGGAATGCTCTCTCGTTCGGTGAATGAGGCTCAGCCGGCGCGGTACACGGCCTTGGCATGGCTGAAGGTGCGGAAGCCATCGATGCCGTGATAGGCGCCCATGCCGCTATGACCGACGCCGCCGAAGGGCAGGTTCTCCAGGCCGGCGTGCTGCATCACGTCATTCAGCGTCACCCCGCCAGAGCAGGTGCGATCGAGCACCCGGCGCTCCTCGACGGCATCGTTGCCGAACCAGTACAGGCCCAGCGGACACGGACGCGCATTGATGTAGGCGATGACCTCGTCGAAGTCGCGGTACGGCTTGATCGGCAGCAGCGGACCGAAGATCTCGTCCTGCATCACCTGCAGCCCGTCGGCGGGATCACGCAGCAGGGTCGGCGCGATCTTGCGCGATGCGGCGTCGAAGGTTTCGCCAGCGGGGTTCAGCTCCACCAGCGTGACACCGGCCTGGCGAGCCTCCGCGAGATAGCCTTGCAGGCGCTGGTAGTGGCGCTCGTTGATGATCGCGGTGTAGTCGGGGTTGTCGGCCAGGGTCGGCAGGAAACCGGCCAATACCGCGCGGGCGATGGCGATGAAGGCATCCATGGACTCTTCCGGCACGAACACGTAGTCAGGCGCCACGCAGAGCTGACCGGCATTCAGGGTCTTGCCGACCACGATCTTGGCCGCCGCAGTCTTCAGGTCGGCCGAGCGGGAAACGATCGCCGGCGACTTGCCGCCCAGTTCCAGGGTCACTGGCACCAGGTTCTCGGCCGCCGCTCGCAGCACGTGACGGCCGATACTGGCGGCGCCGGTGAAGATCAGGTGATCGAAAGGCTGGCTGCAGAATGCCTGTCCTACCTCGGCCGGTCCGGTCACTACCGCCACCTCTTCCTCGGTATAGGCCGAGCGGATCATCCGGGCCATCAGGGCCGAGGTGTTCGGATTGAACTCCGACGGTTTGATCATCACCCGGTTTCCAGCGGCCAGCGCGCCGGCCAGGCCCTTGAACACCATGTTGCCCGGTACGTTCCAGGCCGTGACGATACCCACCACGCCCAACGGCTGGTATTCCACCCAAGCCTCGCCACGAGGCGTCTGGCGGCGTTCCGGTTGCATCCAGTCGGCGAGTTCGGCTCGAGTCTGCTTGAGCGTCGCCAGGGGCGAGAGCACATCACTGTGGCGGGAGAATGTCGGGCTGCGCTGGCCGAAATCGGCACTGAGGGCTGCGATAAGCGCCTGCTCGTTGCTCGCCAGCAGGTCGATGGCGCGGTCGATCAGTTCACCGCGCCGCTCGGCGCTGGACGGCCCATCCGCCAGGGCAGCGGCACGCTGCCGTTGCAAAATGGCGCGGATTTCCGCCTCGCCCATATAGTCGTTGGCGCTCATCACTCGGCTCCTGTTGTTGTTCGATGGCGTTGGCGATAGCGGCACGCTAACGTTCCGCGTCGCCGTGGGAGTGATGGCAATGGTTGGTGGATCGCCACCCGGCACGCGCCACCCGGATCAGGTGGCGGCTAGGCCAGCAGCCCTCGGGCCTTGGCGCAGGCGATGGCCTGGGTGCGCCGGGTGGTGCCGAGCTTGGCGTTGATGTTCTTGGCGTGGTACTTGACCGTGTTCACCGACAGGTACAGCGCATCGGCGATCTCCTGGTTCGACAGTCCTTCGGCCAGCAGCCCCAGTACCGCCGATTCACGCCCGGTGAGCTCTTCCTGGAAGCCGCCACCCTCCTCCTCCGGTGCTTGTTCCTCCAAGCGCTCCAGAAGCTGGCGCGCCTCTTCGCGAAGGCACGTGGAGCCGAAGCGGGCACAATGCGCAAGACCTTGTCGCAATCGGTCCCGAGCCTGCTCGCAGCGACCGAGCCGGAACTCCGCGCGGGCAGCGAGCAACTGAGCCTCCTGGGGCAAGGATGGTGGTAGCGAGACCGGCAGCGCAGCGCCAAGGGGATAGTCAGTGGCAAGTCGCCGCGCGCCGTCGAGCAGTGCCGGCCACTCGCCCTGGCGTGCCAGCACGCGCAGCCGTTGCAGTGACAGAACCGGCTGGTAGCACACGGCATCTGCTCTGCCGTAGTGCATCACCTGCTCTGCGCGGTGCAGTTGCAGTTGCGCGGTCAGCGGATCGTCACGCCGGCAAGCCACCTCCGCCAGCCCCAGGTAGCCGTGCAGGACAAAGGGTGCGGTGCAGTCACGTGCATGTTGCAAGCCTTCGAGCAGCGCCCGTTCGGCTTCATCCGTGGCGCCCCGATGCAGCGCCAGCTCCGCCTGGATGAACAGGAGACGCCCCAGCAGAGGGTCGTTCTCGATCTGCGCGGCCATCCGTCCGGCCAGGGCGTCCTGCAACAACAACTCCGCCAGTTCTGATTCGCCGCGGAGCAGCAGGAGACGCAGGCGGTCTCCCTGCAGTACGGTCTCGCCGTCCTGGCACCCTTGCCGGCGCGCCTGTTCCAGCGCTTCCTGCAGCACCTGCCGGGCATCGTCGAGACGCCCGCAGGACATCAGTGTGCGCCCGAGAGTGAGATAGCACAGCAGACGCGAGAGCCAGTCCTGGGGATCATCTCGCAAATGGCGCAGCGCTTCCCGGCAGTGCTGCTCCGCCGCTGCCCCCTGCCCCAGGCTGGAATGCAAACCGCCGCGTAGCGCCTGCCAATGGGCCAGCAGTTGCTGATTCTCCGCTGCGTTGGCCGCAGGCAGGAAGCGCCCGAGACGCTCCAGGCTAGCGCTCGCTTCATCGATACGCCCGCTGAAGAGCAAAGCCAGCGTACTGAGGTAGACCAGCCCCGGCGTGCTCTCCAGCAGCTCGACGGGCAATTGCCGGCGCCACTCAAGAACCCGCTGCAGGTGGCGATCGGTGAGCTGCCAGGTCGGTCGCAGGCGCTCCATGTAGGTAGCCGCCACCTCGGGTTGTTGCGCATTCAGCGCCTGGTCGATGGCCTCGTGAAGTTGCCCGGCAACACTCAGCAGGCGACATGATTGTAGGCGCAGGCGCGCCAGATCAGCGGGATCAAGAGCGTGGTGCAGGGCTCCGGCCACCAGTGGGTGAATGCGATACCAGTGCTCCTGGCCCGCCACCGGCATTACGAACACCTGTTGATGGCGCAGGCGTTGCAGCAGGTGTGCACTGGCTCGCCCCTCCCAGAGCTGCCCACAGAGATCAGTGGAAAACCGTGGCAGGTGGCACAGCCCGTACAGCAGTTCACGCTCCTCGGTGCTCAGTCGATTGAGTACCTCATGCTCCAGGTAGTCGAGCAGCAATCGTTTACCTTGTGCGCCGCCGGCCAGAAGCAGGCAGGCGCCACCCCACCACCCGCCGCTCTGAGCCCAGACGCGTTCGCGCTCAGCGGCATCGGCGGTGGCCACAAGGCGACGGCACAGTATGTCGAAGTGTTGCCTCGACATTCCCAGCCGCGATGCATCCAGCTCCAGCAGCTCACCCTTGAGAAGCAGCCGCGGTAGATTCCAGGCGGGCCGTTGGCGGCTGCTGATCGATAGGCGCAGATGGCTTTCGGGCAGATTGAGCAGATGTTCGAACCAATTGTTCAGCTCGATCGACAGGTCGGCCGGCAAGTCATCCAGTACCAGTCGGACAGCACGCCCAGGGCTGGCGAAATGACGCAGCAACGCAGCGCTCCCCAGGCTGCCGGGCAGTGACAGAGCGGCCACGAGCCAATCGCTCAGTTCGCTCAGTGACAGGCTTCGCCCGCCCAGGCGCAACCAGAGGATGTTCTCTCCCGAGTCGGCTGCCGTGAAGCTTTCTTCGAGCAGGACGGTCTTGCCGTAACCGGCTGGCGCGCAAAGCAAGCTCAGGCGCTGAGGACTGCCGCGCAATACTTCGACCAGATCGGGGCGCGGAACATGATGCTCCGGTAACTCCGGAGTCGCGACGGGCGTTTCCACCCAGGACAGATTGATACCCAGACCTTGCATGATGGGCCTCGATCCACGCGGAGAGGGACGACGGAACACGCGGAACGCATGGCCTTCCGCTGAGTATGGAGACATGCTGCAAGGCGGTGAGAAAAAAAGCGCCACCCTTGTCAGGTGGTGGAGAACGGCGGGCCGAAGTGAGATGTGTATCGCGGGAAGGAGGCCGGGACGGGAGCAGATCGTCCCGGCCAGTGGCCAGGTGCCCGCAATGCGAGCACCGGCCGGAAGGTACGGTCAGCGGATACCGGCGTTGCGCAGCGCGGCCGGGGTGAAATCGTTCATGCTGAACTTCTGATCGTACTGGGTAGCCTTCTTCGACTCGTTGGTCATTCCAAAGACCAGATAGCGGCCTGCGATCAGGTCGTAGAGCGCCTGACCGGCATACAGGCTGATGCCGTGCTGGTAGTCGTTGACCTGGTAGCCTTCGCCGACCCGCCAGAGCTGGCCACGACCGTCATAGTGATCGACTTCCACCAGCGCCCAGGTGTCCTCGTCGAAGTACATGTGGCGCTTGGCGTAGATATGACGCTGGCCGGGCTTGAGCGTACCCTCCACTTCCCACACACGGTGCAATTCGTAGCGCGCCAGGTCCTGGTTGATATGACCCGGCTTGAGGATGTCCGAGTACTTGAGCTTTGGCGACCAGAGCCGGTAGTTGTTGTAGGGCACGTACATTTCGCGCTTGCCGATCAGCTTCCAGTTGTAGCGATCCGGCGCGCCGTTGTACATGTCGGCATTGTCCGCCGTACGCAGGCCGTCGGCGGCAGTTCCCGGGCCGTCGTAGGCCACCTGCGGGGCACGCCTTACGCGGCGCTGGCCGGCGTTGTACGACCAGGCATTGCGCGGCTCCTTGACCTGGTCGAGGGTCTCGTAGGCCAGCAGTACGTTACCGGCCATGCGTGCCGGTCCTGTCACCTCCTGTTTCACTAGGAACAGGTAGTCGCTCACCTTCTTCGGATCGAAGTCCTGCAACAGCGTCGGGAAGCCAACATCCTGCCGCAGTTCGACGATGGTGTAGTCACCGTTGACCTGGGGCGTGGCCTGGGCGATCTGCTGGGTGTAGTTGCTGCCGCGGTAGCGGGTTTCGTGGTTCCACACCACCTCCACGCCACTCTTGGGAATGGGGAACGCGTAGTAGTGCCCGGCGAGGTTGGTGATACCGTCACCGCCGTTGACCAGCTGGGTGCTGGCCGCACTCGTCTTCGCCGCCTGATAGATGGTGTCCGGCGCGGAGGCGCTGCGGCGGGTCGGATAGACCGGAATCTTGTAGGTGTCCGGATAGCGCTGGAACATCGCTTGCTGGCCGGGAGTGAGCTTGTCCTTGTACTGGGGCAGATTGGCCTTGGTGATGACGAACAACGGCTTGTCGCTGGCGTAGGGGTCACCGAGGAAGCCATTTCCGTCCACCGAGGCCGCGCCAGGCTTCAGGCCACCATCCCAGGCGGGAATGCTGCCATCCGTATTGCCGGCCTTCTCGCCCCCCAGCGGGGTCAGGCTGGTGCCGAGCTTGGCTATTTCCTCAGGCGAGCTGGCCGCCATCACGCCGGAGGCCAGCAGGGACAGCGCCAGGGCGCCGCATTGCAGAAGTGCGATCTTTTTCATGAGGTTCTGCCTTTTGACGATCAGAAGTTCACGCCAAGGCTGAGCGAGACGAAGTCGCGGTCAGTCATGGTGTTGTATTCGCCATCGAAGTAGTTGGTGTAACTGAGGCTGGCGGTGTAGGTGTTCAGGTAGTCGGCATCCAGGCCAAGGCTGATGGCTTTGGCGCCTTCCTCGAAGTTCGGGCCGCGCCCGTCCACGTCGTGGGACCAGGCCAGGTTCGGCTTCAGGTTCACTCCGGCGAACACGTTCGGGTAATCCAGCACGCCGCGCAGGCGGTAGCCCCAGGAGTCGGTCGAGTAGAAGCCGTGGCTGTTGCACTTCTGGGCCGGGTTGCTGGCGGTGGGCAGGCCCACGTTGGTGCCCGCACAGTTCGCCGCACCCGCGGCGCCCGGGAGGATGCCGGAGCCGAACGCCGGGCTGCGGCCGAAGCGGATATCGGTGCCGTCGGCATCACCCAGGCCATTGATGCGGTTGTAGCCCACCTCGCCAACCAGGGTCAGGCGTTCGGAGCCCATTACCTGGTCGATGAACTGGGTGGCGGTCATCTGGGCCTGCAGTACCGGCATGCGCTTGTAGCCATTGATCACGCCGCCTTCCGGTACGTCGCTGATATAGCCGGTAGTAACCAATGGGTTAAGGCTCGGAGTTCCAGGGATGTTGGTCGTGGCGCTGAGGAGGTCCGGAGTGCTGATCTGCAACGGCATGTTCGGTCGGTAGCTGACCTCGCCACCGAGCGAGGTGCCGCCGACGCTGGTCTGGAAGCTCACGCCATAGAGATGGATGTCTTCCGGATAGTCGATGAAGTAACCGGCATTGCGCGGCACGTTGAGAGCGCTGGGCGGCTTGCCGGGGCCGGTAGTACGTAGAGTGCTGAGGAAGGGGTTGCGGCTGTGGTAGTTCATCGCGTAGGCCCCCAGCTCGGTGTCGTTCCAGTCCGGAATGAACCAGCGCAGCGCCAGGCCATACTGCCCGCCGTCACGGGCTTCGTTGTCGTCGTAGCGCGGGATGTAGACATCATCCCGGCCCTGGAGGACCGCCGCCGCGCCGCCCTTGTTGGTTGCGACGCCCGGCGCCAGATCAAGCCCGGAAACCACCAGGCGGTCGTTGCAGCCTTTGGGGATGCCATCGTTGCCGAAGAAGGTGCCGCAGTTGTCGGTCACCGTCTTTTCCCATTCGATCTGGTAAAAGCCCTCGGCAGTGACGTTCTCCATCAGTCCCTGGGAGAGGTAGAACATGTTGACCGGAACCAGGCCTTCCTTGATCTCCGAACCCGGACGGCGCAAGGCGGCGACGTCCACCGGGTTGATCGAGTTGATGCCGTTCTGGATGAAGGTACTCTCGCCCCAGCTGACCACCTGCTTGCCGAGGCGGACGTTCCCCGGCAGGTCGCCGAGGTTGTAGTTGTGGTAGATGAAGCTGTCGAGGAACATCGCGCCGGACGATTTGGCGGCGCGGTCGCGGCCGCTGTCGTCGATGTCATAGAAGTGCTGATGGCCGTCCTTGAGCTCGGAGTCATACCAGTACTTGCCGCGGACGAATGCGCCGCTGTCACCGTACTTCAGCTCCAGGTCGTGCAGGCCCTTGAAGATGGTCGAGAAGTTCTCTCCGCTCTTGAAGTTCAGGCGACCGTCATCGACGGTGCGGGAGGACGACTTGCCGCCCTGCACTCCCACGGAGTTGAAGTTGGAGATGAACTGCTTGTCGGGTGCTTGCGTGGACCAGCTGCCCCCGATGGACAGCGAAGAGTCGAACTTGCCTTCGATCTCGCCGATGTTGAAATCGATGGCGTTGGCCTGCGGGCCCGCGCCGAGGGCGACGGCAGCGGCCAGCAACTGCGGCTGAAAGACTCCGCGTTTTGTTGTTCTTGTCATGCGGTGCTCCGAAAACGGATCAGTGTTTGGAGCCTCGATGCTAGCGAGCGGATTTCGGGGCTTTATCACCCGATCGGGTAATTCGTTCGACGGAATTCAGGGGCGCCCGGCGAGGCTCGCGGTATCGCTTGCGGAACTGCGTTACCAAGAGTGACAGCCGACCTTGAAATCTCTGCGCAGCCGCTCAAGGGCGCGTGTTTCGCCCATGAAAAAGCCCCTGCGGTGACCGAAGGGGCTTCAGGAACATTGCGCGGGCGTCAGCCAGCCATTGGGCGCCTACCCTTCCACACGGTGAAAATACCGCTGGAGCGCAGGACCACCCGGTCACCGACTTTCAGCTGACAGTCGGCATTGGCGAAACTGCTTCCAAACTTGAGTACCTGAACATGGGCCTCCAGCCAGTCGTCCTCTCGCACGGCGCTCAGGTAGTCAAGGTTCAGGTTGACCGTGACGGGTGGCACATCGAGCCCGAACTGGCGCTTGAAGACCAGCCCGAACGCAGTATCCGCCAGGGTGGCAAGGAAACCACCGTGGACGATGCCCACTGAGTTGAGCAAGTGTCCGCCGATACGTACACCGATGATGGGCAGCTCATCATGGAAGTGGAATCCACCGCAGAAGCGTACGAAGCCCGGAGGCGCCGCTATGGGCGAAAATCCGGCGGGGATCGGAGTGGCAGAGAGGACTGTGTCCATCAGTTCACCGCCTTGCTCTTGCCGGCCCAGAAAGGCTCTCGCAAGTCACGCTTGAGGATCTTGCCGGCGCCGGTGAGCGGCAGCGCATCGCGGAATTCCACGGTCTTCGGACACTTGTAGCCGGCGATGTAGTCCCGGCAATGGGCACGCAGATCGTCTTCGCCCACCCCGGCGCCCGGCTTGCGCACGACGATGGCGTGCACTGCCTCGCCCCACTGCTCGTGCGGGATGCCGATCACCGCGCACATGAGAACCGCGGGGTGGCGGGCGATGACGTTCTCCACTTCCGCCGAATACACGTTCTCGCCGCCGCTGACGATCATGTCCTTGAGGCGGTCGACGATGAACAGATAGCCTTGCTCGTCCATGTAGGCGCCATCACCGGTGTACAGCCAGCCGCCGCGCAGGGCCTTGGCGGTTTCCTCCGGCTTGTTCCAGTAGCCGACCATGATGTTCGGGCCACGCACGATGATCTCGCCCACGGTGCCGCGCGGCACTTCCAGGCCGTGCTCATCGACCACCTTCACGTTCACCCCCAGGCCGCCCCGTCCCACGGAGCGGATCAGGCCACTGCGCCGCGCCTCCGGCCCGTGGTTCTCCGGCGGGTTGGTGGAGACGATCGGACAGGCCTCTGTCAGCCCGTAGGAGTGCGACAACTGCAGGTGCGGCAGCTTGGCGAGCACCTGCTCGATCATTTCGCCCGCCGTCGGCGAAGCGCCATAGGTCAGGCGTTGCAGGTGGCTCAGGTCGTACTGGTCGAAGTCCGGATGATTCAGCAGGCCGAGAATCATGGTCGGCACCAGGATGGAGTCGGTGACGCGCTCCTCGCCGAGCGCCTTGAGCACGGCGGCTGCATCGAAGGTCGGCAGGATCACGTGGGAGCCGCCGGCAATGAAACCGGACACCACGCGCGCCAGCCCCGCGATATGGAACAGCGGCATCACGTGCAGGTCGCGCTGGTCGCTGCCCTGGTGGATTTCCGCCATGCGCTGGATGCACGCCGACCAGAGGTTCAGGTGGGTCTGCATCACGCCCTTGGGGAAGCCGGTGGTGCCGCCGGTGTACATGATGCAGGCCAGGTCGTCGCCGCCACGCCCGGCGTCAGGCACCGGTTCCGCGCCGGCGAGCAATGTCTCGTAGTCGAGCATGCCGTCCGGCGCCTGCTTGTCTCCGGCATAGATGAACACTGGGGTGTTGCGCGCCTGCGCGCGAATCTCCACCACCATCGGCAGGAAGTAGTCATCCACCAACAGGAAGCGGGTGTTGCAGTCGTCCAGGGAGTAGACGATTTCCGGCACCGCCCAGCGGATGTTCACCGGATTGAGCACGCCGCCGCCCCACCAGGTGCCCTGCATGTATTCCAGGTAGCGGTCGGAGTTGAGCGCCAGCATGCTGACCCGGTCGCCCGGGACCATGCCCAGTGCCTGCAGGGCGGCGGCCAGGCGGGCCACCCGGTCGCCGAACTCGGCGAAGGTGCGGCGCCGCGCGCCGAAGAGGGTGACGATCTTGGCAGGCGTCTGTTGCAGCGAACGCTGCAAACCTTGAGTCAGGTACATGATGGACATCCTTGGAATTGTTGTTGTCGGTCGGAGCCGCCACCGATCCGCCGGCAGCGGCAGAGAATTCGATCAGGAAAGGTGCAGCGCCCTCTCCTGCTCCTGCAGTTCGCGCCAGGCGATCTTGCCGGTGGCGTTCTTCGGCAGGCTGTCGACGATCTGCGCCAGTCGCGGCGCCTTGTAGGTCGCCATGTTCCGCCGGCACCAGGCGAGCAATTCATCACCGCTCAACGAGGCACCAGGCTTCAGGGTGACCACAGCCTTCACCGTTTCGCCGCGATGCTGATCTGGCGCTGCGATCACGCAGGCTTCGGAAATGGCCGGATGGCCGTGCAACATCGCCTCGATTTCCGCCGGCCAGACCTTGAAGCCGGCGGCGTTGATCATTCGCTTGAGGCGGTCGCGCATGAACAGGTAGCCATCCTCGTCCATGCAGGCCAGATCACCTGTACGCAGGAAGCGCTTGCCGTCGATGACCACGAAGGTCTCAGAGTTGGCCTTGGGGTTGTTCCAGTAGCCGAGCATCGCCTGCGCCGCGTGGGCGACTATCTCGCCCACTTCGCCCTGGGCCACTGGCTCCAGGGTTTCCGGGTCCAGCAGGCGCAGGTCCACACCATAGGTGGGGATGCCCAGGCAGCCGCGCTTGGGCGCGAAATAGGGATTGGTGCAGAGGAACGATGCCGTCTCGGTCAGGCCGTAGCCTTCGATGTAATCCAGCCCGTAGCGGTTCTTCAGCAGGTCGTTGATGTGCTGCGGAGTCGCCGCACCGCCCCCGGTGATGATGGCCAGGCTGGACAGGTCACGCTGCTCGATGCCGGGCTGGGCGAAGAAGTCCACCAGCATGGTCGGCAGCGCGGCCCAGAAGGTGACGCCATGCCGTTCGATCAGTTCGGCGGCGGTCTCCCGGTCCCAGCGCGGCATCAGCACGATGGTGCCGCCATTGAAGATCGCGGCATTGACGTTGGTCTGCAGGCCGAGCAAGTGGAACAACGGCGCCACCGCGAGGAACACCGACGAGGCGTTGGTCGGCCGCCACAGGCTGCCGCCGACGAAGGAAGTGCTCACCGTGCGGTGGGTGTGGACGCAGGCCTTGGGCTTGCCGGTGGTGCCCGAGGTGTAGGGCAGCATGCAGAGGTCATCGGGGCCGGCGCGATGGGGGGCAGGCTGGTGATCCTGAGCCAGGGCGGCGTCCCAGCGTTCGCCACCGGCGAACAACGAACCGTTGGAGGACCGCACGCGCACCCAATCGGGGATGTTCAGGCCGGCGTCATCGTCACCCAGGGCATCACCATAGGCGTGCACGACCACATGGCGCAGCGGCGTGCGCCCGATCAGCGGTACGATCTGTTCCACCAGCTCCTCGGCTACGAAGGCCGCCACCGCGCCGCTGTCGCTGACGATGTGTTCCATCTCGTCGAGCAGCAGCATGGCGTTGGCCGGCACCAGCACCGCATCGGCGCGCAGGATGGCGAAGTAGGCGGCGATGAACTGCGGGCAGTTCTGGCTGAACACCACCACCCGGTCGCCACGCTCGACGCCGCAGACGTTCTGCAGGTAGCCGGCCATGCGCTCGACGTCATGCAACAGTTCGGCATAACGGTAGGCGCGGCCGTAGAACTGTACCGCGGTCTTCCGCGGGTAGCGCCGGGCAGCGATATCCAGATGGCTGAAAATGCTGGTTTGCGGGACGTGCACCTGGCGCGTCGGCACCTTGGTCGCATGGCGCGGGTCCACGACCAGGGGGCCGGTGGGGCGCTCGATCACATCCGGCGCCGTCGGGTGGGGATGACTGTAGGCCATGTAGGCTCCTCTGCGCGGGTTCTGGCCCGCTTGTTGGAATGATCGGTCAGAACGCCACATCGCCCTCGAGCAGCCGGCGCGCGATAGTGCGCCGCTGGATTTCCGAGGTGCCGTCCGGAATGCGCATGGTGCGGGCGAAACGGAAGCCCTCCTCCAGCCGCAGCTCGTTGGTCAGGCCCATGCCGCCATGCACCTGCATGCAGCGGTCCATGACCCGGCACAGCGCCTCGGTGGAGGATGCCTTGACGATGGAGACTTCCTTGGTCGCCGATTGCCCCTGGTCGATAAGCCAGGCGCAGTGGCGAACCATGCTTTTCACCGCGTAGATGTCCATGGCGCACTCGGCGAGCATCGCCTGGACCATCTGGTGCTCGGCGATCGGCTTGCCGAAGGTCTTGCGCACCTTGGCGTAGTCCAGCGCCTGGTCCAGCGCCCAGCGCGCCAGCCCCAGGCAGGAGGCGGCCATGCTCAGGCGGCCGGCGTTCACGCCTTCCAGCGCTGCCTGCAATCCGCGATCGACCGGGCCGATGCGGTGACTGTCGGGTACTCTCACGTCGTCCAGCGCGATGATGCCGATGTCCGCACCCAGGTGGCCCATGGTCGGAATCACGCTGGGCACCGAGAAACCGGGGGTTTCGGTGGGCAGGAAGAAGCCGCTGATGCCGCCCTTGCCCGCCCTCGCCTTCTCGTCATCGGTCACGGCGAAGATCATTGCGTAATCGGCGTAGGGGGCGTTGGTGATCCACTGTTTGGTGCCATTGATCACCCAATGATCGCCATCACGTACCGCACGGGTACGCATGGCGAACACGTCGGAGCCGGCATCCGGCTCGCTGAGACCGAAGCACAGGGTCTTTTCGCCGCTGGCGATGCCCGGCAGGTAGTCCTCCAGCACTGCCGGAACCATGTGCTTGAGCACCGGCGTCAGGCCATTGGTGAACGGAGACGGCAGGATCACTGTCTGGATCAGGTGGCGCGACGGCCCGACATGGGCGTTCAGCCGCTCCTGGATGTAGACCGCGGCCTGGGCGCCCAGGCCCACGCCGCCCAGGGACTCGTCGCCCAGCACGGTGTAGAAGCCGGCCTCGGCGGACAGCCGGCGTACCTGGGCACGCAGTTCCATGACCTGCGGTGCGTAGCGGCCGTTCTCCATGTAGAGCTTGCGTTCGTTGTGCAACAGGTCGGCGTGCTGCTTCTCCAGCGGCTCCACTTCCTGCTGGATGAAGCGAATCAGCGCATCGCCAATGGCGACCCACTCGTCGGGTAGGGTGAAGTCCATGGTGCGCTCCTCAGACCGGGTCCCAGCCGAATACGTCGGCTGAGACTTCCAGTGGCAGGAACGACGGCTTGAACGCCGGCAACAGATGCTCGGCCAGCGATTCCGGGGTCCAGCCCTCGGCACGGTGCAGCGAGCGGGTCGGCCGAGGCTGGCTCATCAGGAACACTTCGTTCCTGCGCACGGTGAAGATCTGCCCGTTCACATCAGCCGCAGCGTCGCTGGCAAGGAACACCGCCATGGCGGCGATCGGCGCCGGGGTCATCGACTTGATCTTCTCCACCCGTGCGGCCTGGGCCGGATCGGCGGCAGGAATGGAACCAACCATGCGGCTCCAGGCGAATGGCGAGATGCAATTGGAGCGCACGCCGTAGCGCGCGCCATCCAGGGCGATGGACTTGGACAACCCGACGATGCCGAGCTTGGCGGCGGCGTAGTTGGCCTGGCCGACGTTGCCCACCAGGCCCGAGGTCGAGGTCATGTGCACGAAGGCGCCGGACTTCTGTTCGCGGAAGTGGGTGATGGCCGCGCGGCTCATGTAGAAACTGCCGTACAGGTGGACCTTGATCACCGCGTCGAACTCTTCCGGGGTCATCTGGTGGAAGATGCGGTCGCGCAGGATGCCAGCGTTGTTCACCACGCTGTCCAGGCGGCCGAAGTGATCCAGCGCGCACTGCACGATGCGCTGGGCGCTGTCCCATTCCGCCACGCTGTCGCGGCTGAGCACGGCTTCGCCGCCGGCGCTGCGGATCAGCTCGACCACTTCGCGGCCCGGATCTTCATCGTCAGCCTCACCGCTGACGCTGACGCCGACGTCGTTCACCACCACGCGGGCGCCCTGGCGCGCCATCTGCAGCGCCATCTCGCGGCCGATGCCACGGCCGGCGCCGGTGACGATGACGACCTTGCCTTCCATCATCTGGGTACTCATTGCTCGATCCTCTGCTTCTTGTTCTTCGGGCTCAGCGGAAGGCGCTGACACCAGTGATCTCGCGGCCCTGGATCAACGCCAGGATGCCGTTCATGCCATCGGGCACCTGGAACATGCGCGCGTCGCGCCACATCCGCTCGATGCCCAGCTCCTCGGTAATGCCCATGCCGCCATGGACCTGCATCGCCAGGTTCAACGCACGCTCGCAAGCCTGGGTGGCATAGCGCTTGGCCATGGCCGAGGTGCCGTTGGCGCGCTGCCCACGGTCCATCGCGTCCAGCGCCTGGTAACAGAGCAGCCGCGAGGTGACGATCAGGGTTTCCATGTCCGCCAGGTCCTGCTGCACCAGTTGGTGCGCCGCCAACGGCTTGCCGAACTGCTCGCGGACCTTGGCGTACTCCACCGACAGGTCGAAGGCCTTCTGCGCCAGATGCACGCACATCAGGCCGATCAGCGGACGATTGCCGTTCCAGCCGACAGTGAGGGTCTTGGCGGCATCCCCTGCCTCGCCGATCAGCTGGCTACGGGGAATACGGGTCTCCTCGAACACCACTTCGCTCAGGTGACCCTGTTGCAGACCGGTGACGCCGATCTCGCGCACATCCACCTCGGACTGGCTTCGGTCCACCAGCGCGCGCTGGGCGATGGGCCGGCCGCGCTCGTCGTTACCCAGGGTGCAGGAGACGTTGAGCACGTCGCACACCGAGGCGTTGGTGATCCAGATCTTGCGGCCGCTGATGTAGGCATGTTCGCCTTCGACGCGGAGGCGGGTCTTCACCGCGTTGGAGTCGGAGCCGGCGTTGACCTCGGAGTTTGCGGTGCAGGCGATCTTGCGCCCGGAGATCAGGTCCGGCAGGTACTGCGCGGCGATCTCCGCCGGGCAACCGGAGTAGATGCGCGCCACGGTGCCCTCGTGAGAAATCAGCGAGAGCGCGACGATGGCCGGCAGCTGTTCGAGGATCATCCCGTAGTCGAGCATCTTCAGCCCGCCGCCACCGACTTCGACCGGCAGGCGCGGCGCGGTGATGCCCAGTTCGGCCAGGGCGGCGTAGATTTCCAGCATGGCCGTCTTGGGCAGCGGCTTGTCCAGCGGATGACGGGCCAACACCGGGTCGATGCGGTCACGGACCATGCGCCGGGCCGCATCGATCATCATTTCCTGGGATTCATTGGGAGCGAAATTCATCGATGGGTCCTCAGGCGCCGGTGTACTTCGGCGGACGTTTCTCGGCGAAGGCCTTGCGGCCCTCGATACGGTCCTTGCTGTCGCGTAGCAGCCCCCAGTGCAGGTTCGACTGGGCGACGAAATCGCGCGGCGCCATATGGCTGGTCTCGACCGCCAGCTTCTTGATCGCCTGCACGGCCAGCGGGCCATTGGCGGCGATCTTCTCGGCCAACTCCATCGCCAGTGGCATCAGCGCCTCGCGGGGTACGCGGTCGCTGATCAGGCCGATGCGCAGGGCTTCCTCGGAGCTGATGCGCTCCCCGGTCAGGGCCAGCTTCATGGCATGGGCCGCGGGGATCGCCCGCAGCAGGTACTGCACACCGCCCACGGCCGGGATGCTCGCCACCTTGGACTCCGGCAGCGCGAAGGAAGCCTCCTCGCTGGCGATGCGCAGGTCACACTGCAGCGCCAGTTCCAGGCCGCCGCCCAGGCAGTAGCCGTCGATGGCGGCGATGATCGGCTTCCACAATTCCAGGTCGCCGAGATCGATCAGCCGCGTGTAGCCGCCCTCCTCGGCCTCGGCGCCGCGGCTCTTCAGTACGCCGCTGGCGAAGCCGGTCTGCGGCGGCAGGGTCGCCTTGAGGTTCGCCCCGGTGCAGAAGGCGCGCTCACCCTTGCCAGTGAGCACGATGGCGCGTACCTGCTCCTCGTCCTGGCAAGTCAGCAGTGCCTTGCGCAGGTGCGTCAGGTCACCGATGGTCAGGGCGTTGAGCGACTCCGGCGCGTCGAGCGTGATGACGGCGACATGGCCGATGATCTGCAACTGGATGGCCATCGGTCATGCGCTCGGGCTGGACAGGGAGCGGCCGCCGCAGACGTAGAGGGTCTGGCCGGTGATGTAGGACGCCTTCGGGTCGGCGAACATCAGTACCGCGTGGGCAATGTCCTCCGGCTTGCCGATGCGGCCGACGGGGATGGTCGACATGATCTTCGCGCGCTGCTCCTCGGAGAGCGGCGCGAGGATCGGCGTGTCGATGGCGCCGGGGGCGATGGCGTTGGCGGTGATACCGTGCTTGGCCAGTTCGATGGCCAGGGTGCGGGTCAGGCTGATCACGCCGCCCTTGGCCGCCGAGTAGTTGGCCTGGCCGAAGCCGCCCAGCCAGGCACGCGAGGAAATGTTGACGATGCGCCCGAAGCCCTGCTCGATCATGCCCGGCACCACGGCCTTGGCGCAGAGGAACTGCGACTTCAGGTTGACGTCCAGGACCAGGTCCCAGTCCGCCTCGCTCATGTTCACCAGGCGCTTGTCGCGGGTCAGGCCGGCGTTGTTCACCAGCAGGTCCGGGGTTTTCCAGCGCGCAGCGACCTGGGCCACTGCGGCGTTGACCTGCTCGGCGGAGGTCACGTCGACCTTTACGCCCATCAGGCTGTCCGCCTGGGCGCCGGCCTCGGCCACCAGTTTGTCCATGGCCTCGCCGTTCAGGTCGAACATGGCGACGGCGTAACCTGCATTCAGCAATGCCCGGGTCAGCCCCAGGCCGATGCCCTGGGCGCCGCCGGTGACGATGGCAACGTGTTTATTCATGGGGAACTCCTCAGACGCCCAGGATGTGTACGGCGGATGCCGCGTGGTCGACGCCGGCAATGCCGCCGCCGGTGCATTGGGTCAGGGCCAGCTCGGCCCCTTCGGCCTGGCGTTCGCCGGCACGGTTCTGCAACTGCCAGACGGCCTCGACCATCTGCGCGACGCCGGTGGCGCCCAGCGGATGCCCCTTGGCGAGCAAGCCGCCGGACGGGTTCACCACGGTCTTGCCGCCCAGGCTGGTGGCTCCGCTCTTCAGCAGTTCGTGCGCCTCGCCACGGCCGCAGAGGCCCAGGGCGTTGTAGTAGATGAGCTCGGCGATACTGAAGGCGTCGTGCAGTTCGATCACATCGATGTCGGCGGGCTTCACGCTGGCCTGCTGGTAAGCAAGCGTCGCCGCACGGGCAGTGATCTCCGCCGAGAGGATGTCGTCGTTCGGCTCCTCGGCCCGGCCCGACTGGATCACCGAGGCCAGCACGCGTACGGCACGGAATTGCTGCGGCTTGCGGGTGGTGAGCACCAGCGCCGCCGCGCCGTCCACCGCCGAGGGGCAACACTGCAGCAGGGTCAGGGGATCGAAGACCATGCGTGAAGCCATCACCTCGTCCAGGGTGACTTCGGTACGACTCTGGGCGAAAGAGTTCAGGGCGCCGTGACGACGGTTCTTGACCGCTACCTCGGCCAGCGCCTCCGCGCCCACGCCGAACTCGTGCAGGTAGCGGGTCGCGCGCATGGCGTAGATGGCCGGCAGCGCCATGCCGGCACGGGCATAGAGTTCGGTCATGTAATCGTTGCGCTGCAGCGGGATCGTGCCGCCGCCCAGGGCGGTGAGCTTCTCCACGCCGAACACAACCACGGTGTCGTAGATGCCGGCCTGCAACGCATGGCATGCCAGGTGCACGCCAGTGGCGCCGCTGGCGCAGGCATTCTCGACGTTGTAGATCGGCAGCCCGGACAGCCCCAGGTCGCGCAGCAGCACCTGGCCAAGCACCATGCCGCCAAATACGTTGCAGGCGTAGAAGGCCTGAGGCTCGTTCAGCTCGAGGCCGGCATCGGCGAGGGCCTTGAGCACGGCATCCTGGGTCAGGTCCTGCATCGAGGCAGCATGGCGGCCGAACGGCGTCATCGCTGCGCCGGCAATATAGACAGGCTTGCTCATGCGTCCTCCTGCGGACGGAAGGCGTAGATCGGGCCGTTGTCGGTCTGCACCAGGCACAGGCTCAGCGCCTCGCCGATGCGCGGCCGGCGGCCGGCCGGATAGTCCAGGCGGGCGAACACCCGCAGGCCTTCGGGGTAGTCGGCCAGGCCCAGCGGCTGCGGCGCCTTGTTCGCCTTTGGGCTGGAATGGACGACCGTGAAGCTGTACAGGCGCGGCGTCGACTCGACCTCGACCAGCTCGCACTGCCCATGCAGCGGCGAGGTTTCCGGCAGCGGCGGGAAATGCAGGCCAGGGTGGCCGGGGCGACGCTGGGCCAGCAGGACCACGCGACCGTCGCGATCGCGCCAGGGTTGTTCGGCGACGCTCGGCGCCAGTTCGTGTTGGGATGTGCTCATGGAAGCTCCTGTGCCTCAGACGCGTTCGAACACCGCGGCGAGCCCCTGGCCGCCGCCGATGCACATGGTTTCCAGCCCGTAGCGGGCATTGCGGCGCTGCATCTCGTGCAGCAGCGTGGTCATGATCCGCAGCCCGGTGGCACCGATGGGGTGGCCGAGGGAGATACCGGAACCGTTGACGTTCACCCTCGGGTCGTCCTCCAGCCCCCACTCACGCAGGACGGCCAGTACCTGGCCGGCAAAGGCCTCGTTCACCTCGATCAGGCCCATTTCCGCCAAATTCAGCTGCAGGCGCTGCATCAGCTTGGCCACCGCCGGCACCGGGCCGATGCCCATGCGCAGCGGATGGCAGCCCGCCGAGGCCCAGCCGGCCAGGCGCGCGCTCGGCCGCAGGTCGTGCTGGATGACGAAGCGTTCAGACACCACCAGGCAGCCCGCCGCCGCGTCATTCTGTTGGCTGGCGCTGCCGGCGGTGACGGTGCCGCCCTTGATCACCGGGGCCAAGCGGGCCATGGCGTCGAGGCTGGCGTCCTCGCGGATGCCTTCATCGCGGCTGAACAGCAGCGGCTCGCCCTTGCGCTGAGGCACCTCCACCGGCATCACCTCCGCATCGAAGCGGCCCTTGGCCCAGGCCGCGGCCGCTTTCAGGTGGCTCGCCACCGCCCAGCGGTCACAGGCCTCGCGACTGATGGCGTAGTCGCGCACCAGATTTTCCGCGGTCTCGACCGCACCACCGGAGCAATCGCCGTAGCGGCTTACCGGCTGGGAATTGACCCGGCCGCGATCCAGGCGGTCATGCAGCTTCACGTCGCCCAGACGCGCGCCCCAGCGCATGTGGGTGCTGTAGTACTCGATGTTGCTCATGCTCTCGACGCCGGCCACCAGCAGGCAGTCGGCGACGCCGGTCTGCACCTGCATTGCCGCGTCGATCAGCGCCTGCAGGCCGGACCCACAGCGGCGGTCCACTGTGTAGCCGGCGACCTCGTCCGGCAGGCCGGCGAGGGACGCGGCGTAGCGACCGATACAGGGCGCCTCGCTGGACTGGTAGGACTGGGCGAGGATCACCTCGTCGACGCAACCGGCGTCGACCTCGCTGCGCCGCAGCACTTCCTGCAGGATCAGTGCGGCCAGTTGCGCCGCCGGCACGGGTGCGAGGCTACCGCCGAACTTGCCGATCGGCGTACGCACCGGGGCGAGGATGTAAGCGTTGGACATGGCTGTCTCTTCTTGTCGTCGGAAAGGAAATGTCGGTCAGGCGTCGAGACCCAGGCCCCGTCGTCGCAGGCTGTCCATGGTTTCGGCGGACAGCCCCCAGTCCCGCAGGGCCGCCGCGCCGCCTTCGCCACGCCTGGGAGCGGCCCGCGGAATCGCACCGGGAGTACCGAGGAAACGCGGCGCCGGAGCCGGCTGCACCACGCCGCCCACCTCCATGAAGCTGCCACGGGCGCGGGCGTGGGGATGTCCGGCCGCTTCGGCGAAACCGAGCACCGGTGCCACGCAGGCATCGCTGCCGTCGAAGATCGCGCACCACTCGTCGCGAGTGCGTTGCAGGAAGGCGTGGATGAAGGCCTCGCGCAGGCGCGGCCAGCCCTTGCGGTCGTGCTGCGGCGGCAGATCGGCGGCGACCAGGCCGAGCTTGTCCAGAAGCTCGGCATAGAAGCGCCCCTCCACCGGGCCAATCGCCATGTAGCGACCATCCAGGGTCCGGTAGGTGTCGTACCAGGGCGCACCGCCATCCAGCAGGTTGCTGCCGCGCTCTTCGCGCCAGTTGCCGGAGGCGAGCAGGCCCCAGATCACCGAGCCGAGCTGCGCCGCGCCTTCGGCCATGGCGGCGTCGACCACCTGCCCCGCCCCGCCGCGCTGGACATTCAGCAGCGCGGCCAGCACGCCCATCGCCAGCAGCATGCCGCCGCCACCGTAGTCGCCGAGCAGGTTCAGCGGCGGCACCGGGCGACCGGCCACCGGACCGATGCCGGAGAGCACACCGGACAGCGCGATGTAGTTGATGTCATGGCCGGCGCGCTGGGCCAGCGGGCCATGCTGGCCCCAGCCGGTCATGCGGCCGTAGACCAGCTTCGGATTGCGCGCCAAGGCGTGCTCGGGGCCGAGCCCGAGTCGCTCCATGGTGCCGGGACGAAAGCCTTCGATCAGCACGTCGGCGTGCTCGATCAGGTCCAGGGCTACAGCGGCCGACCCGGGCCGCTTGAGGTCGAGGGTGACCGAGCGGCGGCCACGTCCGGTGATATCCACCTTCGGGCCGCTCATCTTCGGCCCGAGGTCGTCGTGGGCGAGCGGGCGGTCGATGCGGATCACGTCCGCCCCCATGTCGGCCAGCAGCATGGTGCCAAAGGGCGCGGGGCCGATCGCCTCGAATTCCAGCACCCGAATACCGCTCAACACACCCATTCGCATCGTCCTGCTCAAGAGTCCACCGGCGCCCTCGCGCCGCCTTTCCTCCATGGAACAATGCGTCAGGACCACCTCCGCCACCCGCGTTGGGTGGCACAGCCCGCCAGCCCGCGCCGATGCAGAAAGACACTGGTGAATGACGGGGAAACTGCGGCATGCTCTGGGCCATGCTCTGGCGACCCGACGATGGTCACGGGTTGCCGAACCTGCCTCGGAATGCCCATGGACAAGCCCAGCAGCACCACAACAAGAACAAGCCCTGCATACGCCAAGGCGCCCATCGAACCGGCCCTTGCCGCCGCACTGGACCGCTCCCGGCTTTCGCCGCCGCGTAGCGGCAGCCGCACCGTGGCTCGCGAGCGCCTGGCGACCCGCCTGGTGGAAGCACGCCGCCTGCGCTGCATCGTGATCAAGGGGCCCGCCGGTTGCGGCAAGACCACCACTCTGGTGGCCTGGCGCCAACAATTGCTGCCGCTGGGCTTCGACGTCGCCTGGCTGAGCCTGGGCAGCGACGACAACGAGCCGGGGCGCTTCATCGACTACCTGCTGGGCAGCCTGGCCCAGGTCGACCCGTCGATCGTGCGCGAGGCCTCGCTGCTGGAGGCTCACGGCTTCGACGGCGAGGCACTGGAGCGCACGGTGATTACCCTGGTGCGCGGCATCGCCGAACGCGGCCGTGAGCTGGTGCTGGTGCTCGATGACCTCCACACCCTCACCGACGTCGGCATTCACCAGGCGCTGCAGTGGCTGCTCGAATACGCCCCTTCCAACCTGCATCTGGTGCTGGGTACGCGCAGCGCCGTACCGCTCTCCCTCGCCCGCCTGCGCAGCCAGGAACAGATGCTGGAACTGGACCTGCGCGACCTTCGCTTCACCCCCGAGGAGACTGCGCTGTTCCTGCGTCAGCAGCTGGGCGAGCTGCCTACCGAGGAGGTCCGCGAGATCCACGAGATGACCGATGGCTGGATCGCCGGCCTGCAGCTGCTCGCCGCCGGCCGCCGTAAACCCGCGCCGCGGGATCTTGCCGTCGACGCCGCCCGTTCGCCCTTGCGCGACCATCAGGCGTTCGCCGACTACTTCGAATCCGCCGTGCTCTCGCACCTGGCCAGCAATGATGTCGAATTGCTGGTGCACACCGCCGTCTGCGACCGCTTCTGCCCTTCGCTATGCGCCGCGCTGGTCGACCGCCCGAGCGCGGTGGGCGAAGCGATGGCGCTTCTGGCGCGCCTGGAAAGCGACAACCTGTTCCTGATCGCGCTGGACGGCCCCGACCCGGAAACCTGGTACCGTTTGCACCCGCTGTTGCGCGAGACCCTGCTCAAGCTCCTGGCCCGACGCGATCCGGCGCACCAGCAGGCGGTGCATGCCCGTGCCTGGCGCTGGCTGCGCGAGCGCGGACAACTGACCGACGCGGTGCGCCACGCCGTCGCCGGCGGCGAAGCCCAGGCCGCCGCGCAATTGGTGGAGGAGCGCCTGGAAGCCCTGTATGCCCAGGGCGACCTGCGCGTGCTGGTGGAACTGGCGCGCCTGCTGCCCAGGGAGCAGATCCAGGCCAGCCTGCGCCTGCGCCTGCTGTTCGCCCGCATGCAGGTCTTCGCCCGTGACTTCAGCGCCTGCCTGGAGAGCATCGCCCACTTGGAGCGCGACATCCCTGCCGACGATCACGACGCCCGCTTCCGGGTGGCCATGCTGCGCGCGACGCTGGCCGTGCAGCGCGACAACACCGACGACGCCGTGCGGATTCTCCCGCAACTGCTCAACCCGCCACCGGGAGTCAACGCCGTGATGGTCGGCGGCAGCCTGAACATCCTCTCCTGGCTGTACATGAACCTGGGCGAGTACGAGCGTGCCCGTCAGGTGCAACTGGAGCGCCCGCAACTGCTGGTGGACGGCGCGCCGCTGCTCGGCACCGCCGGCGGTAGCCTGCAGGGCCGCTGCCTGATCGGCCTGAGCCTGGCGATGGAAGGCCAGATCGCCCAAGCCGAGCGCATCTACCGCGAAGTCATCTACGAAGCCCAGAAACACGGCCGCTCGTGTGCCGACGCCCTGCACCTGGCCACCGCGCTGCTCGGCGACACACTCTATGAAACCAACGAGATCGATGCCGCCCTGCAACTGCTGGAGCCGCAGATCGACGTACTGGAGCGCATCTCAATACCCGACTCGGTGCTGCGCGCGCTGGAGGTCCTGGGCAAGGCTCACTGGGTCGCCGGCAACCGCCGCGAGGCCTTCGCCTACCTGGAACGCCTGCACGAATACGCGCGCCAGCACAGTCTCGATCGCCTCATGGCCCACTCCCTGGTCTGGCAGGTGCACTGGCACCTCCTGCTGGGCGAGGTGGTGGCGGCCGAAACCAAGCTGGCCCGCCTGGACAGCATCGCCGCCCGCCACCCCGAGGCCGCCACCAGCCACCGCAAGGACATCTTCCTCATCGTCGAGAACGCCCATGTGCGCTGGGACGCCATGCGAGGCGACCTGCACAGCGCCACACTGCGCCTGAACCGCATGATCGAGGCTGGCGAAGCGGATGGCCGGCAGCTCGCGGTGACGCGCCTGAAGGTACTCGGCGCGGTGTTCGACGCCCAGCGCGGCCAACTCGACCTGGCCCGCGACAAGGTGCTCGCTGCGCTGCGCACTGCCCAGCGCTACGGCCAGCTGCGCAGCGTGGTGGACGCCCACCCCACGGCGCTTGAACTGATCGAGGCGGTGACCCGCGACCAGGCGCTCGATCCGATCCTGGCGTTCTACATCGACCGCCTGCGCAGCACCCGCCGCACCGTCGTCGAGCCAACGGCCGCCGACGAAGCCCCGCGCGGAGCCCTGAACCTCGGCAGCGCCATGGAGCCGCTGAGCGAACGCGAACTGGAAGTGCTGCGCCTGCTCGCCCAGGCCTTGCCGAACAAGAAGATCGCCCGCGCCCTGGGGCTCTCCCACGAAACGGTGAAATGGCACCTGCGGCACATCTACAGCAAGCTCGGCGTCGGCAGCCGCGACGAAGCGGTGGCCCGCCTGCGCGATGCAGAAACCGCCGGCATGGCAGGCGCCGGCCGCTGATCCAGGCGACGCCGCCACCCGCAAAGGGGGGAGGCGCTGGCTGGGCCGCCACCGAGCATGGACGGGTCACCTCCGCCGAGAGCCCGTCATGACTACCGAACTCATCACGTTCCGCGAATCCCAGCTGGGCATTGCCGATGGCATCGCCACCTTCACCCACCAGAAGCCCGCGGCACGCAACGCCCTGTCCCTGGAGCTGCGCGAAGACTACGCCGACCTGCTGGACCGTCTGGAAACCGACCGCAGCATTCGCGCCCTGATCATCACCGGCTCGGGCGGCAGCTTCTGCGCCGGCGGCGACCTCAAATCGCTGCGCGAGCGCCAGACCAGCACCGATCCCGAGATCAACTCGGCCAATGCCATGCGCCTGCGCATCCGCCGCCTGCATGGCTGGCTGGAGCGCCTGCGCGGCCTGGAGATCCCGGTGATCGCCGCGGTAGACGGCCCGGCCTACGGCGCCGGCTTCGCCATCGCCCTGCTCGCGGACTTCATCCTCGCCTCCAACCGCGCCTCGTTCTGCATGCCCTTCGCCAAGCTCGGCCTGGTCCCGGACTCCGGTGCGCTCTACACCCTGCCCCGCCTCGTCGGCCTGCAGATGGCCAAGGAGCTGCTGTTCAGCGCCCGCCGCGTGGACATCGAGGAAGCGCAGAACCTGCGCATCGTGCACGCGATATACAGCTCGGAAGCGTTACCGGCCGAAGCCGAGAAGCTCGCCCGACGCTTCCTTGCCGCCCCTCGCGATGCCCTGGCAATGAGCAAGCGCCTGCTCAACCAGAGCTTCGAGACCTCCTGGGGCAATCTCGCCGAGCTGGAAAGCCTAGCCCAGGGCGTGGCCTCCACCGCGCCTTACCACGGCGAAGCGGTGTCGGCCTTCCTCGGCGGCGAACCCTCCCGCTTCGACTGGGACCGCGGCTGAAGCTGCCACCCACCAAGGGTGGAGTGCCCGCCAAGGCGCCCCCTCTACCGTAGAACCCACCCCACCGCGCCAGCCGCGCGGGACGACAACCACGACCGGCGCCGCCGGTCGGCAGCCTTGCCTGCCCGAGGAGCTATCCGTGCAGATCGAACGCACCGTCTTCCGCGACGACCATGAAATCTTCCGCACCACCGTGCGCCGCTTCTTCGAGCGCGAATGCGTGCCGCGCCAGGAGGCCTGGAACAAGGCCGGCCAGTGGGACCGCGAGATCTGGCTCAAAGCCGGCCGCGAAGGCCTGCTGTGCATCACCCTGCCCGTCGAGTACGGCGGTGGCGGCGGTGATTTCGGCCACAGCGCCGTGTACAACGAGGAGTTCAACCGTGCCGGCCTGTCCGGAAACGGCCTGGGCATGCACTCGGACATCATCGCCCCCTACATCGCCCGTTGCGGCAGCGAGGAACAGAAGCAGCGCTGGTTGCCGCGCGCCTGTTCCGGCGAGCTGATCCTGGCCATCGCCATGACCGAACCGGGCACCGGCAGCGACCTCAAGGCCGTGCGCACCACCGCCGTTCGTGACGCTGACGACTACGTCATCAATGGCAGCAAAACTTTCATCAGCAACGGCCTGACCGCCGACCTGGTAATCGTGGTGTGCAAGACCGACCCGGAAGCCGGCGCCAAGGGCATCAGCCTGATCGCGGTGGAAACCGACCGCCCCGGCTTCCAGCGCGGGCGCAAGCTGGACAAGGTCGGCCAGCACGCCCAGGACACCGCCGAGTTGTACTTCGACAACGTCCGCGTCCCGGTCGGCAACCGCCTGGGCGAGGAAGGCAAGGGCTTCGCCTACCTGATGGGCGAACTGCCCCAGGAGCGCTTCTCCATCGCCGTTTCCGCCGCCGCGCGCCTTGAGGTGCTGCTGGAGCACACCCTCGACTACGTGAAGAACCGCAAGGCCTTCGGCCAGAGCGTCTGGGACTTCCAGAACACCCGTTTCAAGCTGGCCGACATCAAGGCCCAGGCCACCGCCGTGCGCCTGATGATCGACCACTACCTCGCCGAGCACATGCGCCGCCGCCTGACCCTGGAGGAGGCGGCGATCGCCAAGCTGTTCGCCACCGAGACCCTGGGCAAGGCGCTGGACGAGATGGTCCAGCTGCACGGCGGCTACGGCTACATGCTCGAGTACCCGGTGGCCCGCGCCTTCGTCGACATGCGGGTGAACCGCATCTATGGCGGCACCAGCGAAGTCATGCGCGAGCTGATCTCCCGCAAGCTCTGATCACACAAGGACAATAACGATGAGCCAGAAAGCATTCGTCGCCGGCGTCGGCATGATCCAGTTCAAGAAGCCCGGCACCAGCGATTTCTACGACGTCATGGCGCGCGACGCCATCCGCCAGGCCCTGGACGACGCAGGCATCGACTACCGCCTGGTGCAGCAGGCCTACGCCGGCTACGTCTACGGCGACTCCTGCTGCGGCCAGAAGGCCGTATACCACGAGGGCATGACCGGCATCCCGGTGCTCAACGTCAACAACAACTGCGCCACCGGCTCCTCCGCCCTCTTCCTCGCCCGCCAGGCGGTGCAGAGCGGCGCGGTGGAATGCGCCCTGGCGGTGGGCTTCGAGCAGATGAACCCCGGCGCGCTGAAGTCCGCCTGGACCGACCGCCCGGCTGCGCTGGAGCGCGCCAACGCCATCGTCGACGAGCTGGTGACCGGCGTCGACGTGCCCAGCAACGCCATCCGCCAGTTCGCCGGCGCCGGCCGCGCGCACATGCAGAAGTACGGCACCCAGCTGGAAACCTTCGCCGCTATCCGCGCCAAGGCCAGCCGCCACGCGGCACGCAACCCGCTGGCGGTGTTCCGCAACGTGGTCACCACCGAGCAGGTGATGAACGACGTGGTGCTCTGGCCGGGCGTGCTCACCCGCCTGATGGCCTGCCCGCCCACTTGCGGCGCGGCGGCGGCCATCGTGGTTTCCGAGGCCTTTGCGAAGAAGCACGGCCTGCGCACCGACGTGCTGATCGCAGGTCAGGCAATGGCCACTGACGTACCGGACTCCTTCGAGACCCGCGACATGATCCGCGTGGTCGGCTTCGAGGTCACCCGCCTGGCGGCCCGCCTGGCGTACGAACAGGCCGGGATCGGCGTGAACGACATCGACGTCATCGAACTGCACGACTGCTTCGCCCAGAACGAACTGCTGACCTACGAGGGCCTCGGACTCTGCGCCGAAGGCCAGGGCGAAAAGCTGGTGCGCGACGGCGACAACACCTACGGCGGACGCTGGGTGGTCAACCCGTCCGGTGGCCTGCTCTCCAAGGGCCATCCGCTGGGCGCCACCGGCCTTGCCCAGTGCTACGAGCTGACCCACCAGCTGCGCGGCAGCGCCGGTGACCGGCAGGTGGCCAATGCGCGCATCGCGGTGCAGCACAACCTCGGCCTCGGCGGTGCCGGCGTGGTCACCGTGTACCAGAAGAACTGACCTGCGGAGCCAGTCCCATGATCGACAAGAAACATATCGGCAAGGTCCTGCCGTCCTTCAGCGCCACCGCCGAAGCCGGGCAACTGCGCTTCTTCGCCAAGACCATCGGCGAGACCGACCCGATCTACTTCGACGAGCAGGCCGCGCGCGATGCCGGGCACCCCACCCTGCCGCTGCCGCCGACCTTCCTCTTCTCCCTGGCCTTCCAGATGCCCAACCAGGCCTGGCGCGACGAACTGGGGATCATCTCATCGCGCATTCTGCATGGCGAGGAGTCCTTCACCTACCAGCGCATGGCCTATGCCGGCGACACCCTGCACTACGACGTACGCATCACCGACATCTACGACAAGAAAGGCGGCGCGCTGAGCTTCGTGGTGCGCGAATCGAAGGTCACCAACCAGCGCGGCGAGCACATGGCGACCCTGCGCACCACCCTCGTCCACCGCAACGGCTGACCGGAGGTCCCATGAGCACTGTCCACTTCGATTCCATCCAGGTTGGCGACCAGTTGCCAGCGCTGGCCCTGGCGCCGATCAACCGCACCACCCTGGCGCTGTTCGCCGGCGCCTCCGGCGACCACAACCCGATCCACATCGACATCGACTACGCGCGCAAGGCCGGCATGGCCGACGTGTTCGCCCACGGCATGCTGTCCATGGCCTACCTCGGCCGCCTGCTCACCCAGTGGGTCGACCAGCGCCAGCTGCGCGGCTTCAGCGTGCGCTTCGCCGGCATCACCCACCTCGGCCACCAGATCACCTGCACCGGCAAGGTGGTGGAGAAGTTCGAGGCCGAGGGCGAGCGCCGCGTGAAGCTGGAAATCCAGACCGCCAATCAATACGGCGAAACCAAGATCGTCGGCGACGCCATCGTCGCCCTGCAGTGAGGACCCCGAACATGGCAAAACTCGACGGCAAGGTGGCCCTGGTCACCGGCTCCGGACGCGGCATCGGCCAAGCCATCGCGCTGAAGCTGGCCAGCGAAGGCGCACGCATCGTGATCAACGACCTGGACCTTGAACCGGCGCAGGAAACCGCCTCGATGATCCGTGACCTCGGCGGGCAGGCGGCGATCTGCCACGGCAACGTCAGCGCGCCGGACTTCGCCGAGCGCTACATCCGTACCGCGATGGAGAACTTCAAGGCCATCGACATCATCGTCAACAACGCCGGCTACACCTGGGATGACGTGGTGCAGAAGATGAGCGACGAGCAGTGGTACGCCATCCTCGATTGCCACATGACCGCGCCCTTCCGCATCTTCCGCGCCGCCTACCCGATCATCAAGGCCCAAGCCCAGGCTGACGCCGAAGCCGGCCGCGAGGTGTTCCGCAAGGTGGTGAATATCTCCTCGGTGTCCGCCCTCAACGGCAACGCCGGGCAACTCAACTACAGCGGCGCCAAGGCCGGCGTCGCCGGCATGACCCGTGCCCTGGCCCGCGAATGGGGGCGCTTCAAGGTCAACGTCAACGCGGTGGCCTTCGGCTTCATCGAGACCCGCATGACCCGCGCCGACGCCCACGCCGGCGCCACGGTAAGCATCGACGGACGCGACATCCGCGTAGGCATCAGCCCGGAAGTGGCCAAGTCGTTCGCCCAGCGCAACCCGCTGGGGCGCCCCGGCACCGTGCAGGAAGCCGCCGACGCGGTGTACCTGTTCTGCTCCCCCGAGTCGAACTACATCACCGCACAGACCGTCGCCGTGGCCGGCAACCTGCAGTAAACCCGGCGCCGCGGGCTTCCGCCTGCGGGCCACTAGAGAACAAGAATAAGGAGTCCCCATGAAGTCCATGTTCGTCCGCTATCTGCCCCGCACCCTGCTGGCCGGCACCATCGCCGCCAGCCTCGGCCAGCCCCTGTTCGCAGAGGAAAAGCCTGCCAGCCAGCCGGCCAGCACCTTCACTGCGGCAAAGAATGCCGAAGTGCTCAAGGTCCTGCCCTTCACCGACCGTACCGACTACGAGTCGGTTACCCGTGGCCTGGTCGCGCCCTTCAAGGGGCAGGTGAAGAACGCCGCCGGCAAGGTGGTCTGGGACAGCCAGAGCCACGACTTCCTCGATGCGGACAAGGCTCCCGACACCATCAATCCAAGCCTCTGGCGCGTGGCCCAGCTGAACAACCACGCCGGCTTGTTCCAGGTGGCGGACGGCATCTACCAGCTGCGCGGAATGGACGTGTCGAACATGACCATCATCGAGGGCAAGGACGGGCTCTTCGTCATCGACCCCCTCACCTATGCCGAGACGGCCCGCAACGCCCTGGAGCTGTATTACCAGCACCGTCCGAAGAAACCGATCATCGGCGTGGGCTACAGCCATAGCCACGGCGACCACTTCGGCGGCGTGCGCGGCATCGTCGACGAAGCCGACGTGAAGAGCGGCAAGGTGAAGATCTTCGCGCCGTCGGGCTTCATGGAGCATGCCATCAGCGAGAACATTTTCGCTGGCAACGCCATGAGCCGCCGTTCGCAGTACCAGTTCGGCACCTTCCTGCCGCGCGGAGAGCGCGGCCAGGTCGACGTCGGTATGGGCAAGGCGCTGCCCTCGGGCGGCACCTTCACCCTGATCGCGCCGACCGACCTGATCCAGAAGGAATACGAAACCCACACCGTTGGCGACATCGAGATCGAGTTCCAGCTCACGCCCGGCACCGAAGCGCCGGCGGAGATGAACTTCTACTTCCCGCAGCATCGCGCCCTGTGCATGTCCGAGAACAGCACGCAGATGATGCACAACATCCTCACCCCGCGTGGCGCGCTGGTGCGCGATGCCAAGGCCTGGTCGCAATACCTCGACGCGAGCCTGGAGCATTACGGCGACAAGACCGACGTGATGTTCGTCTCCCACAACTGGCCGACCTGGGGCGCCGAGCGCATCCGCACCCTGCTGGCCGACCAGCGCGACATGTACGCCTATCTCAACGACCGCACCCTGCACCTGATGAACCAGGGCCTGACCTCCACCGAGATCGCCCAGAAGATGGACAAACTGCCGGGCGACCTCGACAAGAAGTGGTACACCCGCGGCTACTACGGCTCCCTCAGCCACAACTCGCGCGCGGTCTACCAGCGCTACCTGGGTTACTACGACGGCAACCCGGCCAACCTGGACCCGCTCACGCCGACCGACGCTGCCCAGCACTATGTCGAGGCGCTCGGCGGCGCGGAAGCGGTGAGCAAGCTGATCCATGCGGCTCTGGACAAGGGCGACTACCGCTGGGCGGCGACGCTGGGCAACCACCTGGTGTTCGCCCAGCCGGACAACAAGGAAGCCAAGGCGCTGCAGGCCGAAGCCCTGGAGCAGCTCGGCTACCAGTCGGAAAACGCCCTGTGGCGCAACATCTACCTCACCGGCGCCATGGAGCTGCGCGGCGGCGTGCCGGTCTATGACGCCGGCGCCACCAAGGCCGACGTGGTGAAGAGCATGGACCCCAGCCAGTTCTTCGACTTCCTGGCGATCCGCCTGGATTCGGACAAGGCCCAGGGCCACGACATGGTGATGAACTGGGAGTTCACCGACATCGGCAAGGACTACGCCGTGACGCTGCGTAATGGTGTACTCACCCACCGCAATGACGAGAAGAGCGCCAACGCAAACGTGACCATCAGGCTGGCCAAGGCGACCCTCGACCAGATCAGCCTGCGCAAGCTGGACTTCCCCACCGCGATCAAGCAGGGCGACATCAAGCTGGAAGGCGACAGCAAGGTGCTGGCCGGCCTGCTCGGTATGGTCGACAGCTTCCCGCCGCAGTTCAACATCGTCACGCCGTAAGGCCGCGCCCGCCGCCTCCTCTGCAAAGCTGGCGGTGGGAGCGCTCCCCGAGAGCAACGCTCTCGACTCCTCACAGGACATACAGCATGAAGCAACTCACCCCCATGGATGCGCAGTTCTTCTACTCCGATGCCCCACACCAGCCCATGGTCATCGGTGGCCTGTGGATCTGCGACCAGAACACGGCGCCCAACGGCCTGGTCCGGCACAAGGACATCATCCGCTTCATCGACAGCCGCCTGAGCAGCACCTCGCTGTTCCGCCGCCGGCTGCACCACGCGCCCTTCCGCCTGGACGATCCGTACTGGCTGGAGGACAAGCACTTCGACCTGGAATACCACATCCGCCACGTCGGCCTGCCGCAACCGGGGGACTGGCGTCAGCTGTGCATCTTCACCGCACGGGCGATGTCGCGCAGCCTGGACATGGAACGCGCGCCCTGGGAAATCACCATCATCGAAGGGCTGAACAATGTCGAGGGCGTACCGCCAGGCAGCTTCGCCCTGCTGCTGCGCTTCCACCACGCCTACGTCGATGGCAAGTCCGGGGTCGAGATCGCCACCCTGCTGATGGACGACCAGATCGAGTTCGACGAACACACCTATCGCCAGCCCATCAACGAACGTGTGCCCACCCGCGCGCAGATGTGGGCCAAGACCATGCCGCGCCTTCTCAGCCAGTCGCTGCGCAGTGCCAAGGCGGGCTACAGCGTGGCGCGCAAGAGCATGCAACTGATGACCCAGTTGCGCGGTGACGCCAGCCCCGACCAGCACCGTGTGCCCACCACCTTGTTCAACGCCCAGGTCTCGCCGCATCGCAGCTATGGCGCCACGCGCTGGCCGATCGAGGAGCTGAAGCAGATCCGCCGCTGCGCCCAGGGGGCCACCCTGAACGACGTGATCATCGCGATCATTTCCGGCGGCCTGCGCCGCTACCTGCTGCGCCGCGAAGCGCTGCCGGTAGACCAGTCGCTGGTCGCGCTGTGCCCGGTGGCGATGCGCCCGGACGCCGCCCGGCGCGACATGGGCAACCTCATCTCGATGATGCTGATCGGCATGGGCACCGACATGGCCGACCCGCAGTCGCGCCTGCAGGCCATAACCGAACGCACCCAGCGCGGCGCACCGCTGGCCAAGGAAGTGATGCACGAGCTGATCACCTCCATGGGCGAAATGCTGCCGGCGCCAATGCGCATGCTCGGCGGCTGGCTGCAGAACCAGGTCCGCTACGTCAGCCGCTTCCACCTGCAGAACACCCTGATCACCAACGTGCCGGGGCCGGCCAATGGCATCGAAAAGAAGTACTTCGCCGGCGCCGAGATCCTCGCCACCTTCCCCATCGTCCCGGTGTTCGACGGCATGGGCCTGAGCCACGGCATCACCAGCCTCTACGGGCAGATCATCCTCGGGGTGCTGGCCGACCGGCAGATGCTGCCGGACATGGACGTGTACATGGATTGCCTGCAGGAATCGCTCGACGAGCACCTGGGGCTGGCACGCGCCCAGCTCCCCCCACCAGCCGAAGAAGGGACCAGCCGGCCAGCCGCTCCCCGCAGGCGTCAAGCGGCAGCCAGCCCAACCGAGCCTGCCAGCGAATAACCCCTGGGCGACGGGCGGCACGCACGGATGCCCCGCCCGACCGCCGTCACCGCAGCCTACAGGAAGAATTCCCATGTTCAGGCACAAGACAGCGGCCCAGCAGTGGCGCGAGAAAATGGATCACGCCCACAGCTACCAGGACTGGAGGAGACATGCCGCTGCCCTCGACCAGGCGACCGGCATGAACAATTGGCGCCACAACGAGGTCTCGTCCGACTATGACTACCGCACCGTACGCCAGCGCTACGAACGCCTGCGCGGCATGCGTAGTGCAGGCAGCTACGCCAGCCTGATGTTCGCGCTCAACGAGGGCATCCACGGCAACCTCGCCGGCATGGGTAAAGCCTCGCTCTATGGCCAGTCCCACCTCGGCACCAAACACCTGATCCATCAGTACATCGAAGAAGTCTGTCTGTCTCTGGAAACCATCGACGGGCTTGATGACAATGTCATTCCCCTGGAGGAGCGCAGGGACTTCTTCCTTCGCGCCAGCCACTGCTTCGGCCGCTCGGCGCTGATGCTCAGCGGCGGTGCGGTGCTCGGTTACTTCCATGCCGGCGTACTCAAGGCGCTGTTCGAGCAGAACCTTCTACCCGCCATCATTTCCGGTTCCAGCGCCGGCTCGATCCTCGCGTCCATCGCCTGTACCCACAGCGATGCCGAACTGCTGGACAAGCTGCAGCCTGAGATCCTGCTGATCCAGCCGGAGGGGGCGACCCGCCAGCGCCGCCTGCGGACACGACCCGCGCTTGAAGCCGGCGACCTGGCCGGCTACCTGGAGCGACTGATCCCCGACCTGACCTTCGCCGAGGCCTACAAGATCAGCGGTCGGCACCTGAACATCACCGTCACCGGCCTGGAACCGAGCCAGGCACCGCGCCTGCTCAATGCGATTACCGCGCCCACGGTGCTGGTGCGCTCGGCGGTCATGGCATCCTGCGCCATCGCCGGCCTTTATCCGCCGGTGACCCTCCAGGCGAAGAATGCAGCGGGCCAGCAGGTCCACTACCTGCCGGAACAGCAATGGATCGACGGTTCCTTCCTCGACGACCTGCCGGCCAAGCGCTTGGGTCGCCTGTATGGAGTCAACCACTTCATCTCCAGCATGGCCAACCCCGCCGCCTTGCTCTTCACGCCCAACCCCAATGCCCACCACAACCTGCTACAGAGCGCGGTGAACCAGCAGATTCGCCTCGGCAAGGGTGTCGCCACCCAGCTGCTGCGCCTTGGCCGCGACCACCTGCGCATCCGCAACCCCACACTGGCCCGCTGGCAGCATCTGAGTTACAGCGTACTGGTGCAGGACTACATCGCCGATATCAACATCTTCCTCGGCAAGCGCTGGCACAACCCGCTCAAGCTACTGGCACCCATGCCTCTGGGAGAGCTGAAACAACTGGTGCACGAAGGCGAACAGGCGACCTGGGAACGCATGGAGATGGTGCGCAATTGCACGGCCATCAGCCGGACCCTGGACCGCATCCTGCGTGATCGCAAATGGATTGGGTGACCGGGCTTCCGCCCTCACGCCGCACAGGCTCCTTCTAATCAGTCCCCTCACGGCACCTTCGGCCGCAAGGACCAGTCAGATGTCCTGAGGGCGGCGCGCGTCCGCTACCGACACCGGGCTCATCTTTCGAACAGGAGTTCCACCATGAGTGAGTACATTGCCCCGCTGCGCGACATGCAGTTCATCCTGCGCGAGTTGCACCTGCTGGATGCGCTGGCCGAGTTGCCCGGACAGCAGGAGATGAACGCCGAACTGGTGGCGGCGATCCTCACCGAGGCCGGTCGCTTCGCCCAGGGCGTGCTGGCACCGCTGAACGTCGTCGGCGACCGCCAGGGCGCGCGCTGGCAGGATGGCCAGGTGAGCACGGCCCCAGGCTGGGGCAACGCCTACGAACAGTTCGTCGCCAATGGCTGGAATGCCCTCTCCTGCCCGTCCGACTTCGGCGGCCAGGGCGCGCCTCGACTGGTTTCGGCACTGGTGGAAGAAATGTGGAACGCCGCCAACGTAGCCTTCGGCCTCTGCCCGATGCTCACCCGGGGCGCCATCGAAGCCATCGAGCTGCGCGGTTCCGACGAGCTCAAGCGCACCTGGCTGCCAAAGATGGTGAGCGGCGAGTGGACTGGAACCATGAACCTCACCGAACCCCAGGCCGGCTCCGACCTCTCCGCCGTCCGCAGCCGTGCCGAGCCAACCGGCGAAGGCACCTACCGGCTGTTCGGTCAGAAGATCTTCATCACCTACGGCGAGCACGATCTCACCGAGAACATCGTCCATCTGGTCCTGGCCCGCGTACCCGGCGCACCGGAGGGCGTGAAAGGCATCTCGCTGTTCGTGGTGCCCAAGGTGCTGCTGAACGCCGATGGCAGCCCGGGCCGGCGCAACGACGTGCGCTGTGTGTCCATCGAACACAAACTCGGCATCCACGGGAGTCCCACCGCCGTACTGGCCTTTGGCGACCACGGTGGCGCCACCGGCTGGCTGGTGGGCGAAGAGAACCGTGGCCTGGAATACATGTTCATCATGATGAACGCCGCGCGCTTCTCGGTGGGCATCGAGGGCATCGGCCTCGCTGAACGGGCCTACCAGCGCGCGGTGGCCTACGCCCGCCAGCGCATCCAGGGTGGCGAAACCGGCAGTTCCAGTCGCGAAAAAGTGGCCATCCTCCGCCATCCGGATGTGCGCCGCATGTTGATGTCGATGCGTTCGCGCATTGAGGCCATGCGCGCGCTGGCCTGCGAAGTGGCGCTGGCCATGGATCAGGCCCACAGCCATCCGGCCGCGACCGTACGCAGCAATCGGCAGGCGTTCGTCGAGCTGATGATTCCCGTGATCAAGGGCTGGTGTACGGAAAACGCCGTGGACATCGCCTCCCTGGGCGTGCAGGTTCACGGAGGCATGGGCTTCATCGAGGAAACGGGCGCCGCCCAGCACCTGCGCGACGCACGGATCACCCCGATCTATGAAGGCACCACCGGCATCCAGGCCAGTGACCTGGTCGGCCGCAAGATTGCCCGCGACCGGGGCGAGGCAGCGGCCTCGCTGATCGCGGCGATGCGGGAGACCCAGCGCGGCCTGCCGGACGAGGATACGCAGCTGGCGGGCATACGCCACCACCTGTTCCTGGCCATCAACGCCCTGGATGACGCCGTCAGCTTCGTCGTCAACCACTACGACCACCAGGTGCGGCAGGTGGCACTCGGCTCCGTGCCGCTGCTGGAGCTGTTCGGCATCGTCGCCGGCGGCTGGCAGCTCGCCCGTGCCGCGCGCATCGCTCAGCAGCATCTGAGCGCCGGCAGTGGCGATGCCGCCTTCTACCGCGCCAAGCTGCGCACTGCGCAGTTCTATGCCGGACATCTCCTGACCCGCGCGCCGGGACTGGCGCAGAGCATCATCGATGGCAGTGATGCCGCCCTGGCCATGGATGACTTTGCGTTCTGAGCATACCAACGCGCAGCCGCCCGTCCGGACTCCGGGCGGGCGGACACGATGTGTAAAGCCGGCTTTACACCCCTCCGACAATCCGCCGCCCTTGCCCCTCTCCGCGTCCGCGGCATGCCGCAGAGCGCTTGGCTATTTGCGTCCTCACCCTTATGCGGGATTGCTCATTGACAGTCCGACCCCACTTAAGTGAGATGGCGATTCGTTCGGGCAAATGGCATTGCCGGTCGACCGATGTGTGCGTTGTATTCCCTGCAATGCCGCGATGACGGAACCCAGGCGATCCCGACGGTCGCGCGGGTTTCAATGATTCATCGAGACAGGAGATGCCGGCGATGCACAACCAGGCAACCCGGAATACCCCGGAAGTCGATTTCGACGAGCAGTTCTTCCTCGCCTTCGAGATCCAGGTCCTGCAGAAGGCCCTGCCCGCTTTCGAAGAAGCCTCGCGCTTCGCCCGCGACCGAGGCCTGCGCTGTAGCGTGGAGCTGGTCACCAACGCCGATGGCCACCCCGAATTGAGCCTGAATGCCAGGCAACGCGATGACCTGCCGGACAGTTGTTATCGTCTTATCGCCGATCCCCAGACCCAGGGCATCGTCCATGAAGAGTTCACCGCCGTGAGCCGACGCACGCGGCGTCAACCCTCGCACCTGGCATCGCTGAACCCGCAGATGCTGGAGATACAACTGGAGGCATTCTTCATGCGTGCCTTCGGTATGCGCCTGGACTACGCGATAGCGCGCTGACCTCCTTTTGACCCGCCGGTCATCGGCCGGACCAGGTCGTTCCGTCGGAGCAGCCCGGCAAAGGATGATTTATGGCAACGCCAAGACAGCGGGAGTCGCTATCATTTGCGGCCTGTGCGCCACTTTGTGCGTGTTTCTCCGCTGTCGTTTCGCCATGAATGAATTCCTCGTCCACTTCAAGGACGGTCACTGCCTGGGCAAGACCGTGCTGCGCTCGTTCTCCCGCCACATGACACTGTCCGAGGCGCGCGTGCGCCTGCAGGCGTGCTACCCACTGCGCGTCCCGCACCTCTTGAGCATCCTGCACCTTACCCCGATGCTGCCGGGCCGCTGAGTCCACCCGTACGGTTTTCCTCCGCTACCGTGCCTGCCGGGTATCCCCCGGTGTGGCGGCTATCGTTCGTGCCGACTTCATGACGGTCGAGGCTCCACGACCGCCTGGCCGAAATATCGACACGCCGAGGCAGGCACCGGTCAAAGCCAGCACCCCCGACCGTAGAAGGAGTGCCGGCATGAGCGTGAACATCGACAACCTCGACATCGCCCTGCCCGTGGCCAGGTCCACGACCAACCCCGTGCCCCTGGAGCTGCCAAGCCCTGAAGCGCAGGCGTTGTACCCGGAGCTGGTCCTGCGGCTATCGAACGGCAGCCTGCAGCTCACCGCCCCAACCCGGGGCGCATCGAACAAGGGCACCCACCGTACCCGCTGCGAGTGGAAGGAGCCGTTCTACTGGAGCCTGAGCAGCGCCACCGAGCATGTAAATCACCAGCAGATGAAGGTCACCCAGGTGAACTCCGCGCAGGAGGTGGTGGTCACGCAGATGCGCGTGAAGAACGATGACAGCCCACTGATCAAGGTGTTCTGGCAGAAAGGCAGGCTGGGCATGGGGTTCCGCCAGAACTTCAACCAGACCACTTCGGTGGACGCCACGGTACTGGACGACGTGCCGCTGGGGGCGGACTTCGACATCCTGATCCTGGTCACCTCCAGCCTGATGCTCAAGTACAGGCGAGCTGCAATGGCCGCACCTCGAACATTCTGCCGATTCCCCTGGATGCCAGCTGGGCGGTACAGACGTTCGACTTCCACGGCGGGGTCTACAACCAGCTGGACTATACCGACGCGACCCTGCCGACCGATGCCTCGGTGTGCGAGATCAAGGATCTGCAGATCTGGCATATCTGAGATCAACCCCCTGCAGCGCTTGCAGGCCCCAACGTGGGCGCCGCAGGAGCAGACCTGACCCGCGCGAGGGATATCACGCCACACCCGACGTCCACGGTACAAAACCAGCCGTGCTTTGGTTACGCTGCGGAAACACCTCAGCATCGCCCAGAGCCGCCGCCATGCCCTCCCCGACCTGCCCGCACCTGATCGGCGAACACGTCGAACTCCTTCCGCTGCGCACCGAACAGGCCGACGCCCTGCTCATGGCCGCCGCCGATGGCGCGCTGTGGAGCCTCAAGGTCACCGTGGTACCGGGGCCGGACAGCATCGCCAGCTATATCGCCAAGGCACTGGCCGGACTGGAAGCGGGGACGGTAATGCCCTTCGCCATTCTCGACCGGCACAGTGGCAGGATCGTCGGCAGCACGCGCTTCTGGAAGATCGACCCGGCCAACCGCAAGCTGGAAATCGGCCATACCTGGCTGGCTCTGTCGGCGCAGCGCACGCCGATCAACACCGAGGCCAAGCTCCTGCTGCTGCGCCATGCCTTCGAGGTCATGAACTGCGTGCGGGTGCAATTCACCACCGACGAGCTGAATGAGAAGTCCCGCGCAGCGATCCTTCGCCTGGGCGCGGTTCAGGAAGGCATTGTCCGCCATGAACGGATCATGCCTGACGGGCGCAAACGCAATTCGGTGCGTTTCAGCATCATCGACAGCGAATGGCCCGAGGTCAGGGGCCGACTGATCGCGCGCCTGGGGCTCACTCCAGGCTGATCGCCTCCAGCCGGCTGAAGGCGGGTACCCTGACGCCGGACGCCACCCGCACACCAGGGCCGAACACCACACAGGGCTCCACCAGCACGTCGGCATCCAGCTCGGTGTCGGCGCTGAAATACACCGATTGCGCATCGGCCAGGGTCACCCCGGCGCGCATCGCCTGCTGGCGACGGCGGCGCTGGAACACCTGCTCGGCGGCGTGCAGTTGCTCGCGATCATTGACGCCGAGGATGTCCTCTTCGTCCACCTCCACCGCCGTCACCAGCAGCCCCGCACGGTTCGCCACTTCCACCGCGTCGGTCAGGTAGTACTCGCCCTGGGCGTTGGCGTTGCCGATGCGTTCCAGCAACCACAGGCAATGATCGGCGCGCAGACCCATCACCCCGCCGTTGCACAAGCGCACCTGCAACTCCTCCTCGGTACAGTCCTTGGCTTCGCGGATGGCGCGCAGGTTGCCGTCTTCCACCAGCAATCGGCCGTAGCCGCCGGGCCGCTCAGTGGTGAATCCCGCCACAGCCACTGCCGCGCCGTCGATCAGCGCGGCACGCAGCCTGGCCAGGGTTTCGACGCTGACCAGTGGCGAGTCGCCAAACAACACCAGCACGCAGCCTTCGCCGTGCTCTTCCAGAACCCTGCGAGCAGCAAGCAGCGCGTGGGCGGTGCCCAGGCGCTCGCGCTGGACGAAGCGCCGTGCTCCCGGCGCATGCTCCGCCAGATACTCACCCACCGCGGGGGCGTCAGGCCCGTGCACCACCGCCACCTGGTTGACCCGCGCGGCCTCGCAGGTGGCCAGCACATGGCCAAGCAACGGCCGGTGGCCGACGCAATGCATTACCTTGGGCAGTGACGAACGCATGCGCGTGCCCTGCCCGGCGGCGAGAATCACCGCCAGAGTCGAGTAGCTATTCATAGGCCCTCCTCGGCGCCTGTCCGGAATCGAGCCAGGTCGTGCCGCGGCACAGCAGGTGCGCCGCAGCGGCTCGAAAAAACGGGCGCTGATTTACCACAGCCCAACCGCATGCCCTTGCGGACATGCGACGGCCTGCACGCGCCCCAACAGAACCTTGAACGGCTTCTCAGCCCTGGTAGAACACCTCGTCCCCGTAGGGGTACCACCAGGAGTGGATCTGCGGCTGGTGATCGATGATCACCATCTTCGAGCGGCGGAATGCATCCAGGCCCTGACGGCCCAGCTCACGGCCCATGCCGGACATCTTCCAGCCGCCGAAGGGCAAGGCGTCGTTGTCGATCAGCGGGTTGTTGACCCAGACCATGCCGGCTTCCAGGCGGTCGGCCGCCTCCATCGCCTCGGCCAGGTCGGTGGAGAACAGCGAGGCGCCCAGGCCGAAGGGTGAATCATTGGCCAGGCGCACGGCCTCGTCGAAGTCCTTCACCTTGCAGATTGCCGCCACCGGGCCGAAGCACTCCTCGTGGAAGATCGCCATGGCCGGGGTGACGTCGGTGAGGATGGTCGGCTCGTAGTACCAGCCCACCGGCAGTTGCGGCGGAATCCGCCCGCCGCAGACCAGCGTGGCGCCCTTGGCCACGGCATCGTCCACCAGGCGGATGACCTTGGCGCGGGCCGCTTCGCTGACCAACGGGCCGATCTCCGAGCGTTCCAGGCCATGGCCGATGCGCAACGCGCGGGTGCGCTCGGCGAAGCGGGCGACGAACGCGTCGTGAATCTCGTCGACGACGAAGAAGCGCTCGGCCGAGGTGCAGATCTGCCCCGTCAGGTGGAACGCCGCCGTCACCGCGCCGGCCGCCGCCACTTCCAGCGGCGCGTGGCGGGAGATGATCATCGGGTCGCTGCCACCCGCTTCGATCACCGCCGGTTTCATCCGTTCGGCGCAGGCCACTGCCACCGCCTTGCCGGCCGCCACGCTGCCGGTGAAGGCCACGGCGTGGGTGCGCTCGGACTGCACCAGGCGCTGCGCGGTGCTCGCGTCGCCCGGCACGCAGCTGACCATGCCCGCCGGCAGCACCTTGAAGTGCTCCATGAATTTCAGCGTGCACAGCGTGGTGCTTTCCGCCGGTTTGACGATGCAGGCGTTGCCGGCGGCCAGCGAGGCGGCCAGGGTCCAGCACATCAGCAGGATGGGGAAGTTGAACGGCATGATGTGCACGCTGACGCCATAGGGCTCGTAGCGCACATGCTGGAACGAGCCGAGCTGGGTGGTGCCGGCCACCTTGCCGGCCTCGTCGCGAGCCATCTCGGCGTAATAGCGGAAGATCGGCGCGCAGTTGGCCAGCTCGCCCATGGCCTCGGGGAACGGCTTGCCCATCTCCAGGGTCATCAGCCGCGCCACTTCGCGGAGGGTCGCCTGGTCGGTCTCGATGGTGTTGGCCAACTGGTGGAGAATCGCCGCGCGGGATTTCGCATCCACGCGCTTCCACTCGCGCTGGGCGGCGTTGGCGGCGTCGATGGCGGCATCGACGTCCTCGGCGTCGCACAGGGCGATGCGGCCGACCGTGGTCAGGTCGGCGGGGTTGATGATGTCGCGCAGGCGGCTGCTCGTTGCAGCCTGGTAGTGCGGGCCGATGAAACGCAGGGGTGAATCGGGATGGAACGCGCTGTGAAACTCGGTCATGGAATGCTCCGCAAGGATTCAGTGGGCGGCCAGGCGCTCGGCGAGCAGTTCGCCGTTCAGCGGCTGGCGCCAGGAAGGGAGTTCGGCATCGAGCAGGTCACGCAAGGGAGTCAGAGGCTCGCTGTGCAGCGCCCGCTGGAACAGTCCGAGCACCCGCGGCAGGTGTGCCAGGTAACCGGACTTGCCGTCGCGCCGGGCCAGGCGCACGAAGATGCCCAGCACCTTGGCGTGGCGCTGCGCGGCCAGCGCCTGGTAGTCGGCCATGAAGCGGCGGCCGGCGACTTCCGGACGCTGGCTCAGGTATTGAGTCAGCAGCGACACCCGCAGCGCCTCGGGCACATCGCGGCGGGCGTCTTCGAGTAGGGACATCAGGTCATAGGCGGGTGAGCCGCAGAGCGCATCCTGGAAATCCAGCAGGCCGCAGGCGGCGACACCTTCGCGACCGTCCAGCAGCATCAGGTTGTCGACGTGGTAGTCGCGCAGTACCAGCACCTCGCGGCGCATGGCGACTTCACGGCATGCCGTGGCGAAAGCCTCGAGGTAGGCCTCGCGCAGTCGCGCGGCGTGCTGCGCACCGACCAGTAACGGCGCATACCAGTCGATGAACAGCGCCGCCTCATCGCCCAGCTTCTGCCCGTCATACGCCGGCACGCCCTCGGCGGCCTGGGGGCCGGCCCGATGCAGGCGCACCAGGGCATCCACGGCGAGGCGATACAGCGCCTCCTCGTCGTGGCCGGTGGCGAGCAACCGGGTATAGGTGGCATGACCGAAGTCTTCCACCAGCGCCAGGCCGAGCTCGACATCCGAGGCCAGTACCTTCGGCGCCGACAGCCCGCAGCCGCGCAGCAACTGCGCCACCCGCAGGTAAGGCGCCAGCGGCTCGGCGCCGGGCGGCGAATCCATCAGCAGCAGGCCTTGCCCTTCCAGGCGGAAGTAGCGCCGGGCGGAGGCATCCGCCGGCAGCGCATGCAGAGGCCGGCCGGCATGGCCGCAGCCTGCGAGAAACATCTCGCGGGCTGCGGCACGGGTGGTTTCCAGGGTCAGGCTCATGGCATCACCGAATCATGTAGACCTTTTTCACCGTCTCATGGACGGTGCACACGCCCTTCCAGTCCTTGGGGAAGAAGGCTGCGGTGTCCGGGGTGATCTCGATCACCTCGCCGGACTCGTGCACATAGGTGCAGCGGCCTTCGAGGAAGTGGCAGAACTCGTCGCTGGTGACGTGGCAGAACCACTTGCCCGGCGTGCAATGCCAGATACCGCATTCGGACTGGCCTTCCGGCCCCTTGTACAGGACCACGCCGCTGACGCGGGATTCGCCCTCGAGCATGGTCGGGATCACGCCCCAGTCCTTGAGTTCGGTGACTTGCAGCGGGCGATGGATAACGGGGGTCTTCATTGTTCACTCCTGAATAAACGTCTTCATAAACTCGGGCCCGGCAATGGGCGCCCGAGTCAACGTAGGGCGAATAACCGCTTGCGGTTATCCGCCGATGGATTGGGCTGGAAATCGATGGCGGATAACGCTTGCAGCGTTATGCGCCCTACGAACCGAGCGGATCACGCCAGCATGTAAAGGTTGCGAAGGGTGGTATGCACGGTGCATTCGCCGGTCCAGCCGGCCGGGAACAGCACCAGGGTGTCGGGCTCCACCTCGATCACCTCGCCCGCGTCCGAGCGGTAGGTGGCGCGTCCGGCGACGAAGTGGCACAGCTCGTCGCGCGGGATCGACAACCGCCACCGGCCGGGGGTGCAGACCCACAAGCCGGTCTCGGGGCTGTTGTTCAGCCCCTTGAACAGCAGGCGGCCGCTGGAGTGCGAGACGCCTTCGAGGGCGTCGGACTGCACGCCCCAGTCCACCAGGTCGTCGTAGTCGCGGGCGCCAACGATGTGCGGCGCGGTCGAATCGGACTTGAACTCAGGCATTGCTCATCACCTTGTGCAGAATCTGTGCAGCATCTTCCGGGCCCTTGCGGGAACGCATGTAAGTGCTGGTGCGTTGCAGGCGCTCACCCATGCGCGAATCGGTGAGCAGCTGGGCGAGGTTCCGCGCCAGGTCTTCCTCGCTCCAGTCGTAGCGGTCCATGCGCAGGCCGTGGCCGCTTTCCTGGGCGCGCATGGCGTTGTCGTGACCGTCCCAGACGTAGGGCATGACGATGGCCGGTTTGCCGAAGAACAGGCACTCGGTGAAGCTGTTGTTGCCGCCGTGGTGGATTACCGCGTCGACCTGGGCGATCACCGAGGGCTGCGGGTACCAGTTGGAGACGATCACGTTGTCCGGCAGCTCGGTGTACTTCTCCAGGTGCTCGCCGACGTTGAACAGCGCGCGGTATGGCAGCTTGCCGACGGCGGTGACCAGGCGCTTGAGCAGGTCCACGTCGCCCGAACCGAGGCTGCCGAAGCTCACGTAGAGCAGAGGCTTGTCGTTGTTCGCCTTGAACTGCGGGATGTCATACGGCTTGTCGGTACGCACGCAGCCCTGCAAGTAGTGGAACTGCCGGGCCGGCAGCGGATGGCGGCGATCGAACTTCACCGGGTCCGGGTACAGCAGCAGGTTCATGTAGGGCGACTCTTCGAAGAACACCCCCAGCGGATACGGCCGCTCGCCGCACTGGCCGAGGAAGTCGTTGAAGTCGGCATGGATGGGCGCGATCACTTCCTCGAAGCGCTTCTGGAAGCGCGCGTGGCCGGCCTTGTCGTCCACGCTCATGCCCGACAGGTACGGCGGGATGTCCGGGTCGTGCACTTCGTTCTCCGAGCAGGAGATGATGCGCACCCAGGGCTTGCCGTACTGCTTGATGGCCGGGAAGAGGATCACGTTGTCGACGCAGATCAGGTCCGGCTTGATCTTGTCGAGGATCGCCGGCAGCTCCTTCTGCGCCCACTTGGAGGTGGAGACGATGGCCTCCCAGCACTCCTTCACGTAGTTATCCAGCTGGTCGATCGGCGCCTTGCGGAAGTTGGGGATGTGGCCGTTGATGAAGTCGGTCCAGTAGCGCGCCATCTCCTCGGCCGGCATCGGCTCGGACATGTTCACGTAGTGTTCCTCGAAGCCGTAGGCCGAATAGACCCCGGTCATGCCCGGGTCGGTGAGGAACACCGCCTTGTGCCCCAGCGCCTCGCAGGCCTGGGCGATGCCGACGGAGTTGAGGGCCGGGCCGTAGGCGGCCTCGGGGAAGAATGCGATGACTTTGCGTTCACTCATGGTGCTCTCCTGTAGGTCTTGTTGTTCTAGGCAGTCAGTGAGTCAGCACGCGGGCATGCCGCGCATCCCAGCCCAGGCGCACCGGCATGCCGGCGGCAAGGCGCAAGAAGTCGTAGTCAGAAGACGGCACGCGGACGATCAGCGGCTTGCTTGAAAGCGCCGTGTTCACGTGCAGGTTGGTGTCCAGGCCGTGGTAGGCCACTTCGGCCACTTCTCCCTGGATCTGGTTGTCAGTGGCGGGAGTCGCGTCGGTGAGTACGCGCAAACGTTCCGGGCGCAGGGCCAGGGTCACGCTTTCGGGGCTCGATTCGGCGGTGGTTTCGATATGCAGAATCTGCTCGCCGGCCTGCAGGCGGTTGGTGCCCACGCGGCGGCCGTCAATCAGGTTGCTGACGCCGATGAAGTCGGCGACGAAGCGGTTGCCCGGGTTCTCGTACAGCTCGCTCGGGCTGCCGCACTGGCAGACCTTGCCGTCGCGCAGCACGGCCATGCGGTCGGACATGACCAGGGCTTCTTCCTGGTCGTGGGTGACCATGATGAAGGTGATGCCGCTCTCGAGCTGCAGACGCTTGAGTTCGAGCTGCATCTTCTCGCGCAGCTTCTTGTCCAGTGCGCCGAGCGGTTCGTCCAGCAGCAGCACGCGCGGACGCTTGACCAGCGCGCGGGCCAGGGCGACGCGCTGGCGCTGGCCGCCGGAGAGCTGGTCCGGGCGGCGGTTGGCCAGTTGGCCGAGCTGTGCGGTCTCCAATACCTGGTCCACGCGCTGGCGGATTTCGCTGGCCGGCAGCTTCTCCATCTCCAGGCCGTAGGCGATGTTGCTGCGCACGGTCATGTTGGGAAACAGCGCGTAGGACTGGAACATCAGGTTCAGCGGGCGCTTGTTCGGCGGCAGCGGCGAGATGTCCTGGCCGCCCAGATAGATGGCGCCGGAGGTCGGCGTCTCGAAGCCGGCGATCATCCGCATCAGGGTGGTCTTGCCGCAGCCGGAGGGGCCGAGCAGCGCGAAGAACTCGTTCTCGCGGATCGCCAGGGAAACCTGGTCCACGGCGGTCATACCCTCGCCATAGGATTTGCTCACCTGGTCCAGCACGAGCAGGTCGGAAGACTTATTCATGGGCTTTGGGCACCTTGTTCAGACGTTGGGAAGCGAACAGCGCGGTGAAGCTGACCAGCATCACCAGGGTGGCGAGGGCATTGATTTCAGGGGTCACGCCGAAGCGGATCATCGAGTAGATCTGCATCGGCAGCGTGGTAGAGGCGCTGCCGGAGCCGGCGTTGAAGAAGGCGATGATGAATTCGTCCACCGACAGGGTGAACGCCAGCAGCCCGCCCGCCAGCACGCCGGGGAAGATCGCCGGCAGCAGCACCCGGCGCGCGGTGGTGAACCAGCCGGCGCCCAGGTCGATGCTGGCTTCGAGGATCGAGTAATCGAAGTGCTTGAGCCGGGTGCGCACCACCGCGCAGACGAAGGCGATGTTGAACACCACGTGACTGAGGATGATGGAGTGCAGCCCCAGGCTCATCTTCAGCAGGTTGAAGAAGCTCAGCAGCGCGATGGCCAGGACGATGTCGGGGATGATCATCGGCGCCATCAGCAAGGTGTCGGCGAGGTTGCCGCCCTTCTTGCCGCCGCTGCTACGCGAGCGCATCTCCACGCCCAGGGCGAGCAGCGTGCCGAGCATGCAGGCGATGACGGTCGAGGTCAGCGCAACGATCAGGGTGTTCAGCGCGGCGTGCTGGATCGAGGTATTGGCCAGGAGCTTGGCGTACCACTTCAGCGAAGCGCCGCCCCAGGCGGTGGGCAGGCCGCTGGCGTTGAACGACAGCAGGATCAGCACCAGGATCGGTACATAAAGGAAGGCGTACACCAGCCAGAGGTGCGCACCCAGGGCGATACCGGAAGAATTACGCATGGCGTTCGCCCTCCGCGCCCTGGGCCCGGCGCGAAACCAGGGCCTGGATGAACAGCAGCAGCAACATGATGCCGATCAGGAAGAAGCTCAGCGCCGAGCCGAAGGGCCAGTCCCGCGCGGTGAGGAACTGCGCGTAGATCAGGTTGCCGACCATCTGCACCTGCTTGCCGCCGAGCAGGTCGGCGGTGATGAAGTTGCCGATCGACAGCACGAAGACGAACACCGCGCCGGCCGCAACGCCTGGCACCGACAGCGGCAGGATCACCCGGCGGAAGGTGGTCCAGCCGGAGGCGCCGAGGTCCCGCGAGGCTTCCCAGAGTTCGTTGTCGATGCGCGACAGCGAGCTGTAGATAGCGAGGATGACGAAGGGGATGTAGTTGTAGACCAGCCCCAGCACTACGGTGGCGTCGGTGTAGAGCAGGTTGATCGGCTCGCCGCTGTAGCCCAGCAGGTTGAACAGGCGGTTGAGCAGACCCTCGCGGTTGAGCAGGACGATCCAGGCGTAGGTGCGGATCAGGTAGTTGCTCCAGAACGGCAGCATCACCAGGAACAGGTAGGCCCCCTGCCGACGCGGCGTGGCGCGGGTGATGGCGTAGGCCGCCGGGTAGCCGATGAGCACCGCGAAGAGCATCGCCAGGCCGGCGATCTTCGCCGAGCGCAGGAGGATGTCGAGGTACAGCGGGTCCACCGCGCGGCGGTAGTTCTCCCAGGTGAACACATAGTCGATGCCGCCGTAGGCACCGCGTTCGAGGAAGCTGTAGAGCAATACCAGCAGGCACGGCAGCAGCAGGAACAGGGCCAGCCAGCCCAGACCGGGCGCGAGCAGCCAGGCCGACAGTTTTCGGTCGGCGGACAAAGCGGTCATGCGTAGTTCCCCCAACCCCGCGAGGCGGAGTGGTTCAGGGTTGTCGTATCGAGTGAGAAGCCGGGGCGCGATTGCAGCGCCCCGCTGACAGGGGCTACTACTGCGCCGCCATGATTTCCGTCACAGCGCGGGTATAGGCCTTCTGCGTGGAACCGCCGACGTCACGCAACTGCTGCTGCTTGACCAGCTCGGCCGGCGTGGTGGTGAGGTTGGGGTACTTGGCCAGCAGGTCGGGCTTGAGCGTGGCCATCGCCGCCTGGTTGGGCACCTTGTAGAGGATGTTCTCCGCGACCCATGCGTGGTTGGCCGGTTCGAGCATGTAGTTGATGAAGCGGTAGGCCGCCTCGGGGTTCTTCGAGCTCTTGAGCACCACCATGGTGTCCACCCAGAGGTCGGAGCCCTCTTTCGGCACGACGAACTTGATCGAGTCGTTGGCCTGGGTGCCGTAGTTACACCAGCCGTCCCAGGCGTGGGCCATCAGCGCCTCGCCCGAGGCGAGCTTGGAGTAGAAGGTGGTGTCGTCGAAGGACAGCAGGCGCTTCTTGGTGGTGATCAACTGGTCGCGCACCGCATTGATCTGGTCCGGATTGCCGTCGTTCACCGACCAACCGTTGGCGAGGAAGCCCGCGCCCAGCAGCCAGCGATCGGTGGCGAGCATGGTGGTCTTGCCCTTGAGCGCATCGGACGGCTTGAGCAGGTCGCTCCAGCTCGACGGGGCCGGGTTGACCTTGTCGGCGCGATAGCAGATGCCGGTGGTGCCCCAGGTGTAGGGCACGGAGAAGTGGTTGCCCGGGTCGTACTCGAGCTTCTGCGCTTCGGGGTAGAGGTTCTTGAGGTTCGGCACCTTGGCCGGATCGATGTCGGCGAGCAGGCCCTGCTTGTGCAGGATCTCGGCGAAAGGAGAGGAAACGAACACCACGTCGTAACCTTCGCCGCCGGAGGCCATGAGCTTGCCCATGATCTCCTCGTTGGTGGCGTGGAGCGACTTGTCGGCTTCAAGGCCCGTGGCCTTCTGGAACTTCTCGAGGGTATCCGGGGCCATGTAGCCGTCCCAGATGGAGATCACGAGGTCCTTGGCGCTGGCAGTTGTGGCCGACAGCGTAAGCGCGAGGGTAGCCCCCGCGTAGAGCATGGTCTTCAGCTTCATGTTGCGCACCTAACGATGGTTGTTGTTGTTTCGAAGGCAGCGGATCGAAAAGCGTGTTACATGTCTTTTTTTCAAAATAAATACCGAACGAATGGCGAAGTCAACAACTTCCCGCATCCTTGTTGCACCACCCGCCCTGTGGCATAAGGGGCTCGCATCGCTGAAACCCCTGTCGGAGAGAGAACGGTTTGAGCAAGGACATCGAAAAAAAACCGCGCACCAATCATCTGGAATTGGCCCGACGGATCATCGAACACGCCCAGGACAGTGGCCTGGGTGAAGGTGCCGCACTGTCCGAGCAGCAGTTGGCGCGCACTTTCGGTGTGTCGCGCACGCTGATCCGTGCCGGCCTCGACCTGCTGCTGGAGCAGCAACTGGTGGCCCACGAGCCGGGCAAGGGCTATCGCCTGTGTGCCGACCCGTCCGCCCAGGTGCTGGGCCCCGCCCTGCCCCAGGCCGAGGAACAGGCCCTGGCCGCCTCGGTGTTGCGCGACCGCATGGCCGGCCGGCTGGGCAACAGCCTCAGTGCCAGCGAACTGATGCGCCGCTACGACATCAATCGCGCTGCCGCGCAGAAGGTGCTGGCGCAGCTCAGCGAAGACCAGGTGCTGGAACGCGGCGCCGGGCAGAGCTGGTCGTTCCGCCCGCTGCTGAACAACCTCGCGGCACTGGAAGACAGCCTGCGCTACCGGTTGATCCTCGAGCCCGAAGCCCTCCTCGCCCCCGGCTTCGACCCGGACCTGGCGCGCCTGGCGCTGCTCCGTGGCGCCATGGAAGAGCTACTGGCGGTGCCAATCGAGCGCTTCGACGTGGTGCAGTTCCGCGAGCTGGATATCAGCTTCCACGAGCTGATCGCCCTGGGCTGTGGCAACCGCTTCGTCGGTGATGCGCTGCTGCAGCACCAACGCCTGCGCCGCCTGCCCAACCTGCTGCCGATGGTCAGCGTGCACCGTTTGCAGGAAGCGCTGCGCGAGCATTTGCGAATCATCGAGCAGATCGAACGCGGCCAGCTGGAAGTCGCCGCGGACCTGATGCGCCTGCACCTGCGGCTGTCCGCGGCGCAGCGTCCGCAGACGGCCAACCGCGGAATTCCGCAGTCGTTTGCCGGGACACGCCGGTAAATTTTTTCGAGCACGGTGTTTTTTTTATCAAAAAAATGCACTATCCATTTTACGCAGTGCCCTTACAGCACCCGTGACCCGCACCGTGGATGTGCCCATGACGCAAAGAACCAGAACCATCGCCTTCTTCCCTGAAGCCAGCTTCGGCGCCGCGCTGAACTGCATCGGCATCGCCCAGGCGCTGCGCGAACTCGGCGCGCGCCCGGTGTTCATCTGCCACTCGCACTTCCAGGGCATCTTTGCCGAGTACGGCTTCGCCGAGTATCCGCTACAGCTGGACTCACCGCTGTCCGCCGCTGACCACCAGCACTACTGGGAACGCTTCATCGAGCGCAACGTGCCGTACTTCGACCAGACGCCGCTCGAGCAGATCGACAGCTACGTGGCGCCGGCCTGGGAAGCCATCATCGACACCGCCATCGAGTCGGAGCGACCGCTTCAGCAGCTGCTCGCACGGCTCAAGCCGGACGCCATCGTGCTGGACAACGTGGTCGCCTTCCCGGCCATCGCCGCCGCCGGCTGCCCCTGGGTGCGCATGGTTTCCTGCGCCGAGACCGAACTGCCTGACCCGGCGGTGCCGCCCTACCTGTCCGGGGCCAGCAGCCAGGACCCGCAGGCCTGCGCGGCCTTCCGCGAGCGCTACCTGCAGGCGGTCAAACCCATCCACGACCGCTTCGCCCGCTTCCTCGCCGAGTGCGGCCACCCCGCCCTGCCCCCCGGCCAGTTCCTTGAGGACTCGCCCTGGCTGAACCTGCTGCTGTCGCCGACACCGGTACGCTACGAGCGGACCAACCCGCTGCCGGCCGAACGCTACCTGTACCTCGACGGCTGCGTGCGCAGCGAGGCGCCCTACATCCCGCCGCAGTTCCCCCGGCACAACGACGCACCGCTGATCTACGTGAGCTTCGGCAGCCTCGGTGCCGCCGATGTGGCGATGATGCGCCGGCTGATCGATGCCCTGGCGCAACTGCCCTACCGCTTCCTGATCAACGTCGGTGCCTACCGCGAGCACTACGACACGGTGCCGGACAACGTCTACCTCGACAGCTGGTTCCCGCAGCCAGTGGTGCTGCGCGAATGCCAGCTGTTCGTCCACCACGGTGGCAACAACAGCTTCTGCGAAGCGCTCTACCATGGGCTGCCGTCGGTGATCATCCCCTACTGCTGGGACGGCCACGACAATGCCCGACACGCCGAGGAAGTCGGTGTGGCGCGCTACCTGCCGCGCTACCAGGACCCGATTGCAGCACTGCCCGAAGCCCTGGCCGAACTGCTCGCCGACCAGGCCATGGGCCATCGTCTCGCCGCCGTGCGCGAGCAGATGCAGGCCTCGCGTGGCACCGAAATGGCAGCACGAGCCATCCTCGGCATCTGCGCCGACTGATCGGCGATTGGTACCTTCGAAGCCTGCCCCAATGGCCCTCTACAACAGGCCAATCCAGCCGTAAGCTGGGCTCCAGACAACCCCGGAGCCCGGCATGAACACCTTCGACGACCAGCCGACATTGATCGGCGAAATCCTGCAACTGCGCCCGTTGCGGGCCGATGATCTCGACGCGCTCCATGCCGCCGCCAGCGACCCGCGGACCTGGGCGGGCCACCCGGCGACCGAACGCTATCGCCGCGAGGTCTTCGAGCCCTACTTCCAGTTCCTGGTCCAGGCCGGTGGCTGCCTGCTGATTCTCGATCGCACCTCCGGCCAGGCCATCGGTTGTTCGCGCTACTACCCGGTACCGGACCAGCCGGATGACATCGGCATCGGCTTCACCTTCATCAACCACCGCTACTGGGGCGGCGTGACCAACCGCGAGCTGAAGACCCTGATGCTCAGCCACGCCTTCCAGCATTTCGCGCGCGTGTGGTTCCACATCGCGCCGAGCAACATCCGCTCGCAGAAAGGCACGGCGAAACTGGGTGCGGAACTGGCCTACGAGGCCGCACTGGACCTCTCCGGCACACCCGAGCAATGGCTTTGCTATGTGTTGCCGCGCGAGCGTTGGGCAGCCCGCGCTGGCAGCCAGGAAAGATGATCGCGGCCTGAATCGCCACGATCCAGCGAGCAGAGGGCGGTCAGCGGGTCCAGAGCGGATCGCTGGTGAAGGCGATCGTCAGCCAGCGGTTCGGGCCTTCGTCCCCGATGGCCTCGCCGATCTCGTCGCGCAGCCGATCCCATTCGTCCAGGGTCTGCGCCGGCCACTTCGGCGGCACGATGAAATACAGCTCGATCTGCTGCGCCCGCCCGACCTTGGCGACATAGGCCTGGTACGCCACGAAGCCGTGCTGCGAGACGAAGGCCGAGGCCACTTCGTCGACGTGCTGTTTGAGCTCCGGCGGGGTGACCAGGAGGATGTCCTTGAAGGCCTGGCGAATGGTCAGGAAGGGAATCGGCAGGATCACCAGACAGATCAATGCCAGCACCGCCGGGTCGACGTAGGGACCGATCTGCGCGTACCCGCTCACGGTGGCCAGGTCGCCGACCAGGAAGGCAATCAACAAGGCCAGGGAGATGCTGCCGGACATCACCCAGGACTTGGCGTCGAGAGCGACGAAGTCCGAGCCGATGCGTCGGTTGGCGCGAAACTGCACCGCGGCCAGGGCGAAACAGACCAGCGTGGCGACCGCCGCATAGAGGATGGCGAAACCGAACTCCAGCGCATGACCGCCGCTGAGCAGCCGGCCGATGGCGTTGATCAGCGCGTACAGCGTCACGCCGCACAACAGCGTGCCGTTGAGTGCCAGCACCATCGGTTCCAGGTGCCAGAAGCCCATATTGAACCGCTCGGCAAGGCGCCGGCTGGCGTCGCCTTCGGTCGTATGGCGACGGATCAGCGTCGCCACCATCAGTGCCAGGCCGCTCATGCTGGCATCCGCCAGCGAGTAGACACCGTCGAAGACGATGGAAAAGGATCCCGAAAGCAGGCCGACGACAATACCGAAACCGGCCAACAGCACAGTCACGATGATGGAAAGCCGCAGGATGCCCTGTTCTGTTTTCATTGCTGGCGTGCTCCTCGCGCCTGAAGGGTTGCGTCGCCGGACGCAGGCCTGGACGGCACTGGCGGCTTCGCTGGGGGGCGCGACTATAAGCCAGGGCCCAGGCCAAGGCTATTGGTACCTGGGCAATGTTGCTCTGCACTTTTGCAAGGACGCTGGCCGGGTCGGCTATCGCTATGCAGGTAATCCAATGCCACCCGGAGGCAACGCTCGCCACAGGCAACTCGTCAGAACATATGCGGAGGGGCGATTGCTCACCTAATCCCGGCTGGAACCGGCCAGCGGTAAAATCGAGGCTCTCTCGGCCACTTGCGCTGAAAAATGCAGGGGCGCATTTATTGGCGCCCCCTGCCCGTGGATCAATGCAACGCTGCAAGCATTGCATTCAGGAAGGTCGATTCCTCGCCATAGGGGTTGCTGGCGATATAGCTTGTCTCCGATGAGTCACAGCAGGTCGGGTCCGGCTTGTCCCAGACCGACCATTGAACAACCACCAGGTTCTCCTTCTGGTTGATCGCAATCATCTGGCCGAAAACCCCGATAGCCGCGAACGTCCAGTCGGACGCCGAGCCGGGCTGCCCCTGAACGGCTGCGCGCCCCTGGATCGGAACCGCACCTGCCGGATTGGTTGTGTTTTGCAGCGGGGCGCCAATATTGGCGAACAGGGGCGATGGCTTGTGGACTCCATCATCGTTTGCGGGACTGAACCACCACATGTATCCGTATTGGCCATTGTCCGAAACCTTGGGTTCGGCCGAGGCCAACGTCCAGGTCGTGGCGTCCCGGACCCAATTCTCCGGAAGCACGGCTGAGCCGTCGGACAGGAGTCCGTTGTTCAGGACAAACAGCCCGAAGCGGCCATAGTCTCGCAGCGTTGCATTGAACCCGCCGCCGCCGAAGGACACACCGTTGGAGGTCCAGTAGTTGCCATCGGCCTCCATGCCAAAGGGCTGCCATATCTTCTGCTCAAGGTATTGGGCAAGGGACTTTCCGGTGGCGCGTTGAACCACCAGGCCACTCAAATAGGCCTCACCGGTGCTGTAGTTGAAGACGTCCCCCGGCGCGACGGGCTTTCCCGTTGCAGGATCAACAGTACGTTTCAACGTCCGCATATGATTCAGCATGCAACTCGGTGTGTCGGCCTTGTTACGCTGACAAGCCAGTTGCGCCACGATGTCTGATTTCGGGTTCAGATAGTTTTCATCCCAGCTCACACCTGACGTCATCCGCAGCATGTTGCGAAGGGACACCCCCTCATAGGCCGACCCTTTGAGTTCAGGGATGTACTTGTCCACGGTGTCGTCCAGGCTTTTGATGTAGCCGTCCTTGAGGGCGACACCCATCAACGTGGAGGTAACCGACTTACCGACCGATTTGCTGTCCCACAAGGTGGCCGCGTTGATACCCATCGCGTACTTCTCGAGGACGACGGCACCATCTTTGATTACCAACAGGCCCGTGGCCTTGCTGTGATCCATGTAGTCATCGACCGTGTTGTCACGTTTCGGCGTGCCATCGGCGCTGCTCCCATATTGATAGGTAACGGCCTGGGCGCGCGTCATCAAGGCACTGCTTCCCGAGGGCAGCGCGAGAACATTGGCCCCTCGCCGAAACGCCTCGGTACCGTATAAGTCGGCGCTATGGCTGAACCCGGCAACCTTTTCCTGAGTCGTCCATGAGAACAGATTCTTCGGGTCGGGCAGCTGCTGATTGAGCGCCGGCGTCGTGACGCCATCGCCGCCACCATAGGCGTTTAACGCACCGAGTGCCGAAATAGACGCAGCCAACAGCGTCGTGATGCTACGGGTTCTCACGTTCATAGCTTCCTTGTTCCTTCGCGGGTTCAGTTGTTGTCCGCTCAACCAGAGTCATGGGAGCGGGAGGCGCAAGTTCAGCAAGACACAGGCACTGCGCCAACCCTGCAATTGCAGTGGGCAATGGTGTGTTTGCGCCCCAACTTCAGCTGCGTAGAATCGTGGAATCATCATCTCACTGGCCTGGGGAAGGGACCCGCGAAGACATGCAACTCTCAACCCTGTCATCCCTGCTCCTGGCATGGCACCGACTCTCCGCACAGTCGACACTCGAGAATTTCCGGAGCGGCGCCCTGGCATTGCTGGAAGCCCATCTACCCATCAGCGCCGCGTGGTGGGGAGTAGCGCACTTGAGAAGTGGCTCACCCAGGGTGCTCCAGAGCTATCTTCATCGGCTCCCGGCCGGTTTCGCCGATGACTGGCTCTCGAGCGCCGAGATCGACGATCTGGCACAGACCGTCATCGAGCATCCCGGGGTCACGGTGAGATACAACGGCTACGAGACGCCGGAGGAGTTCGACGCGAACTACGGAATTGTGTCAGCGCTGTCGACGGCGGCGCCTGCCGAAGACACTGGGCTCGTGCATTTTCTATCAATCTACCGCGACGACTCGCTGCCGTTATTCACGGAGGAAGACCGCGCACTGGTCGAACTACTGATGCCCCACCTGTTCCTGGCCGAAGAGAAACAGGCACTGGCAACCTGGCAAAGCGAGCAGGCCAACGCCCGCCAGTTGACAGCGACAGTGAGCAAGCACGCCTGGCTGGAGCAAGCCACGCCCGCCTTCTGCCAGGTGTTCATGGCCGAGTTTCCCGAGTGGTTTGGGGGGCACTTACCCAATACGCTGCGCCGCATGATTCATATCGGCGCAGGGCAGTGGCAAGGGCGCACGCTGGATGTGTCGGTATCCCAAGGCAAGGATGGAGGCTGCCAATTGAGCCTGCAGCGTCGCGCCAGCCTGGGGCTTACCCGCCGGGAGGAAACGGTGGCGCGCGCCTATGCTGCCGGCGGCTCGCACAAGGAGATTGCACGCGACCTTGGGCTTAAGCCGGCTACGGTTCGCGGCTACCTTCAACAGTGCTACCTGAAGCTCAATGTATCGAACAAGGTCTCGTTGGGAGATGCATTGCGAGGTGGCAGCGGGCACCGCCCATAAATCACCCAACGCCTGAATATTTCCGGCCACGAGAGAATTCAAGCTCGGAGGCGAAGGCGCAAGACGCGCGGATGTTGATCGCACAGGAATCCAAAGGGCCTGGCGGCGCGCTTGCTGCTGCCCAGGCGTGCATCGCCGAAGGCAGCCGGGGACGGTTCGAGAACGCGCCGACCACCCGTCGCAGGGCAGCAGCAAATAGCGACTTGTCGCTCCCCGGCAGGCGCGCGCAATGGCCTCGCCAGGGCGAAAGCCGGATGGCGACGCCGACAGATAGAAAAACGTCGGTGCGCCGCCTTCCCAAGCGTCACGGGCGACCGGCAAGATAGCCGCACTCGTCATAGCCGTATTGGCCGCCGCACTTGGGTGGCCCACTTTCTGCCTTTGCGCTCCGGGATCCTTATGCAACCGCGCGACCTCGCCGCCTACCTGTTCCTCGCGATTGGCTGGGGGCTGTCCTTTCTCGTTCTGCTCAAGGCCATCGCCGGCTTCGGCTGGGCCGGGACGGTAACCTTCCGTGCGCTGATCGCCAGCTTCACCCTCTTCGCGGTGGCCAGGCTATCCGGGCGCAAGCTGAATTTCGAAGGCTTGTGGAAGCCGCTGTGCGTGGTCGGCGCCACCACGGTCGCCGGCCAACTGATCGGCCTGAGCTATGCCACCCCGCGCATCGGCACTGCCATGGCGGCGATCTTCGTTGCCGGGATTCCGCTGTTTTCCATGTTGATCGGCCGCATCTGGGGACTGGAGCGGATCACCTGGAGCGGTCTGGGCGGGCTCGTCCTGGGCTTCTTCGGCATGGTGCTGCTGGTGGGTTTCCCCACTGTGCCGATCACTCACGAGTTCATCCTCGGTTGCGTAGCCTCGGTGTTCGGCGCGGTGTGCGCGGCCTTCGGCAGCAACTATGCGAGCCTGCGCCTGCGCACTGCCGGCCCCTGGGAGGTGACCTGTGGCGCCTTCCTCATCGGCGGCCTGCTGACCCTGCCGCTACTGATCTGGGTGCCGGTACCGGGCACGCCGCAGCCGCTGGAATTCATCTATCTGCTGCTGTGTGGCTGCGTACTGAGCGCGGTGAACTACGTGGTCTATTTCCAACTGGTTGGACGAATCGGAGCCACCAGGACCATCAGCGTGGAGTTCGTCGTCACCGTGGTCGCCGTGCTGGTCGGCGCACTGGTGCTGGGCGAAAGCCTGTCGCTGATGCAGGGTCTGGGCGCGCTGATCATCCTCATCGGCTGTGCCCTGGTGCTCGGTCTGGTACCGGGCACCAGGGCACGCGCGATCAGTTGATCGCCTGCACGGACGCGGCGCCCGGCACCGCATCGTCGCGGTCGATCACGTCCATCGGCAGGCGCGAGGTTTCACGCAGCATCCACGAGCAGAACGCCACCAGCGCCAGTGCCGCCGCGCCGTACAGGGAAACGCCGAAGGGATTGCGTCCGGTGGCGATGAGGATCGCGGTAGCGATGCTCGACGCCGTGCCGCCGCCCAGTGCCGCACCGATCTGGTAGCTGAAGGAAATCCCCGAATAACGCATCTCGCGCGGGAACTGCTCGGCCAGGAACGCCGGGATCGGCCCCTGGGTCGCGCCCATGAAGAAGCCCACGGCGACGTACGCCAGCAGTGCCAGCGGCAAGCTGTGCAGGCCGATCATCGGGAAGAAGGCGAACAGTCCCACGGCCATGATGGCGGCGCCCGCGATCATCACCGTACGACGACCGAAACGGTCCGACAGGTGCCCAAAGAACGGCGCCGAGATGACGATGGCCACCGACAGGGAGAAGTCGAACAGCAAGGCTTCGCTGCTGCTGTAACCGATGTCGGTCGCATAGGCGAGGAAGAAGGTGCTGCCGATGTAGGCGATGGTGACGTAGCCGAAGGCGATGCCGATGCACAGCAGCAGCTCGCGCGGACGACGGCGGAAGGCTTCCATCAGCGGCATGCGCGCTTCGGCCTTGGGAGCGGCCTTGGGTTGCGGCTCCGCGGCGTTCTGCAGACGCGCGTAGAGGCCGATCAGTACCAGCACGCCACCGAGCCAGAACGGGATGCGCCAGCCGATGCCGGTGAGGTCGTCATTGAAGGCGAAGCTGACGATGGCGAACACCGCCGAGCCGAAGATACCACCAATGCCGATGCCCATGCTGGTGAAGCTGCCCCACAGGCCGCGACGACCCTTGGGCGCCACTTCAATGCCGAACAGCGCCGCGCCGCCCCACTCGCCGCCAGCGGCGAAGCCTTGGACCAGTCGCAGCACCACCAGCAGGAAGGGTGCGGCGGCACCGAGCGCCGCATGGGTCGGCAGGAAGCCGATCAGCAAAGTGCTGCTACCCATCAGCACCAGTGTGGCAACCAACGCCTTCTGACGACCGTAGCGGTCGCCCAGGTGGCCGAAGACCACACCACCCAGGGGGCGGGCGAAGAAACCCGCGCCGAAGGCGGCGAAGGCGATCAGCACGGCGGTGAGGCGATCCAGACCGGGGAAGAACAGTTGCGGGAAGACCAGCGCGGCGGCATAGCCGTAGATGATGAAGTCGTAGAACTCCAGCGCGGTGCCCATGCCGGAGACGCAGAAGGTGCGAAAGGCCGAACGGGACCCCGGCGCAGCGGGTGTGTGATCGATCATGGCGGCTCACTCTTGTTTTTGTGGCAAACGAAACCCGCGCAGCGGCCGGAAGGCCGCCGCGGGGCGCATGGATCGGAACTACAGGGTTACGTCAGAAACGCAGGAAACCTTCTTCCGCCAGCTTCTTCGGCGTGCCGGCGATGTACTCCAGGGCACAGCTCCGGGTGTCGATGCCGACGCTCAGCAGGGTCTCCCAGCGTTCGGTGTCGGGCATCGACAGGTCCGGGTGGAAGCACACGATGGCCTGGTCGCCCTCGGCGCCGCAGAAAGCGTCGGCGCGCTCGCGCAGGGCCACTGCGGTCATCCCGGCGATGCTGGCCTTGAGATGGTCCAGGCGCGCATAGGTGGTGGAAACGTCGGCGGTGCGCTCGCCCCAGCTCAGTTCGCCGTCGAGGAAGTGGTTGGTATGCAGCAGCCAGCCATCCTCGCGCGGCACCACCACGGAGGTGTGCGCCGGGCTCATTTCGATGCTGGCGGCGCGGGCGCGCACGTCTTCACGGGTGAACACGCTGAGCACGGTGGACGCGCTGACCCGCGCCGAACGCGCCATCTCGACGGCCTCGGTGACACTGGTGGCTTCTTCCAGCACGCGGCGGGCGATGGCATGGACCGGCACGCCGGCACTGCCGTTGTCGCTGGCGTGATGCAGGATGTTGAAGTGCACGCCCAGGCCAGCGCTGTTGACGCCGATCTTGCCGAGCATGCCGAACTCGGTGAACAGCTTGGCGGTCAGGCCGGTGGCGCCGGGGAACTGCAGCAGCAGGCCGTGGGGCACCAGGCTGTCGTGCCAGTCCCAGGTTTGCAGGCTGCGCGGCGCGGTGGCGCCTGCGGGCGCGTGAATGGAGGTGGAGCACTCGCCTTCCACCGGCTGCTGCGGCATCACCGCCAGCACTTCGGTGCGCGCGTTCAGCGCAGCCAGTTGCCACAGCGGCAGGCCAACGCCCAGGGCGAGGCCTTCGACTTCCTGCGCCAGTGCCGGGCACCAGTCGGCCAGCGCACTGAGGCTGCCTTCACCGATGGAACGGGCCTTGTCGATTTCCACACCTACGCGCGGGAAGAACTCCAGGTACAGCGCCACGGTCTGGCGGATCTGCTCGGCGAAGGTTTCGCCGATCTGCCGGCCACGCTGCAGCGGGTCGCGGATGTCGGTGGTGAAGGTGTGAAGAATCACGGCAAGGCTCCTGCAATTGCTTTTTTAAACGGATACTTTTTCAACGGCTACTGGTTCAACGAAAGTGGAGCGCCGGGGGCGCTCCGGATGGATCAGAGCTTCACGCTCAACGACTATAGACTTCGCGGCCGGCGAACCAGGTCTTGAGCACCTGGGTGTCACGCAGCGCTTCGGGCTCGACGGTGAACACGTCGCGGTCGACCAGGATCAGGTCAGCCTGCTTGCCCGGCTTGAGCGAACCGATGCTGTCTTCCAGCCGGATGGTGCGCGCGGCGTTGAGGGTGTAGGCCTGGAACATGGTCAGGCGGTCAATGTCCTCGGCGGCATTGAGCACACCCTTGGAACCGACGCGCTTGACTGCCTGGTAGATGGCCTTCCACGGATCGGGGGTGGTGATCGGCCAGTCGCTGGCGCCGGCAATGGTCGCGCCGTTCTTCAGCAGCGAGCGCGCCGGGTACATGTGCATGAAGGCCATGGCGCTGACGTAGGGCTTGACCAGATCCACGCTGTTCTCGTCGGCGGCGGCCCAATAGAGCTGCATCGAAGCGATCACGTTGAGCGGCTTGAAGCGGGGGAAGTCCTTCGGGTTGACCATCTGCAGGTGGGTAATGGAGTGCGGGATGCCGCTGTTGCGGTCCTTGCGCGCCTGCTCGATGCCATTGAGGGACTCGCGCACCGCGCGGTCGCCGATGGCGTGGATGTGCACCAGCCAGCCGCGTGCGTCGGCGGCGCTGACCAGCTCGCCGAAGTGCTTCGGATCGATCAGCAGTTCGCCGAACTTCTTCGAGTTGCTGTAGGGTTCGAGCATCGCCGCGCTCTGCGCCGGCATCTCGGCCACGCCATCGGCGAAGACCTTGATACCCGGCAGGGTCAGGTTCTTCACGCCGAGGAACTGCTGGCGCACCTTGTCCAGTTCGTCGAGGTCGGCCGGGGTGGCCTTGGAGTCGGCCATCAGCAAGGCGGCGACGTGAGCGGTCAGCCCGCCCTGCTCCGACAGCGCCTTGTAGGCCGGCAGCACACCCACCGAGTCGTTATGAATGTCGCCACCGGGGTTCTCGTTTGCCAGGGGTTCCATCCAGGCGGTGATGCCCAGCTCGTGGTAATAGCTTTGGGCGCCCTTCAGGGCTTTGAGCAACTCGTCGTTGGTCGGCAGCGGCAGCAATGCCTGTACCGGGTAGAGGCCGGCATCCACCAGGAAACCGTTGGGCGTGCCGTCGGCGGCATGGCCGATGGTGGCCTGCTCCTCTCCCTGCAGCGACTTGACTTTGGCGGCGTCGACCCCGGCCAGCTCCAGCAATGCCTTGTTGGCCCAACCGGTGTGGTAGTCGCCGCCAGCCAGGAGGATCGGCTGCGTGGCCCACTCGCCCTGGTTGAAACGCTGCTGCAGTTCGCCGACCTGGTCCCAGTAGGACGTGGGGATGCCTCCGACATAGAGGAACTTCCCACGGCGCGCACGGCCATCGTCGCGCCACCCGCGCAGCTTGCTCTCGAACTCGGCGAGCGGCATGTCCTGGTTGTTCAGGTTGGCCTGGAGCATCTGCAGGCCAGCCTTGACCAGGTGGGTATGGGAGTCGATGAAGCCGGGCATCAGCACCTGGCCGTGGAGGTCGATGACCTGGGTCGCCGGCTGCTGGAGCTTGAGGATCTGCGCGTCGGAACCGACAGCGAGAATGCGGCCGTTCTCCACCGCCACAGCCTGCTGCAGCGGCTGGCCGGGTTCGGCGGTGTAGACCTTGCCGCCGTGGAAGATGAGATCGGCGGCAGCCATACTTTCCATCGAGGAAAAAGCGCACGCCATGGAAAGTAGCGTCGGAATCAGTAGTTTCATCGCAGATCCTTAGTTATTGTTGATCTGCAGCGAAGGTTAAGCAAAAGCTCCGATTGCTTTAACACTGATTTCCCGCACAACTTCTATTCCTATCAGGAAGTAATCCTTGGACAAGATGACTGCGCTCACCATGTTCGTCGCCACTGCCGACCACGGCGGCTTCAGCCGCGCCGCCGAGCAGCTGGGCAAGACCCCTTCGGCGATCACCAAGGGCGTGGCACAGTTGGAGGCCGAGCTGGGGCAGCGCCTGTTCGAGCGCACCACCCGCAGCATGGCGCTGACCGAAGCCGGGCACATCTACCTGGAGGGGGCACGCCAGGCGTTGATGCAACTGCAGCGCGCCGGCGAGGAAGTCGAGCAACTGCAGCACGAGCTACGCGGCAGCCTGCGCATCGCCGCCCCGCCCTCCTTTGCCCCGGCCTTCTTCAACGCCGTGTGCTGCCGCTTCCTGCGCGAGCACCCGCAGGTGCGCCTGGAGGTGGACCTGGCCGACGAATTCGCCGACCTGGTGGAAGGCGGCTACGACCTCGCCCTGCGCGACGGCCCCATCGACCTGCCCGACGTGATCGCCCAGCCGCTGCTGGAAAACCGCCTGATGCTCTGCGCCACCCCGGCCTACCTGGCCAGCAAGGGCATCGACGTGACGCTGGACAACTACGAGCAGCACGACTGGCTGATCTTCCGCCACCCGCTGCTGAACCGGAACTTCTGGTGGGTACAGCGCGATGGCGAACGCATCCGCATCCGCCAGCCGGTGCCACGCGTCGCCAGCGACAACTATGACTTCCTGCTCTCCTGCCTGCTGGACGGCCAGGGGCTGCAGTTCCTCCCGCAATGGAGCGCGCAGCCCTACCTCTCCCGTGGCGAACTGGTGGAGCTGCTACCGGACTGCTGGCGCGACCAGAGCGCCTTCGGGCCCTGGGTGCATGTGCTGTACCTGCCGCACCGCAGGAGCACACGCAAGGTGCGGGTATTCATCGAGTATCTACGGGAGCATTTGCAAGGCAAAGGGTTGATCTGAGCCCCATCACGGGTAGCCCTACACCAGCCGCTGCTCCTTCAGGTATTCCCGCAGGTGCTCGATGAAAGCGAAGATCTTCCGCGTCGCGCGCCTTGTACTCGGATAGACCGCCAACAGCTCCGAGCCGAGCGCCTTGGGGTCGAAATGGCAATCATCGAGAATCGTCCGCAACCGCCCATCCCGCAGGTACGGCAACACGCTCCAGTACGGGCAGGGCAATATCCCCTGCCCGGCCAGGCAGGCTTCCAGCAACAGCTCCTGGTTGTCGCTGTTCAGCCGGCCGCTACGCGGCAATAGAGTCCGCTCGCCAGCCCGTTCGATCAGCCAGCTTTCCCCCAGCGCCGGATGGCGATAGACCAGGCACTCATGCTCCGCCAACTGCTCCGGACGCTCCGGCACGCCGTGGCGCTCCAGGTACCCGGGACTGGCGCAGAACACCACCCGGCTCTCGCCGACAGGTTGGGCGATCAGCCCCGGCAGATCGCTGTGCCCCAGGCGCAGCGCAAGGTCGTAGCGGCCGTCGAGCATATCGATGTACGCATCGCTCAAATCCACCTGCAGGCGCATCTCCGGATGCTTCTGCAGGAAGCTCGCACAGGCACCGTTGAGGAAGGGCCGGCCGAATGCCAGCGGGCCATTGATGCGCAGCCGCCCCTTGAGACTATGGTGCAGCTGCGCGATCTCCTCCTCTGATTCGCGCATCCGCTCCAACACTTCCCGCGCGGTTTCCAGGTAGAGCTGGCCCGCCTCGGTGAGGGCCATGCTGCGTGTGGTGCGCTCGAACAGCCGCGCACCGATCTCGATTTCCAGCTGGCCGACCGACTTGGCCACCGCCGAAGGCGTCTTTCCCAACTCGTCCGCGGCACGGCTGAAACTGCCGAGTTCGGCGCTGACCACGAATATCTGCAGGCTGCTGAGCTTGTCCACGATTCAGTCCGAAGTTTCGCAAGTGTTATTCCAGGCGGCAGCTTATTCACCGAGCCAAACGACCGTAGCCTCCTCGACAAGCCAACAAGAATCAAGGGATCGGCAAGCACCCCGCTGGAACACCTCCTGTCCAGCTGCCCAGCATTTTGAACCCAAAAATGAAAATGAGCCGCCCCGCCCGCTACCGGGCACTTCGTCCATCGCACCCCGCCAACCAATCGGTGACGGGGTTGGCAAGTGCTCACCGAACCTGCCCCGACACCTCCTCTTCCGTGGACGGTCCGGCGCCATCCGGGCGATACGCAGCTCCCGTGATGACGCTTCGCCGGTCGCCGCACCATCCCGCCCTCGCTGATGCAGGGTTCGAACCGTCATCCACCCGCTGCCTGCCTGGAGTCACCATGCCCACCACCGCCGAGCTGATCATCACCCACGCCGACATCCGCACCCAGGATGAGCGCAACCCGCGTGCCGAAGCCATTGCCATCGCTGATGGACGAATCCTCGCCGTGGGCAGCAATGGCGAGATCGAACGCCTGGCCGGCCCCACCACCCGCCGCATCGACGCCGGCGGGCGGCTGATGCTGCCGGGCCTGCAGGACACCCATGTGCATTTCCAGCTGAGCGCGGCAGACCTCTATCACAACGCCTCCTTGTACGACGCCACGACGGTCGAAGAACTGCTGGCGACCATCCGCGCCTTCGCCCAGGCGCATCCTGAGAAGCCCTGGATTCGTGGCGTCGGCTTCTCCTCCGCGCGCTTCAACCACGAACAGCTCACCCGGGAACTGCTGGACAGCGTCACCGACGGCCGCCCGGCGCTGATGTTCGCCAGCGACTACCACAACGGCTGGGCCAACAGCGCTGCCTTCGAGCGGGCCGGTGTACGCCCCGGTAGCGCCGAGCCGGACAACGGCGAATACATGCGCCTGGCTGACGGCACGCCGAAAGGCTGGCTGGTGGAAGACGCCATCTGGGCCATGAACCGCATCGCCCCCGGCTACAGCGACGACGACTACCTGCAGGCCATGGCGCACTACAGCAAGGCCTTCAACGCCCGCGGCATCACCGGCGTGCTGGATGCCATGGCCGCACGCAACTACCTGAAGAACTACCAGGCCTCCCATGCGCGCGGCGACCTGACCCTGCGCGTTTGCGCGACCTCGAAAGTCTTCGCGCACAAATCACTGGCCGAGCAGATGGCCGAACTCAAGGACCTGCGCACCACCTATCCGGGCGACCGCGTGCGCCTGCATTCCGCGAAGTTCTTCCTCGACGGTGTACTGGAGAACGGCACCGCCGTGCTGGCCGCGCCGCGCAGCGACACCGGCGGCAATGCAGAACTGATGTTCAGCCAGGAGCAGATCGACGAGTTCTTCACGGCCTTCGACAAGGAAGGCTTCCAGATTCACGTGCACAGCATCGGCGACGGCACAGTGCGCGCGGCGCTCAACGGCCTGGAGATCGCCCGCGAGCGCAACGGCAAGTGGGATTCGCGCCACCAGCTGGCGCACCTTCAGGTCGTCGCGCCGGAGGACATCCCGCGCTTCCGGCAACTGGGCGCGCTGGCGAACTACCAGACGCTCTGGGCGCAGCCCAACCCGGAAGCCGACGCCATCGTCGAAGCCATGATCGGCCCCGAGCGCAGCCAGTACATCTATCCGCTGGGCGAGTTCGTCCGCCAGGGCGTGACCTGCATGCTCAGCAGCGACTGGGGCGTGACCGGCTACGACCCGTTCCAGATCATCCAGTGCGCCCTCACCCGGCAGAACCCCGCGCTGGGCAGCGACAGCCCGGTGCAGACCGCCCAGCACCGCATCGGCATCGAAGACGCGGTCAGGGGCTACACGATCAACGCCGCCCACGCGGCCTGGCGCGACGACTGCACCGGCAGCCTCGAACCGGGCAAGTATGCCGACCTGATCCTGCTGGACCGCGACCTCTACGCCATCTCGCCCTACGAGATCGGCCAGACCCAGGTCCTGCTGACCCTGCTCGAAGGCCGCGAAGTCCACCGTGACGCCGCCTTCACCGGCTGAGCCTCGCAGCCACTACGCCCGTCGCATGGACGGGCATCCCTCAAGAACAACAAGATCGGAGCCTGATCATGGGCGTTGCAAACCTGCAGAGCGGAGCGCAACTCAAGCGCACCCTCGGCCTGAAAGACCTGGTGGCCTATGGCATGGCCTACATCGCGCCGATGGCGCCGCTGACCACCTTCGGCTTCGTCTGGGACGCCTCTGGCGGATTGATCGCCCTGGCCTACCTGCTGGGGGCGATCTGCATGTACTTCACCGCGCAGAGCTACGCCACGTTGTCCGGTGAAGTGCAGAGCGCCGGCTCGGTCTATGGCTTCGCCCGCCTCTGCCTGGGCGAACTGCCCGGGTTCGTCGCCGGCTGGCTCATCTTGCTGGACTACCTGCTGATCCCGGCTCTGGTATTCCTGATCATGTCGGTGGGCCTGCAGATCCTGATCCCCGGCCTCGACCGCGCGCCCTGCCTGGTGCTGCTGGTGGCGGTGTCGCTGGGCATCAACTGGTTCGGCGTCGCCGTCACCACGCGGGTGAGCATGGTCTCGGTGGTGTTGCAGTTCACCGCGATGTTCAGCCTGCTGGGCCTCGCGCTGTTCGCGCTGTCCCAGGGCAAGGGCGCGGGCACGCTGACGGCTGCGCCGTTCTTCGACGCCGGCGCCTTCGATGTCGCCAAGGTGTTCACCGCGACGTCCATCTGCGTGCTGTCATTCCTGGGTTTCGATGCCATTTCCACCCTCGCCGAGGAGGTGAAGGACAACGACCGCCGGCTGGTCGGGCGCGCCATCCTCACCGTGCTGTTCATCTGCGCGGCGCTGTTCGTGGTGACGACCTGGGTGCTGGGCAACCTGATGCCGGGCGTGACCATCAAGGATGCCTCCGCCGCCATCTATGAGCTGACCTCGACGCAGATCGGCCCCTGGCTCGCATTGGTGCTGGCCTGGGTGATCGCAGTGATGGTCGGCCTGACCAACGCGCTGCCGATGCAGGTCGGCGTATCCCGCGTGCTGTTCGCCATGAGCCGCGACCGTCAATTGCCGTCGCTGTTCGCCCGCCTGCACCGCAGGCATGGCACGCCGCACGTGGCGCTGGTGCTGTCGACGCTGCTGTCGCTGGGAATCGCGCTGGTGATGCGGGAGAAAATCGACACCCTCGCCTCCTTCGTCAACTTCGGCGCACTCACTGCCTTCGTCCTGCTGCACCTGTCGGTACTGATCAAGCTCGGCATCAAGGGGCGCAGCCGCCGCTGGTTCGCCCACTGGCTGGTGCCCATCGTCGGCATCGCGGTGGTGCTGACGGTGCTCGACGGCATGGACGTGCATGCACTGACCATGGGCAGTATCTGGCTGGCGGCCGGCGTGGTCTACGGCCTGTATCTGCGCGGCAAGGGGCGGGTCGCACTGAGCGTTTGATCCAACATGAGGCCCGAGATGCCTGGCGAGCGTAGGAGCGGACTACGTCCGCGATTTGCCACCGGGCAGCTCTGAGCTGCCGGGAAGCGATCGCGGACGGAGTCCGCTCCTACACAACGGCTTTCCGCTCCCGAGCTTATTTGATGTACCAACCCCAAGGCTGGTCGCTGAGGTACTCGGTGACCTGCTTGGTCTCCAGATAGTTGTCCAGCCCCCACACGCCCAGCTCGCGGCCGATGCCGCTCTGCTTGTAGCCGCCCCAGGGCGCCTGGGTGAAGGTCGGCTGCGAGCAGTTGACCCAGACGATTCCGGCGCGCAGGCCACGGCTCACCCGCTGGCAACGCGCCGGGTCGGCGGACATCACCGCCGCCGCCAGGCCGAACTGGCTGTCGTTCGCCAGGCGCAGTGCCTCGGCTTCGTCCTTGAAGCGGCGGACGGCGAGGACCGGGCCGAAGATTTCCTCGCGCCACAGGGCACTCTCCAGCGGCGCGTCGATGAATACCGTCGGTTCGACGAACCAGCCCTTCTCGCGATGGGCCGGGCGCTTGCCGCCAGTGGCCAGCTTCGCGCCGTCGCGCACGCCGGCCTCGATGGCCTGCAGCACCTTGGCATGTTGCCCGGCGCTGACCAGCGGGCCGAGCAGGACGCCCGGTTCCAGGCCATTGCCGATAGTGATGCGGCGCGTCTCTTCCACCAGTCGCTCCACCAGCCGGTCGTGCAGGCCATCCTGCACCAGCAGTCGCGAAGTGGCGCTGCACACCTGGCCCTGGTTCCAGAAGATGCCGAACAGAATCCACTCCACGGCGGCTTCGACATCAGCATCATCGAACACGATGAAGGCCGACTTGCCGCCCAGCTCCAGGCTGACGTTCTTGATGTCCTGGGCGGCCGCCTGCATGATCGCGCGCCCGGTCGGCACGCTGCCGGTGAAGGCCAGCTTGTCCACGCCCGGATGCGCCGAGAGCGGCGAACCAGCCTCTCGACCGAGACCGGTGACCACGTTGAGCACGCCCTCGGGCAGGCCCACGGCGTCGGCGGCGGCGGCCAGTTCCAAGGCGGTCAGCGGAGTCAGTTCGGAAGGCTTGAGCACCGCGGTGCAGCCTGCGGCCAGCGCCGGCGCGACCTTCCACGACGCCATCAGCAACGGGTAGTTCCACGGGATGATCTGCCCGGCCACTCCCACCGGCTCGCGCAGCACGCGGCAGGCGAAGCGCTCGTCCGGCAGCGCGACCACTTCACCCTCGCCGTTCAGCCCTTCGGCCAGCTCGGCGTAGTAATCGAAGCAGCCGATGGCGTCATCGATATCCCACTGCGCCTCGGGAAGCGGCTTGCCGTTGTCCTGCACTTCCAGGCAGGCCAGGTCCTCGCGACGGCCACGCAGGTTGTCGGCGATGGCGCGCAGGTAGCCGGCGCGCTCCTTGCCCGTGCTGCGGCCCCACTCGCCTTCATCGAAAGCACGGCGGGCGGACTGCACGGCACGATCGACATCCTCGCCAGTGGCGGCGGCGACCTCGGTCAGCACGGCTTCGCTGGAAGGTTCGTATACCTCGAAGCGGCCGCCCTGAGCGGGCGCCCGCCATTGGCCATCGATGTAGAGCTGGTCGCGCATGCGAAGGTCTCCTGAGCGTGTTGGAATGCTTGTGGGCCGAGCATAGGGGGACGGGCGCCGGGTTGATAACGCGGGCGCCGTACATGCGGGCACGCGCGGAGCGGACCATGCCCGAGCGCATGGCACCTCGTAGGATGGGTGGAGCTTGCGATACCCATCGCCAGTGTCACCAGCGATTGATGGGTATCGCTTCGCTCCACGCCATCCTACAAAAGCGGCCCGATCACGAAGCCGCCTTCTGCTCCAGATAGGCCTTGGGCGACAACCCCGTCTCCTCACGGAAGCAGCGGTAGAAGGTCGACAGCGAGCGGAACCCCGCCGCCCGCGCCAATTCGTCGATACGGGTGACGCTGGTGGCATCGCCCAGTTGGCTCAACAGGTGACGCAGGCGCAGCTGGTTCAGGTACTGGTAGAAGCTCAGGCCCAGCACCTGGTTGAGGAAATAGGAAATCTGGTTGCGCGTATAGCCGGTGGCCGACGCGACCTGGGGCATGTCCAGGTCCGGGTTGAGGAACGGCCGGGTCTGCTGGAAGTACTGCTGGATATCGCCACCCAGCAGGCTCAACTGCCGAGCGGAAAGCCCCAGCCGGCTGTCAGCCATGCGCGGTTGCGGCTCACTGGCGGGCTTTTGCGGCTGGCCGACCAGCGCAGCGTGTTCGTTGACGCGGATGATCCGGCGATCACGCACGGTGTACGCCTCGGTGGTGCGGAAGGACACCAGCCCCTGGGTGCCGCGCAGGGTCACCTGGTACTGCAGGAAAGCCGTGTCGCCGTCCACCCGCAAGCGGTCGGTGTAGACCTGCGATTCGTCCCCTGCTGCCGGCATGCTGGTCTGGAGGTATTCGCGCAGCTCCGCCGGATCGATCCGACGCCCCTGGAAGAAGTCGTTGTATTCCACCTGTGGGTCAAACAGCGCCATCAGCGCGTCGACGTCATGGCGGCGCCAGGCCTGGTGGTAGCGCATCACCACGGCATGGGTAGCGGCGCTCGCCGGATCGGGCTGGTAGGTCGCACCTTCGAGGGTGGCGCTCCAGCCCTGTTCATCACTCATTCAGATTCCCCTGCCGGTCTGTGCCGGCTCCGATGCTCCGGGCGTGCCCGCAAAGAGCGGCGGACCGTATGCCTGGCCCCCGTGAGCGTTACAAGATTTCGGACGCGGCCCGAAGACCGCTTTTTCTTCCGACATTCTGCCGGAGTTTTCCGATGACATCCGCCCAACTTGCACGCGCCACTCCCAGACCCTTCTGGCTCGATACCCTCGGCCCCGCTCCTGCCGCCCCTCCGCTGGAGGCCGATCGCAGCTTCGACCTGGTGGTGGTCGGCGGCGGCTTCACCGGCCTCTGGACCGCTTTGCAAGCCCGCCAGCGCCGACCCGGTGCGAGCATCGCAGTGGTCGAGGCACGCCGTTGCGGCGGCGAGGCCAGCGGACGCAATGGCGGTTTCTGCGCACCCAGCATTTCCCACGGTGTAGGCAACGCCCTGCGCCGCTGGCCGGAGGAAGCCGAAACGCTGGTGCGCCTGGGCCGACAGAACCTCGATGAGTTCGAGGCGGACCTGAAGCGCTTCGGCATGAACGTGGAGTTCGAGCGCCGTGGCAAGCTCAGCGTCGCCATGCAGCCCTGGCAGGTCGATGGCCTGCGCGGCATGCAGCGCAACTACCAGCGCTTCGGCATCGACTGCGAGTGGCTGGAAGGTTCGGAACTGGCGCAGCGGCTGGACTCGCCGATGTACAAGGCCGGCGTGTTCGAGCCCAACTACGCCCTGCTCAACCCGGCGAAGATGGCCGCCGAGCTGCGTCGGGTTTGCCTGGATCAAGGCATCGAACTGTTCGAGAACACCCCCGTGCACGAGATGCACCAGCGCGGCGACCGCCTGATGCTGCGCTGCGACCGTGGTGAGCTGGAAGCCGGGCAGATCGCCCTGGCGACCAATATCGCGCCGCCGTTGCTCGGCCACCTGAATTCCAGCGTGATTCCGGTGTACGACTACTCGCTGGTCACCCAGCCGCTCTCCGACGACCAGTTGCGAGCTATCGGCTGGGTCGACCGCTACGGCATCGCCGATGCCGGCAACCAGTTCCACTACCTGCGCAAGACCGCCGACAACCGCATCCTCTGGGCCGGCTTCGACGCCATCTACCACTTCGGCAGCCGCCGCGACGAGTCTCTGACCCAGCGCCCGGAAAGCTTCCAGCGCCTGGCCGAGCAGTTCCGCGAAGCCTTCCCCCAGCTAGGCCCGGTGCAGTTCAGCCATGCCTGGGGCGGCATCATCGACACTTCGGCGCGCACCACGCTGTTCACCGGCTGCGTGCTCGGCAACCGCGTCGCCTATGCGCTGGGCTTCACCGGCCAGGGTGTAGCGGCCAGCCGCTTCGCCGCACTGAACATGCTCGACCAGCTGGCCGGAGAACGCACCGAGCGCACCCAGCTGCGCATGACCTCGCAGAAGCCCTTCCCCTTCCCGCCCGAGCCGCTGCGCTACCTCGGCGTGCGCCTGGCCCAGCGTTCGCTGGCCAAGGAAGACCGCACCGGCCGCCGCGACCTGCTGCTCAAGACCTTCGATGCCTTCGGCGTCGGTTTCGATTCCTGATGGAGAACCCCATGTCCAGCCTGCCCCGCCACGTCATCGACTTCGCCAACCCCGACCTCGCCCCGCAGGAACGCGAGATCAACGATCCGGCCATCGTCGATGCGCCGTACCAGAGCCGCAGCTGGCGGCACTTCAGCGCTCCGGAAAAGAACGCCATCGCTGGCATCTGGGAAGCCGGCGTGCACCTGGAGCGCTGCGAGTGCGACTACGACGAGCTGTGCCACATTCTCGAAGGCACCGTGCGCCTGACCGACGCGGACGGCGTGGCGAAGACCTTCGGGCCGGGGGACTCCTTCGTGGTGGCGGCGGGCTTCAAGGGCACCTGGGAGAACCTCACGCCGGTGCGCAAGGTGTATTTCATTCTCGGCTGAGGCCTGCTTGAGGAAGGTCTCGCAAGGTGCGTAGGAGCGGACTCCGTCCGCGATTGGCCTCGCCCAGCTCCGGGCCAAACCGGCGCGGCGGTGATTCGATCGCGGACAGAGTCCGCTCCAACCTTCTTCTGGATCCCCGCGTTCGCGGGGATGACGCAGAGGAGCGCGAACCTTGCTCCCGTCACTCCCGCGAACGCGGGAGCCCAAAAGACAGTTGCTCCTGCGTCATCGCCACCCTGTAGGCGTGGGCCCGCGAACAGCGTCCGCAGGACGCTCCTCTTCCCGTCAATTCAGCGTCAACACCACCCGCCGCGTGCGGGCGGTCTTCTTTTCCATTTTCGACACACGCACGCCGCCGATCTCCGCCGTATTGGCCACATGGGTGCCGCCACATGGCTGCAGGTCGATACCTTCGATGCGCACCAGCCGCACCTGACCAAAGCCCATCGGCGGTTTCACGCTCATGGTGCGCACCAGCTCGGGGTTGGCGGCCAGTTCCTCGTCGCTGATGCTGTCGATATTAACCGCAGCCGCTTGCGCCACGAACTCGGCCAGGCGCACATCGATCTCCTCCCGCGACAGCGGTTCCGTAGTAACGAAATCCAGCCGCGCGTAATCGCTGGTGATGCTGCAGCCGTCCACCGGGTACGGCAGGATCGCGCACATCAGGTGCGACGCGGTGTGCAGGCGCATGTGGCGGTGCCGGCGCTCCCAGTCGATTTCCACCTGCACCGGCTGGCCTACTTGCAGGTCGGCCGCCGCCAACTGGTCCTCGGCGATCAGGTGCAGTACGTCGTCGGGACCGGCTCCCTCGATGGGCGCCTTGCGCGCGTCGGTAATGCGCAGTCGCGTGCCATCGGCCAGGCTCAGCCAGCCGCTGTCGCCGGCCTGACCGCCACCCAGCGGGTAGAACACGGTGCGATCGAGCAGCACGCCGGTCTCGGTGACCTGGCGGATGTGCGCCTCGCAATGGGTGAGGTAGGTATCGCGGCGAAACAGTGCTTGAGTACTCATCAGGCTCTTCCTTGGGCTTCCAGCGAACGGAACCGCCACTCTACGCCTACACCGGAGCAGACATCGCCGCGAATTCCGTAGCCCGATGCCTATAACCGCCTCGCCTGCTCGCAGCATCTTCAGGTTCTTGCACAAAAATCGGACATCCGCTCTGCCCCGTGAGTCGGGATTGACGTAGGAGCGGATTCATCCGCGATGTCTCCTCGGTGGATGCCGATCCCGCACGCAGCCCGCTCCTACGCAACGGCTGGCCCGCTGCGGGACGCACACTTGAAACAAACACCGCCCGGCGCCGAGTCCCGCAGCGCCGGCAAGCCGTACGTCATCCCGAAATCCAGGGCCGCCTGCAAGGGTTATAACTACCCGAACGAAACGGCAGGTTCTGGGGAGTCGGGCCTGCAACCACTGCCCTTGTCGGCGTTCACCTCTTGCACGGATCAGTGCCCACGGCCTGATCGGCGCCTGTGGCGCGGAGCGGTTTGATGAGTTCCAGAGCGTGGCGTTGGGCTCGCAGGGGCCTTCCTGGCTGCATCGGGCTGGCATTGCTGGTTGCTCCGCTTTATGCCAACGCCCTGTTCCGCTGCCAGGCGCGGGACGGAACCGTCAGCCACACCAGCCATGCTATCGCCGGTGCGCACTGCACGCTTCAGAACGGCAAGGCTGGCGCTGCTACCGGCGCCAGGCCAAAGGCCGCGCCAATGTCCGAACGAAGTGACGCCGCAGGTGCAGAGCGCATTCGGGTGTACACCTTCGTCCACAAGGGGGTTCGCCAGTATGTGAGCCGACGCCCCGTGGGGATCCCAGAACGGGTCGATGTGCTGGAGGTGTATTACATCAAGGGCTGCTACCTGTGCATGGCGCCGAAGGATTTCAATGTCGCCACCCTGCATCTGGACACCCGTTCCTATCAGCGCGAGATCGAGGCTGCTTCGAAACTATACGGCGTCGACAGGTCGCTGGTCCGCGCGGTGATCCATGCCGAATCGGCGTTCCAGCCGAACGCCATTTCCATCGCTGGCGCCCAGGGGCTGATGCAGTTGATGCCCGACACCGCTGTGCGCTTCAACGTGACCAATCCGTTCGATGCGCGACAGAACATTCGCGGCGGCGTGCGCTACCTGGCTTGGCTGCTCAAACACTTCAATGGCAATCAGACATTGGCGCTGGCAGGCTATAACGCCGGCGAGGCGTCGGTGGAGGAGTACAACGGCGTGCCGCCCTACGCCGAGACACGATTCTATGTCTCCCGCGTGCAGTCGCTGACCGAGCGTTATCGCAATCATCGCTAGGACGTTGGGCGCCAACGCCAGCGATGGTTCGCGAGCAGCGACGGTAAGCCCCATTACGTAGGGCGCATAACCTGGAACAGGTTATCCGCCAGACCTTCTGCCGGAGCGGCGCCGAATCGATCGCGGACGGAGTCCGCTCCTACGCTAACCCTGCCCCCTACGCAGGCGGTCAATCCGGCGCGAACGGATCGCGCCGGAGGCTCAGGCGAACTTCCACCCCGCCGTCGCCAGCCGCGCATCCAGCGCGGCGAGATCGGCTTCCACCCGCGCCGCCGGTTCCGGCATATACGCCAGCGGGTCGGGCAGCGTGGACGGCTGGCCGAGGAAGCCTTCAGTCGCGGCATGCAGGCAGTACGCGCTGTAGGCCGGGTTGTAGCCGCCTTCCTGCACCACCAGCAGGCGACCCTGGCAGAGCTCGTCGGCCAGCGCGCGGGCGCGGCGGGCCAGACGATTGAAGCCCTGCATGGTCACCAGCTGGCGGCCGTTGGGGTCGAACTGCGAGGCGTCCAGGCCGTTGGCGATGATCAGCAGGTCCGGCTTGAACGCGCGCAGCGTCGGCTCGACAAAGCGGCTGAAGACCATCTCGTAGAGCTGGTCGCCAGAGCCCATCGGCAGCGGCAGGTTGAGGTTGCTGCCTAATCCCGCGCCAAAGCCGCGCTCGTCCACCGCGCCGGTCTGCGGGTGGCTCGGGCCCCAGGCGCCGTGGTCCATGTGCAGCGAGACGGTGAACACCGAGGGATCGTCGTAGAAGCCTTCCTGCGTGCCGTTGCCGTGGTGTACGTCCCAATCGACGATGGCGACGCGTTCCAGGCCGGCCGACTGGGCCGCACGTGCGGCAATCCCGGCGTGATTGAAGAAGCAGTAGCCGTCCGCCATGGCTGGCGCGGCGTGGTGACCCGGCGGGCGCACCAAGGCCATGGCCGGATGGCCGCTGGCCAATACGCTCTCCAGCGCCGCCAGGCTGGTGCCGGCAGCGGCCAGCAGCCCGGCGAGGCTGCCGGCGGACATCAGCGTGGTGCTGCTGAAGCGCTTGCCCTGGGTATCCGCCTCGAAGATGCCGCGCAGGTAGTCGGCATCGTGGAAGCGCAGCAGTTCTTCTTCGTTGGCATGGCGACCTTCGTGCCAGCGCAGCGAGTCGGCGACCGGGCCGCGCTGGAGGATGGCGCGCATGTTGAGCAGCCGGGGATTGCTCTCCGGGTGCAGCAGTTGCTCGGCCAGCAGGTCGCTGGGCGGCGCTTCGAACACGCCGGCGGCGGTGTCGTGGCGCAGCACGTCGTCGTGCCAGAAAATATCCATCGTGTGACTCATCAGAAGCCCTCGGTTTCCATCACTGCGCCACAGGCGCAGACACGCAACATGGATTCGCCCCGGGCCGGCCAGCGAAGCGCCGCCGGGGGCGAACGCCCATCAGTCGATGATCGTCAGCTCGGGCGGAATCTCCGACAGGCTCGCCGAGCCCTTCTCGCCGCACAGCACGGTGTCGCCGAGCTTGATGCCGAAGCCTTCGTTGTACAAGGACAGGTTGGGCTCGATGGAGAACGACATGTTCGGCTGGAACACGTGGTCGTCGGCCTCGTCCACCATCATCGCTTCCAGCCAGGTCGGCGGGTAGGCCAGGCCCAGGCTGTAGCCGATGCGGTGCACGCGGGTGCGCGACAGGTCGATGCGATCGAGGATCTGGTTGCACACGCGGTTGGCCTCGCCCACCGGGGTACCCGGCTTGGCGATGTCGATGGCAGCATTGAAGGCCTCGGTGAGCAGGGTCGCCACCTCCTTCACTCGCGGGCTGGGTTTGCCGATCACCGCGGTGCGCATGAGGATCGCGTGGTAGCGGTTGCACACGCCCGCATGCTCGAGGATCACCACGTCGCCGTGGCTGATGGTCTGGCGGTGCGGCATGGCGTGGGTCATGGTGCTGCGGCGGCCGGTGGCGCACATCGGGCTGATCGCCGAGTACTCGCTGCCGGCACGGCCCAGGGCGTTGGCGACGATGCCCGCCACTTCCACTTCGGAGATGCCCGGACGTAGCGCCTCGAAGGCGGCCAGCATACCCTGGTCAGCCATGCGCGCGGCGCTGCGCTGGTATTCGATTTCCTCGGCGGTCTTGATCAGGCGGTTCTCGGCGACCAGCGGGCCGGCGTCCTCGAAGCGGGCTTCGGGCATATAGCCCAGCAGCGCGTTGTACTGCGCCGGGGAGAAGGTCGAGGCGGTCATTTCCAGGCCGATGCGCGCCTGGGACAGGCCAGCCTGGGCGAGCACGTCGGCGACGATCTTCAGCGGGTCCTGCCTGGCGATGTCATAGAAGATCGCCTCGTTGATGCACGACAGCTCCCAGGTGCAGGGCTCCTCGCTGGTGCGGGTGAGGAACACCGGCTCGGCCAGCTTCGGCGAGATGATCAGCGCCTGGTACCAGAGGAAGCCCAGGCTGTCGAAACCGCTCAGGTAGTTGATGTTGTCCGGGTAGTTGACCACCAGGGCATCCAGGCCACGATCGGCCATGCGCCGTTTGACGGCTTCGACGCGTTGACGGTAGGTGCGCGCGGGGAAAGCGGTAAGCATGGGGATTCCCTCCTCAGGGACAAGGTGTAAGCGACAGGCAGTTCGACTGGTCGCCAAGGTGGCGACCGGATGTAAATCGGGGTAAGTCAGGAAGGCGGCTGTCGGCGCTCCAGGTACATGCGCAGCAGCATCACCGCCAGGGTGAGGACGATCATCAGGGTGGACACGGCGGCGATCGCCGGGTCGAGGTTGTAGCGCAGGCCGTCCCAGATGCGCTTGGGCAGCGTCACCACGTTCAGGCCGCTGGTGAACAGGGTCACCACCACCTCTTCCCAGCTCATCACGAAGCCCATGAAGAAGCCGCCGAGGATGCCGCCGCGCACGTTGGGCAGCAGCACATGCCAGAGCGTCGGCCAGAGCCCGGCGCCGAGCGAGCGCGAGGCCTTGTACAGGCTCAGGTCGAGCCGCGCGTAGGCCACCAGCAGGGCGATCACCGAGTACGGCAGCGCCATCAGCAGGTGGCCGAAGCCGACGCCCAGCAGGTTGTCGAGAATCCCCAGACGCGCGTCGAGGTAGTAGATCGACATCGCCGAGACCACCTGCGGGACGATCATCGGCAGCAGCACGATCAGCGTCAGCACGGTGCGGAAGCGCCGCTGCAGCCAGATGCCGGTGGCGAACAGGAAGGCCAGCGCCGTGGACAGCGCGCCGACCACCAGGGCCAGGCCCAGGCTCTGCAGGATCGACACCAGCCAGGCGCCGTCGAACAGCGTCGCATAGTGGCGCAGCGACCAGCCGCCCTCCGGGAAGGCCAGGTAGCGTTGGTTGCCGAACGACAGCGGGACGATCACCAGGATCGGCAGCAGCAGGAACAGCGCGGACAGCGCCAGGGCGGCCCAGGACAGCCAGCGGCCGACCTGCGGGCGTGGCAGTTGCGGCTTTTTCACGCCCTTGGGCATGGCGGAGAGATAGGTTCCCTGCTCAGTCACAGCTCAGTCCTCCCAAGCAGGCGGCGGAAGCCGATGAGTTGTCCGAACAGCAGCGCGCAGCCCACCACCAGCAGCATCAGCACGATGCTCAGCGCCGCGCCCAGGCCCCAGTTGGAGAGCTGGAACATCTGCACGTAGATGTACTCGGCGAGCATCGCGGCCTTGCCGCCGCCCAGCAGCGCCGGTGTGACGAAGCAGCCGAGGCTGAACACGAAGACGATGGCGGACGCGGCGACCACGCCCGGCAAGGTCAGCGGGATGAAGACGTCCTTGAGCGTCTGCCAGCGGCTGGCGCCCAGGCTGCTGGAGGCGCGCAGCAAGCTGTCGTCCACCTGTTTCAGCGAGGACAGCAGCGGCAGCACCGCGTACGGCACCATGAAGTGCACCATGCCGATCAGCGCGCCCAGTTCGTTGCGCACCAGCGGCGGCGGCGCGTCGAACCATCCGGTGGCCATCAGCCCCTGGCTGACCAGCCCACCGTTGCGCAGCAGCACCAGCCAGGCGAAGGCGCGGATCAGCATCGACAGCCAGAACGGCAGCAGCACGAACAGCTCGATCAGCTGTCGGCCGCGCGGCGTCGCGAAACGCCAGCGATAGGCGATCAGGTAGGCGATGGCGACGCTGATCGCGGTGGTCAGCAGGCAGATGCGCAAAGTGCGCCAGATCACTGCCTGCAGGTTGGCGTTGTCGGCGATGGCCGCGTAGTTCTGCGTGCCCCACTCCGGCAGGCTGAAACTCCAGCCCAGCACGCCGAGGGTCGGCAGCAGGTAGCCGACCACGACGAGCACAGGCAGGGGCAGGATCAGCAGGCCGTAGACCGGCAGCACGCCCGGTGCAAAGAGTCGCATCTCAGCCACCGATCAGCGCCAGGTAGCGCTCCAGGGTTTTACCGTAGTGTTCGGCGTGCCACTTGTTGTTCAGCGACACCTGCTTCTTCAGGTTGTCCGGTGCGGTGGGGTTGATCGCCTGCAGTTGGGCAGTGAGCAGGTCGTTGGCCGCAAGGTTCACCGGGCCCATGTTGTAGACCTCCATGAGCTTGGCCTGCACCTCGGGACGCAGCGCGTAGGCGATGAAGTCCATGGCCGCCTTGGCGCCTGCCGGGTTGCTCTTGGGCACCATCCACACCGAGGGCGAGACGATGCCGCCGTCGAAGCTCCAGTCGATCTTGCCGGCGCTGTCGTTCTTCACCAGCTCCGCGCGGGTGTGCCACATCTGCGCCATGCTCACCTCGCCGTCGCGGATCAGCTGCTGCGACTCGGCGCCGGTGGACCAGTGGGTGGCGATGTGCGGCAGCAGCTGCTCGATCTTGCGCAGCGCGCGGTCCACGTCCAGCGGGTAGAGCTGCTCCGGCGGTACGCCATCGGCCAGCAGCGCGCATTCGAGGTTGGCGCTCATCCACTTGTAGAGGGTGCGCTTGCCCGGGTACTTCTTCACGTCCCAGAAGTCAGCCCAGGACTTGGGCGGGTTCTTGCCGAACTGCTCGTGGTCGTAGCCGATCACGTAGCTGTAGGTGTAGTTGGCGAGGCCGAAATCATGTACGTCGCCGTAGCCGATCAGCGACTTGTCGACGATGCCGTAGTCGATGGGGGTGAGGAACTTGTCCTTGCCCAGCCGGTAGGACGAGTACATCTCGCCGTCGCACACGTCCCAGCGCACCGCGCCGCTGCTCACCTGGGTCTTCAGCGCGCCCTCGGTGGGGCCGCTGCCGTCCACTTTCAGGGTCAGCCCGGAGGTCTGGTCGAAGCCGCCGAAGCTCTTCTCGAAGGCCGGCACCGCATCGCCGCCCCAGTTGGCCAGCACCAGGCTGCCGCCCGCGGCGAAGGCCCGGCCACCGCTACCGAAAGGCAGCGCACTGGCGGCGGCGAGCAGCAGCAGACTGCGGTTGAAATCGCGGCGGCTGATGCCGGCGCGCTCGCCCTTTTCGGCGGCGATTTCGATGGCATCTTCGATGAAGCCCTGGCGTTCTTTCATGTAATTGCTCCCCGATCGTTTGTTTTCGTTATGGGTTTGTCAGGCGGACAACAGGTGGCAGTGCTGCGGTGACCAGCTGCACCAGTAGCGCTGGCCGCTGCGCAGGCTACCCAGCAGCGGGTGCGATACCGGCAGGCGCAGGTCGAGGCGATCGCCCTGTTCCAGAGTCAGTTCGAGGTTGACGTGGGCGCCCTGGTAAGTGGCCGGGCCCGCGGTGGCGCAGAGGCCGTTGTCGCGGCCAGCGTCCTGCAGCGGACGCAGGTCGATGTGCTCCGGGCGCACCGCCAGCCAGCTCTTGCCGCCCTGGCTGGCATTGGCCGTATTGGCCACGCGCAGGTGCTGGCCACGGAAATCGCAGAGCGTCGCTTCGGCCTCACGCCCCACCACGCCAACTTCCAACAGGTTGGTGTCGCCGAGGAAGTTGGCGACGAAGCGGCTGGCCGGACGCTCGTAGACCTCGCGCGGCGTGCCGACCTGCTCCAGGCGGCCCTTGTTGAACACCGCGATGCGGTCGGACAGCGCCAGGGCTTCTTCCTGGTCGTGGGTGACGAAGACGAAAGTGGTGCCGAAATCCTTGTGCATGCGCGCCAGCTCGCCCTGCATTTCCTGGCGCAGGCGGCGGTCGAGGGCGGACAGCGGTTCGTCGAGCAGCAAGAGCTTGGGTTTGAACACCAGCGCACGGGCCAGGGCCACACGTTGCTGCTGGCCGCCGGACAGCTGGGCGATGCCGCGATTGCCCATGCCGGCCAGGCCGACGCGCTCCAGCACCTCGGCCACCCGGCGCTCGACCTCCGCGCCCGGCACCTTGCGGATGCGCAGCGGGTAGGCGACGTTCTGCGCCACGCTCATGTGCGGGAACAGCGCGTAGCCCTGGAACACCACGCCGAATTCACGCTGGTCCGGCGACAGCTGGGTGATGTCGCGACCGTCCTGCTCGATGCGCCCTTCGCTGGGCTCGACGAAGCCGGCGAGCATCATCAGCGTGGTGCTTTTACCCGAGCCGGATGGACCCAGGAGCGTGAGGAATTCTCCCTGGCGGATGCTCAGGCTGAGGTCGCTCAGGACCTGCAGGTTGCCGTAGCGCTTGCCCAGGCCGAGCAAGTCGACGAAATGCTGCATGGCGGATCTCCAGCCGTTTTTTCTTGTTGATCGGTGTTGGCTTGGGCTCATCTTCTGTGCAAATTTAACTAACGACAATTCAATAGATTTCCACCTGAATCGTTAGTCAAATTCACCAAAGAAGGTCCTTCATGGGTCAGAACAGTGCGTTTCGCATGCCCTCGCTCATCGCCCTGCGCGCTTTCGAGGCGCTGGTCCGCCAGGGCAGCATCAGCCGCGCGGCGCTGGAGCTGCACGTCACCCACGGGGCGGTCAGCCACCAGGTGAAGAAGCTCGAGGAAGAACTGGGCATGGCGCTGGTGGAGCGCCAGGGCAAGGGCGTCAAGCTGACCGCGGCCGGGCGTCAGTTGAGCCAGCAGATCAGCAGCGCCTTCGACCAGTTGCGCGACATCCGCCGCACCTTGCCCACCGAAGAACCCGCCGGCGAATTGCGCATCGCCTGCGCCCCGGCGCTGCTGGCGCGGGTGTCATCGCTGCTGGAGAAATTCCTGCGCAACTATCAGGAAGTCGCCCTGCACCTGCTGCCGATCAGTAGCGATCTCGGCGACGTGGACATGGTGATTTCCTTCGGCGAGACGCATATCGAGGGCCAACGCTTCGCCGCGCTGGGCGACATCCGCTACTTCCCGGTGTGCAGCCCGCGTCTGCTCAACACCCAGGAACACCTGCGCAAACCCCGCGATCTGGCGCGCCAGGTGCTGCTGCACGAGGACGACGGCTTCGACTGGAGCCGCTACTTCCTTGCCGCCGGCGTGCCCGGCCTGCAGGCACGGCAGAACGTGTTCCTGCCCGACGCCTACCTGACCATCCGCGCGGCCCTGGCCGGCGGCGGCGTGACCATCAGCGACCACATCCTGGCCGGCGAGGAACTGCACCAGGGGCGCCTGGTGCGCCTGTTCGACATCGACTTCCCGGCGCCCCACCCCTACTTCCTGATCATCCCGCCCCATGGTCACCAGGCCCTGGCGCAGGAATTCGCCGACTGGCTGCTGCGCGAGCTGGAGGCGATTCCGGCGTTTGATTGAGAGGGTGTTGTCTGTTGCAGGAGCATCAGGAGGAACACATCTTACAAACTGAGTCCCCGCGTTCGCGGGGATGACGTGTGCAGAGGGCGATACATGACACCGTCACTCCCGCGAACGCGGGAGCCTAGAAGACAGTTGCTCCTACAAGAACAGCGCCGATGCGGACCGGCGGGAACGGGCCCTACCCGCAAACAGCAGGGTGCGGATTCAATCGCCGACGGAGTCCGCTCCTACGCAGGAACGAACTCCGATGAGCCGAGAGGTATCTCACCCCTTCCGCTCATTCAACAGGAAGTGCGACAGCGCCGGAATCAGCAACAGCGCACCCAGCATGTTCCAGAGGAACATGAAGGTCAGCAGGATGCCCATGTCGGCCTGGAACTTGATCGGCGACCAGGCCCAGGTGATCACCCCGGCGGCCAGGGTCACGCCCACCAGCGCCACTACCTTGCCGGTGAAGATCACCGCCTGCTGATAGGCCATCGCGAGCGGGAAGCCGGCACGCTGCAATTGCAACTGCACGCTGAGCAAGTACAGCGCATAGTCCACGCCGATCCCCACGCCCAGGGCGATCACCGGCAGCGTCGCCACCTTCACGCCGATGCCGAGGAACACCATCAGCGCCTCGCAGAGCATGGAGGTCAGCACCAGCGGCAGCATGGCCACCAGGGTCGCGCGCCAACTACGGAAGGTGATCAGGCAGAACAGGCTGACGGCGCCGTAGATGTACAGCAGCATGGTGCGGTTGGCCTGGTGCACCACGCTGTTGGTGGCGGCCTCGATACCGGCGCTGCCGGCGGCGAGGAGGAACTGGCGGTCCGGCGTGCTGTTGGCCTTGGCGAAGTCCTCGGCGATGCTCGTGACTTCTTCCAGGGTCTTGGCCTTGTGGTCCTTGAGGAAGGCGATCACCGGCATCACCGAGCACTCGGTGTTGAACAGCTCCGGGGTATTCACCGAAGCCTGCTGCGCCGAGTAGTTGAGCACGTCCTGGTTGCGCTGCAGGCTGGCAAACTTGGGGTTGCCCTCGTAGGTGCCGGCGGTGATCTGGCGCACCGCATCGGCCAGCGACACGGTGGCCTGTACGCCCGGATGCTGCTGCAGCGCCCAGCCCAGGCGGTCGGCGAGGATCAGCGTCTTGTAGTTCAGGCAGCCTTCGGCCGGGGTCTTCACCATCACCGCGAACAGGTCGCTGGACAGCGCGTAGTGGCTGGTGATGAAGGCGTTGTCGCGGTTGTAGCGCGAGTCGGCGCGCAGCTCCGGTGCGCCGGCATCGAGGTCGCCGATCTGCAGGTGCTGGCTGACCAGGTAGCTGCCGGCGCCAATCAGCGCGGCGCACCCCAGGGCGATGGTCGCCCAGCGGCGCTCGGTGAAGCGGTCGAGCAGGCTCCACAGCCGGCCCAGGCCCTGCTCGCGGGCTTCCTGCTGCTCCTCACGGAGGGCACGAGCGGCAGCGCGCGGGCTGACGCCGATGAAGGACAGCGCCACCGGCATCAGCAGCAGCGAGGTGAAGACCAGCACCGCCACGCCAATGCTCGCGGTGATCGCCAGCGCCTTGATCACCGGGATGTCGATCAGCATCAGCACGCCGAAGCCCACTGCGTCGCAGAGCAGCGCGCTGACCCCGGCCAGGAACAGGCGGCGGAAGGTGTTGCGCGCGGCCACCAGGCGATGGGTGCCACGGCCGATGTCCTGCATGATGCCGTTCATCTTCTGCGTGGCGTGGGACACGCCGATGGCGAAGATCAGGAACGGCACCAGGATCGAGTACGGGTCCAGCGCGTAGCCCAGCCAGGCGATCAGGCCCAGCTGCCAGATCACCGCCAGCAGCGAGCAGACGATCACCAGCAGGCTGCTGCGCAGGCAGCGGGTGTAGAGCAGGATGATGACGAAGGCCGAGACCACCGCCAGGCCGAAGAACATCATCACCCGGACCAGGCCATCGATCAGGTCGCCGACCAGCTTGGCGAAGCCGATCACGTGGATGCGGACGTTACCCTTGCCCGGCTCGCCGGCATCGAAGGCGCGCTGGTCACCCTGGTATTCGTACTTCAGGCGCAGCGCGTCGAGCTGATGGGAGAACTGCTGGTAGTCGATGCCCTTGCCGGTGGCCGAATCGTGGTCCAGCAGCGGCACCACCAGCATGCTCGAACGGAAATCATTGGCCACCAGGCTGCCGACGATGCCGGCGCGGGCGATGTTCTGGCGCAGGCGCGCAATGCTCGCGGCGTCGCCGGCGTAGCCGTCGGGCATCACCGGGCCGCCCTGGAAGCCCTCCTCGGTGACTTCGGTCCAGCGCACCGCCGGCGACCACAGCGATTTCATCCAGGCGCGGTCGACGCCGGGGCTGAGGAACAGCTGGTCGTTGATCTGCTTGAGGGTGTCCAGGTAGGCCGGGTCGAAGATGTCCTCGCCACGGCTCTCCACCACCACCCGCACCGAGTTGCCCAGGCCCCGCAGCGCCCCGCGATTGTCCAGGTAGTTGCGGATGTAGGGATGGCTCTGCGGGATCATCTTCTCGAAGCTGGGCTTGATCTCCAGGCGGGTCACGGCCATCCAGCCGAGCAGCAGCGTGACCAGGGCGATCAGGCCGATGAACAGGAGCCGGTGGTTGAACACCAGGCGCTCCAGCGGGCTGCCGCTGTGCGCGTCGAAGTCCCGCAGATCGCTGATGACGGGCATCTGCCCTTGCTTGAGGTCGACCATAGTAGGCTGTCTCTTCTTTTTTCTTATTGGGAGAGCGGCAGCGCGCTGCGCTGCAGGCCGCGGTTGCCCACCAGCAGCAGACTGTCGCCGCTGACCAGGGCACCACTGACCGGCGTGCGCTGGGCCAGGGCCAGCGTTTTGAAGGAGGCGCCGTCGTCACGGCTGACCAGCCCCTGGCCGGCCTGGCTGAACAGGTAGAGGCCGCCATCGGCGCCCTCGCTGGCCGCCGTCAGGCTGACCGGCAGGCCGGTGTTTATCTCGCTCCAGTTCAACCCGCCATCCACGCTGCGCACCGCATTGCCGCGCAGTCCGTAGGCGAACAGGAGGCCGGGCTTGCCGAGCAGGCCGAAGAAGGTGCCCTTGTACGGCGAGTTCAGCGCGACGAAGCGCTGTGCCTGGTGATCGAGCTTGAGCAGCAGGCCCTGCTCGCCAACGATGAACAGGTCGTCGCCCACCGCCGAAATGGCGGTCAGGTGCAGCGATTGCGGGTTTTCGATGCGGTGGTTCCAGGGCTCCCAGCTGTGCCCGCCATCGGTGGTGTGCAGGATCAGGTTGAAGGCACCGATCACGAAACCCTCCTGGGCATTGCGGAACCAGAGGTCCAGGAACGGCTTGTCCGCCCCCTCCTCCTTCATGCGCCGCGACTGCTCCAGCAGGGTTTCGTTATCCGCCTGGGGATTGGCCGTGTAGTAATCGAGCATCAGCTGGCCGATAGCCCGGCCGTCGAGCTGGCGGGTCCAGTGCGAGCCACCGTCGGCGCTGTGCAGCACCACGCCGTCGTGGCCCACCGCCCAGCCGTCGCGCGGCGTGGGGAAGCGCACGGCGGTGAGGTCGGAGCTGACCGGCACTTCGGCCTGCTGCCAGTCCCTGCCGTCGTTGTCGGAAAAGAGGATGTGTCCACGCTGGCCGACCACCACCAGGCGCTTGTCCGCGCGGGCGATGGCCGCCAGCGGGCTGTTCAGGGCAATCGCGGTGTGCTGCGCCGGTTGGTCCAGCACGTCGACGAATTCGCCGGCACCGGCGTGACCGGCGAGCAGCGCCAGTCCCAGCCCGGCGCTGGCCAGGGCGAGCTTGAAGGGAAATTGCATTCGGCTACCTCGATGGGAAAGGCGCGGCGGCCTCGTGAGCCGCCGCGACCGGGCTCGTCCTCTTAGCGGATGCCGCTGCCTGCAAGGGCTTCAGGCGACCACTGGGTGGCGGCCAGTGGGTCGATGTAGCTGATGCCGCCGTACGGACCGACGACGCCGTTGATGTTGTAGGAACCGGCGGTCAGGTCGTAGATCATGAACGGCGTGGCGTCCGGGATGCGCTTGTCGTAGCTCTGGCTGAGGAAGGCGAAGGAGCCGCGATAGAGCTGGCCACGGGCGTCATACTGGTCGGAGGCCAGGGCCACCCAGCTGTCCTCGTCGAGGTAGAAGCGGCGCTTGGCGTAGATGTGCCGCGCACCGGACTTCAGCGTACCTTCCACCACCCACACGCGGTGTTTCTCCCAGCGCACGTAATCCGGCGACAGGTGATTGGGCGTGACCACCGGCTTGATGTCGCTGGCGTAGGTCAGGCGGTAGGTGTTGTAGGGCACGATCAGTTCCTGCTTGCCCACCAGTTTCCAGTCGTAGCGGTCCAGCGCGCCGTTGAAGACGAACACGTCGTCGTAGGTGCCGGCGCCGGCCATGCCGGGGTTCGGGGTGTCGTAGGCCAGGTTCGGTGCCAGCTTCACACGGCGCTGGCCGGGCAGGTACTGCCAGGCGCGGCGCGGTTGCTGTAGCGGGTTTGCGGCGTCCTTGAGCATCATCGCCTCGCCAGCGCGACGGGCCGGGCCGCTGTAGTACAGCTTCATCTGGTAGTAGACCTCGGAGCCCTTCACCGGCTGGTTGAGGTTCTCGTAGATCGGGTAGTTGATGAACGCCTGGCCGGTGGTGGCGAGATTCGCACTGCCCGAGGAGTCGACGTTCCAGGAGTCGTACTTGGCCTTGATGTTCACCCCCTGGTAACGCAGCAGGAAGTTCCACATGGCCTCGGCGCCGGTCTTCGGAATCGGGAACGGCACGCCTGGCAGCGCGTTGTCGATGGCGGTGCCGCCTTCGAGCGACTGGGTGGCGACGGCGTTCTTCCTGCTGTTCTCCAGCACCGCATCCGGCAGCGCGGCGCTGCGGTGGGTCGGGTAGATGTCGACGCGGAAGCTCGGGTAGCGCTTGGCCAGTTCGACGGTGGTGGCGGTCAGCTGGCTCTTGTACTGGTCGACGTTCTTGCCGTCGATCACCAGCACCGGCTTCTCACCGGCGAAAGGGTCCGGGCGCATGCTGTCGCCGGCCTTGAAGCCTGCCGGGGCACTGGTCAGGCCGCCGCTATAGGCGGGAATCGAACCATCGCTGCTGGCGGCCTTTTCGGCACCGACCAGGGTCAGGGTAGAGCCGAGTTGGGCGGCATCCTGGGGCGAGACGGCGGCCTGGGCCGCGCCACACAGAGCCAGGCCAAGGGCCGTGGCGATCAGGGTAGGCTTGAAGTTCATGCTGTTTTTCTCCTGCTCCGGGTAAGGAGCCTGGGGTGAAATCAGAAGGTCGCCTTGAGGGACGCGGTCACCATGCCGCGGTCCTTCAGCAGGGGGGCGAGGCCGCCCTGCGAGGTGATCTGTCCGGGGATGCACTGGTACTGCCCGTTAGCCCCGGGGGTGTTGTTGTCGTGCCCGCTTTCGCAGGTATCGAAGGGACCGAACGCGTCGACGTACTTCAGATCGAAGCGGTATTGCTGGTGGAAGTCCGCGGCCACGCCGACCGAGTAGCTGCCCGCATCCTCGTTGCCGCCCAATTGCACCGCCGAGTTGCCGTGCAGGCCGACGTTGTAGGCCAGCGGCATGGACAGGTCGACGCCGGGGAAGGCCTGGTACCAGGTCGGGGTGAAGTTGGCGGACATGGCGTAGGCATTGGGGGTGACCTTGTCCACACCGCGGTAGCTGGAGTCACCCTTGAAGGTCTGCTCACCTTCGGTGACCTGGATCAGGTGCGTCAGGGTGCCTTCCACCGCCAGCGACGAGGCGTCCCACAGCGGGGTGGCACCGAAGGTCACCAGGCCGTTGAGTACGACGTGGAAGGTACGGCCGCGGGCCAGGCCCGTGTCGCCGCTGCTGGGCACCGAACCGATCAGGTTGGCGCCGTTGATCAGCCCTTTTTGCGCTGCGCTGTAGAGCGTCGAGTTGACGGTGGTGAAGTTGCTCGCCAGCGGCATGTTCTCGCGGTAGTTCAGGTCCATGCCGACGCTCACCCCGGCGACTTCCTTCGACAGGCTGATGCCGTAGATGTCGATGTCATCGGCGTAGGCCGTGAAGTAATTCATGCCCTGCAGGCCGGCGAGACCGGCCTTCTGCATGTTCGGCGCCTCCACCAGCACCGCCGGCAGAGTGTCGGAGGTCTTGCGGTAGTAGAAGCCCAGGGTGCCGTCGAGCCACTCCGGGCTCCACTTGGCCATCAGGCCATAGTCGCCGGTGTTGCTCGGCTCGCGGTCATGCCCGCGCGGGGCGCCGTAGAAGGCATTGAGCGAGGGCAGCGGCAGCCAGAAGACGTTGCCGCCGTCGTTGAGCATGTCGTAGGGGCCCATGTAGGTGCCGCCTTCGGGGAAGCGCGAATTCTGGAACTCGAGGAAGTACTGCGCGGCCAGGGTCAGCTCGGGGTTCACCGTCAGCGAGGCGGACAGCTGGTTGCGCGGCATGAACAGCTCTTTCGCCTCGGTGCCCGGCACGTTGTACAGCTTGCCCAGGTCCAGGGCCGACTGGCCGTAGTTGATGCCGTTGGCGGCGCTGAACAGGGTCTCGCCCCAGTAGACGGTGTGGCGACCGAGCTTGCCGCTGAGCTGCATATCGTCACCGACCTGGTGGCTGGCGAAGACGAAGGCGTCCAGCAGTTCGCCTGAGGGACCGTTGTAGTAGCGGTCGGCGAAGGTGCTCAGGCCGTGGGTCGAGGACTGGGCACCGCGCGGTGCGATCACCGTGCCGTTGGCGCTGACCAGATGGCCAGCGTTGCCCTTCTGGCCGGGGAAGGGATTATCGGAGCCGACATCGTCGTAGGCATGGTCGTACCAGCCGGCGGCGCTGACGCGGAAGCCCATGGTGTCGCGGTAGACGAAGTCCAACTCGCTGAGCAGGTCGAAGCGCTGGGTCACCGGGCTGCCGGCAGAGAAGTTGCGATCACCGTCGTTGGTGTTGGCGGTGCCGGCGATCTTGCTGTTGGCCGATTCCACCCGCTGCCCGTAGCTGAGCTTGACGGTGTTGTCGAAGCGTACGGCGATGTCCGGATTGCCGGTGTTCAGTTCGAACGCCTGGGCCGTGGTGCCGCCGAAGGCGCTGATGATTGCCGTAGCGAGCAGGCAGCGGCGCAGCCGCGGTGAGTTGCTCTGGTAGTGCATGCGTGTGCTCCATTTCTTGTTGTTATCGAGACGCTATCCGGGTCCGTCATGCGGCCCTTGCCCACGCCGCTTTCAGGGCGAACGGGGGCCATACCCCGGCGCCAGGCGCCGGAGCATGAATTTCCTTGCAGGTATCAGCGATCCAGCATGTGGACCAGGGCATCCCCTTCGGGCCAGTCGCCGAAGCCGGAGGCAGGGTTCATGTGGCCGACGCGGCCCAGCTCCACTACGCTCGCGCCCCAGGCGCTGGCCATGCGCTGCACGGCTTCTGGCGAGGCGAGCGGATCGTTTTCGCTGGCCGCCACCAGGCAGGGGAACGGCAAGGGCTGCTGCGGCAGCGGTGCCCAGCCACGCTCGGCGAGGTTCGCCGGGCTCGGGTAGTGCTCCGGCCATTGGCCTTCGAGGTCCGGCGGGGTCACCAGCAGCGCGCCCTTGATCAGGCGGTTGTGGCGGGCTGCCCAGTGCGCCACCATCAGGGTGCCGGCGCTGTGGGCGACCAGGATCACCGGACCTTCGATCTGCGCCAGCTCGTGCTGGATGGCCGCGACGCGGGCATCGAGATCGAGCTTGTCCTCGGTCAGCGGTGGCACGCTGCGAGCATTGGGCAGGCGGGCCTGAAGATGGGTCTGCCAATGTTCGGCCACGTGATCGCGCAGGCCGGGAACGATGAGGACGGTGGTGGAGTTGTTGTGTTTCACCGGGTCACCTTTCAACTTTTCGAACTTGTTGGACAAGACAGTAGAGGCAGCCCGGCTACGCTGCTTTGCATAGAACGTCAGGCACTTCGCAATTGATGACAGCACAGACGCCATCCGGCACTCTGTGCCTAGGCCAGATCCCACGTATTGCGCGAGCTAGGGCCCTTCGATGGGTGTCGATGGCGCTGGCCGATATGCAAAACTTCGTACACGCTTTACTGAACTCGCCGATACACTCTGTCGTCATCGAACAAGCCAAACGCGCTCCGGTGATGGATCGGCACCTGTCATTTCGTGACAGACACCCGCAGCGTGACGCAGCCACAAGAACAAGAAGGCGATCGGCATGACCCCAATGGTTCGTATTGCGGCACTGACCAACTACCTTGAGGTGGCGCGCCACTTCGGGCTCAACCCCCAGCAACAGCTCAGCCAGGCGGGCCTCAGCCTGTCCATGCTGGAGCACCCCGAGCAGCGCGTGCCCATCACCCCGGTGGTAAGCCTGCTGGAAGAATCGGCCCGCGCGTGCGGCTGCGAGACCTTCGGCCTGCGCATGGCCGAATCCCGCCAGCTCGCAGATTTCGGCGTGATCAGTCTGCTGATCACCCACCAGGCGACCCTGCGCGAAGCCATCGATACCATCGTCCAGTACCGCCACCTGATCAATGAATCGCTGGCCCTGTACGTGGACCAGGAAGGCAAGACCGCGATCCTGCGCGAAGAGATCATCACCGTGCCGCCGATGCCCATGCGCCAGGGCATCGAACTGGCCATCGGCACGCTCTACCGCCTCTGCGCCGCCCTCCTCGGCCCGCACTGGCGGCCGATGAGCGTCAACCTCAGCCACGACGCGCCAGCCGACCTGCAGGTGCACAAGCGCCTGTTCGGCTGCAAGGTGGAGTTCGGCAGCGAGTTCAATGGCATCGTGATCCCGGCAGCCGACCTCGACGCCTCCAACCCCATGGCCGACCCGGCCATGGCCCGCCACGCGCGCAGCTTCGTCGACTCACTGCCCGGCGCCACCGACGGCAGCACCCTGAACGAGGTGCGCAAGGCCATCTACCTGCTGCTGCCCATGGGCCGCGCCACCATCGAACAGATCGCCCAGTCCCTGGGACTGAACGTGCGCACCCTGCAGCGGCGCCTGGAAGAGAACGGCGTGACCTTCTCCGACCTGATCAACGAAGTGCGCCGGGAGCTGGTGCTGCGCTACATGGAGAACCCGCGCTACTCGCTCAGCCGGATTGCCGATCTGCTCGGGTATGGGATGCCCAGTTCGTTCACCCGCTGGTTCACCATTCAGTACGGCATGTCGCCGGCGGCCTGGCGGCGGGACCATATGGGGCGGGAGTCGGAGTGAGGTTTCGCTCGGTTGAGCTTCTGTAGGAGCGGACTTTGTCCGTGATGCTGACAACAGCTAAAGCGTTATCCGCTGTCCTGTTCTGTGTTTCTGCGCCGCTTCGGTGTGGGCTGAGAGATTTTGTGTCGCCCCCTCGGGCGAGTCCCTTTTGTCAAACGTCGGATAGCCGCCCTCACAAAAGGAACCAAAAAGTCTCGTCCCGGCATCCGGGTCTTCGCTTCGCTCAGACTTCCCTCCTTCCGGTATCGCTCCGAGGGTCGGCGTAGAAGGGCCATCCCTGGCCCTCTACGCCTCTCGCGGCATCCATGCCGCTCGCCCCTCTGCGCAATACCTCCACTCGGCCTCCTGACGGGACTCTGCGCGCGCCTGCGACTTTGGCTGCTTTATGTTGGATTGCTCTTCGTAGGATGGCGTAGAGCGAAGCGAAACCCATCATGGCGGATAACGCTGCGCGTTATTCACCCTACAGGTGTTCATCCTGCAACGTGGGTGCTGTGACAAGCCTTCGCGGACAAGGTCCGCTCCTACGGGAGCACAGCTCCGCTCTGGCTCTGGCTCTGGCTTTAAAGACTTCCAGAGAAACCTCCGCACGCACCGGAGCGCCCCTTCAGGAGGCCGAGTGGAATCGGAGTTTCAGGGGTTGAGCGGCATGGATGCCGCGAGAGCGTCGTTGGGCCATGGATGGCCCGTCGACGCGGGCCCCTGAAACTTCGATGGAGCGAGGGGAGTCCCGCGAAGCGGGACCCGGATGATGGGGCACAGACCTTTGCCTACTTTGGGTGGGGCGGCCATCCGTCGTTTGCCAAAGTAGGTCGCCCGAGGGGGCGAAACAAAAGACATCCGAGCACGCCGAAGCGGCGCAGAAACACCCAGCCAAAAAACCAAAAACATCGCGGACGGAGTCCGCTCCTACGAGAGCCGATCCCTGCGTAGGAGCGGACTCCGTCCGCGATTGGCGCCAATAAGGCGCAATGACCTGCGCCAGCCGATCAACCCGCCAGGCGCAACATCCCCAACACCAACACCGCCAGGAACACCGTCTCCCCCACCATCAGCAGGATCGGCTTGATCCCCACCGTGGCCAGGGCGCGTAGCTGGGTCTTCATACCCAGCGCGGCGATGGCGATCACCAGGCACCACTGCGACAGCTTGCTGCCCGCCTGCTGCACCACCGGCGCCAGGACGCCGGTGCTGTTGACCGCCGCCAGCAGCACGAAGCCCACCGCGAACCAGGGCAACAGCGGCGGACGCTTGTCGCCCGGCTCGACGCCCCGGGCGCGGGTGATCATCGCCGCGCAGAGGATCACCGGCAGCAGCATGGCCACGCGCATCAGCTTGACCACCGTGGCGCTGTCGCCGACTTCCGGCGAGATGCTGTAGCCGGCGCCGACCACCTGGGCCACGTCGTGGATGGTGCCGCCCAGGAAGATCCCCGCCTGCAACGGCGGCAAGCCCAGGGCATGGACGATCATCGGATAGAGGATCATCGCCAGGGTCGAGAGCGCCGAAACGCCGAGCACGGTGAACAGCGTGGCTTTCTCTTTCTGCGTGTGGGCCGGCAGCGCCGCCGCCAGGGCCAGGGCCGCCGACGCGCCGCAGATGGCCGTGGCGCCGCCGGTGAGCAGCCCGAAGAGGAAGTTGAAGCCCATGGCGCGAGCGGCAGCGATGGAAACCAGGATGGTCACCGTCACCAGCACCACGACCATGACCACCGGCTGCCAGCCGAGCTCCGCGATCTGCCCGAAGGTGATGCGGATGCCCAGCAATGCCACGCCCAGGCGCAGGATCTCGCGGGCGGTGAACTCGATGCCGGCCTTGCACACGCTGTCGGTGGCGAGGAAGTTCAGCGCCAGGCCCAGCAGCAGCGCGAACAACATCACCGGGGCGCCGTAGTGCTCGGAGAGGAAGGTCGCCGCGGCGGCGACCATGGCACTTACCAGCAGGCCCGGCAACAAGGTGCGGCTGCGGGTGCCAAGTGCGGAAATGACAGCGGTGCTCATGCGGAAACTCCCTCGGCGATGGTCTCGTCGAGCAGCAGGTAGCACTCGTTGGCGCGCCACTCGATGGGGTAGCGGCGTACGCCGAAGCCCTTGAGACCCGCCGGGCAGCCCGTGTCCAGGTTGAACTTCAGCCCGTGCGCCGGGCACTGCAGCCAGCGGCCGTCCAGGCGACCGGTGAACAGCGACGCTCCGCCATGGGGGCAGCGGTCATCGACGGCGTACAGGCAGCCCTCGACATCGAACAACAGGACAATGCCGTTCTTGTGGTGAACCAGCGAGCGCCCGCCGCGTGCCGGCAGCCGATCGGTCGGAATGTGCAGCTCGCCACTCATGCCGACAGCGCCTCCTGCCGATCGAACGCCCGCAGCAAGGCCACGAGCAGTTGCTCCGGGCTCTGTCCGCCGAGGGCGAAGGCACGCCCGTCGAGCAGGAACAGCGGCACGCTGGAGTCGGCCAGGCCTACGCGGCGGCCGATGAACGCCCGCGCACCGTCGGCCAGGGCAGCCTCGAACTCCTCGGGAATGTAGTCGCAGGCGCGCAGCAGGCGCTGCAGGGTGTCGCGCTGGCCGATATCCTCGCCGAGCTGGAAGTGCGCGCGGAACAGCAGTTCCAGCAGGCGCTCAAGCTGCGCCTGGCTGCCCAGCTGGGCGGCGCGCTGGAACACCCGGTGGGCGTAGGTGGTATTGGGCATGCTGCGGATAAGTTCGAAATCGATCTCCACCCCAGCCAGGCGTGCGGCGTCGCGCACCTCCATCTGGCGCGCCCGCACCGCCCGCTTGCCGCCGAGGCGACGCTGGTAGAACGCAGCGAAGGGTTCGCCCTCCATCGGCACCTGGGGCAGCAACTGCAAGCCCAGCCAGTTCACCCGCACGTCCAGTTCCGGACGCTGCCGGGCCAGCTGGCGTAGCGCGGCGTCGAGATTGCGCTTGCCGATCAGGCACCAGGGGCAGATGAAGTCGAAGGTCATGTCCAGGTTCAGCGTCGGCATCATGCGCCCTTCTCCTCGCCGCGCAGGCGGCAGATATCACTGTGGTAGTGGCGCCGGGCATAGATGAACACCAGCGCGGCGAAGATGCTCAGCAGCGGGACGATCTGGAACGCACGGTCCAGTCCCACGGCGTCGGCCAGCACGCCAGTGAGCAGCGGGCCGGGTGCCAGGCCCAGCAGGTTATTGGCCAGGGTCAGGGTGGCGAAAGCGGTGCCGTGCACGGCCGGGCTGGTGAGGTTGGCCACCATGGCGCCGGAGGGCCCGGAGGTGCCGCCAGTCACCAGCATGCCAAGGGCGAGCAGGCTCAGCTGCATCGCGCCCGGCGGCAGGTGGAAGGCCACCGAGAGCAGCAGACAGCTGACCAGGCAGAAGCCGATGGCAAGGGCGATCTTGCGCGGCGGATTGGCACGCCCCAGGCGGTCGCAGAGGATGCCGCAAAGCACCATGCCGGTGCCGCCCACCAGCACGATCACCGCCGAGATCAACCCGGCCTTGTCGGTAGGCAGGTGGTAGTAGCGGTTCAGGTAGCTGGGAATCCACACCATCACGGCGGCGGCAACGAACAGCTGCAGGCCGCTGCCCAGGTAGGCGGCGACCACCGAACGACTGCCGAACAGGCTGCGCAGCGAACGCCCTCCGGCCTGGCGTGGCGCCTCGGCGGCGGCTACCGGGGCGATGCGCTTCTCGCTCACCACCAACGGATAGAGCAGTGCCAGCAACAGGCCGAACAGCGCCATGCCGGCAAAGGCCCAGCGCCACCCCAGGTGAGCGGCGAGCACGCCGCCCAGGCCCATGCCCAGCACCGAGCCGAACATGCCGCCGGCCATGAAGGCGCCGGTCAGGGTGGAGCGCAGATGCGCGGGGAATACCGAAATCACCACGGCGATGCCGACGCTGCCGTAGGCCGCCTCGCCAACGCCGACGAAGAAGCGCGCGGCGAACATCTGCGGGAAGGTCTGCGCCAGCGCGCAGCCCAGGGTCGCCAGGCTCCAGAGCATGGCCATCAGCGACAGGCTGCGCACCCGACCCCAGCGGTCGGCGAGCAGCGAAAGGGGGAAGGTCAGCAGGCCGACCATGACGGCGACGATGCCGCTGAGCAGCCCAAGCTTGGCGTCGCTCAGGGCCCATTCGCTCTTGATCAGCGGGAAGACCGCGTTGAGCACCTGGCGCGACATGTAATCGGAAATCAGCAGGCCGAAGGTCAGGGCGAAGACTACCCAGGCATAACGACGCGGCACGCTGGGCGTGGTGGCAGGAATGTCGCCCAGGGCGACGGAGTGGATGGCCATGACGCTACCTCTCCAGGCGAGTAATCGGGTTCTTGTTGTTCTTCTGGGGTAAAAGCCGGTGCGGGTTACTGGCAGAACCCGCACCGCCCACTACTTAAGAGCAGGTCACGCGCGAAGCGGGACGGACTTCTGGCCCGGCTGGCGGTTGGGTGCCATGCCGTTCATGCGCAGGGTTTCTTCGATGCTGTCGTACTGCACGCCGATCTTGTAGATGGCGCGGGCTTCCTTGCCGCTGGCGACCTCGCGGCCCAGCTCATGGGCGACGCGGACGCACTGCTGGATCTGCTCCACCGAGGTCATGCGCTGGCCGTGCTGGCCAATGATGGTGTCCTCGATGCCGCAACGCGGGTGCAGGCCCATGGCCATCGCCATCATATTGAACGGCAGCACGTTCTTGAGCAGCGACTCGGCGGTAACCGTGGCGCCATCCGGTGCGCGGTGCACGAAGTTCATGAAGTTGAACGGATTGGGACCGTCGAATCCGCCGCCGATGCCGATCCAGGTCAGGTTCAGCGGGCCACGGTAGACGCCCTTGCGCACCAGGCGCTCTAGGGTTTCCAGGGCATGCATGCCGGTCAGCTGGAAGTGCGGCTGGATGTTGGCCGCCTGCAGGCGCTTGAGGTGCTCCTCGACCCAGGCCGGGCCGGCCGGCACGGTCATTTCGCTGTAGGCCGCCTGGTAGAGCGGGTTCTCCAGGGAAGTACCCTTCAGGTACTCCGGATAGAGCAGCTCCATGATGTTCATCTGGGTGGTGTTGATCGCCACCGTCACCTGGTCGGGCTTCGGGGTCAGCTCGGCGAGCATGTGGCGGGTGTCGTCGGACAGCCACTTGGCCGCCTCGCCTTCATCTTCCGGGGCGAAGGAAATCGAGCCGCCGACCTGGATGATCATGTCCGGTACGGCTTCGCGCACGCCGGCGATCAGTTCGTTGAACTTGGACAGGCGCTTGGAGCCCTTGCCATCCAGCTCACGTACGTGCAGGTGCAGCACGGTGGCGCCGGCTTCATAGCAGTCCACGGCCTTCTGGACCTGTTCGTCCATGGTCACCGGGATGTCTTCAGGGAAATCCTCGGGCATCCACTCGGGGCCATAGGGGGCGGTGGTGATGACTACCTTGTCCTGGTTTTCCGGGTGCAGGGAATCGTCGAAAAATTGCATGTCAGTCTCCGTAGATTGTTCTTGTAGAGTCTTTTTCGAGGATCAGAACGGCTTGTCGCCGATGATTCCGGCGCGCTCCATGCGGCGCACGCACGGCGGGTAGTCCATCACCGCGTAATGCTGGGTACTGCGGTTGTCCCAGATCGCCACGCTGTTCTTCTTCCAGCGCCAGCGCACCTGGTACTCGGGGATGTACACCTGGCTCACCAGATAGCGCAGCAGGTCCAGCGCGCCGGGGTTGGCGTCCTGGCCGAAGCGCACGTTCTGCGCGGTGTGGTAGTTGGTGAAGTGGGTGGTGAAGGCGTTGACGAACAGCACCTTCTCGCCCGTCTCCGGATGGGTGCGCACCACCGGGTGCTCGGCGTCCGGGTACAGGGCCTTGAGCGCCAGGCGCTTGTCGATCGGCATCGCCGCGCCAAAGCTCGCCTCGATGCTGTGACGGGCACGCAGCTCGGCGATCTTCGCCTTGATCTCGGCCGGCAGGTTCTCGTAGGCCAGCACCATGTTCGCCCACATGGTGTCGCCACCCACCGGCGGGCACTCCACGCAGCGCAGCACGCAGCCCATGGGCGGAGCTTCGCGCCAGGTGGCGTCGGTGTGCCAGGCGTTCTCGTAGCGGTCGTTGGGCAGGTCCGGGGTCTTGTAGATCCGCACCAGGCCCGGGTGCTCGGGGTCGCTGCCAGCCACCGGGTGGTCCTCCAGCTCGCCGAAACGGCGAGCGAAGGCCACGTGGTCCGCGCGGCTGATGTCCTGGTCGCGCAGGAACAGCACCTTGTGCTTCAGCAGCAGGCTGCGCATCTCGTCGAACAGTGCATCGTCACGGGCGGCATCGCCCAGGTTCACGCCGGAAACTTCAGCGCCGATGCTGCAAGTCAGTTGCTCCACGTGCATGACGAGTCACCTCAGATGACGAAGATCGACGAGCCGGTGGTTTTGCGCGACTCCAGATCGCGGTGGGCCTGCACGGCATCTTCCAGCGCATAGTGCTGGTTGATCTCGATGCGGATATCGCCATTGCCGACGTGGGTGAACAGCTCATCCAGCAGCGCGGCCTTCTCCGCCGGGTCGGCGATGTAGTCGGCCAGCGCCGGGCGGGTGAGGAAGATCGAACCCTTCATTGCCAGCAGGACCGGGTCGAACGGCGGGATCGGTCCGGACGCGGTGCCGACGCAAACCATCAGGCCACGGCGTTTGAGCGAGTCCAGGGAGGACATGAAGGTGTCCTTGCCGACGCTGTCGAACACCACGTCCACGCCACGGCCATCGGTCAGCTCGCGCACCCGCTTGGCAACGTCCTCGCGGCTGTAGTCGATGACATCCGAACAGCCATGGGCCAGTGCGACCTGGGCCTTGGCTTCGCTGGAAACGGTGCCGATCACGCGCAGGCCGAGCAAACGCGCCCACTGCGAGACGATCAGGCCCACGCCACCGGCCGCGGCGTGCAGCAGGATGCTGTCACCGGGCTTGAAGTCGTGGATGCGACGCATCAGGTAGGCCGAGGTCAGACCGCGCATGGTCATCGCCGCGGCGGTCTCGAAGGCGATGCTTTCGGGCAGTCGGATCAGCGGTGCGGCGGGCACCAGGCGCTCGGTGCTGTAGGCGCCCAGGGTATTGATGAAGCCGGTATAGGTGACCCGGTCGCCCGGTACGACGTTGTTCACGCCCTCACCCACCGCCACCACCACCCCGGCGGCCTCCACGCCCATACCGCTGGGCAGGGGCACCGCGTAGGTACCATTACGGAAGTAGGTGTCCGCGTAGTTCAGCCCTACGGCGACGTGGCGCAGGCGAACCTGCCCCGGGCCGGGATCGCCGACCTCCACGTCCTCGTAACGCAGGACTTCGGGACCCCCTGTTTCATAGAAACGAACGGCTTTGGCCATGCCGGATTCTCCAGTCAGTCTTGTTTTTTTTAAAGGGCGGATGCCCGTGGATTGGACTCTAGGGAGGGGGCCGGACAGCCGCTTCACATCGAACGACAGGGGCTTTTCATTTCGTGACAGGGAGGCTGCGCCGTTCGTCAGGCACGCGTAGCTACGGGCGCCAAGGCGCGTTCACTGGAGGGTGGAACAGCCAATGGGAGGATGCGGACATGCCCAGATTCATCGCCGTGCTGCTGGCGGGCTTACTGGCCTTCGCCCTGGGCGGCTCATCCTGTAACGGCTACAGCGCGCCCAGCGAGCAGCATGCCGCCCCGCCAACGCAGCCGCGGATGTCGGACGACATCAATATCGGCTACCAGGGGGTTGCGCCGCCGCAGACGCAGGCCATTCCCCGGCGTTGACGGAGGCGCCTGTCGGCGCTGATCGCGGACGAAGTCCGCCCCTACGGGTTAAAGGACTCTGTCCGCGATTCACCGGTAACGCCGGCGCCAGACAGACTCGCGCCTCGGTCACAGGAGTGTTGGACCGTTCGAGAGCAAGCGCGCTCCTACGACCAGACCAGTCCTCTGCGCCAAGGCCGGGGTCGGAGCGCCAGCGCATCCGGGCCAAACGGCGTAGAACGCGGAGCGTAATACGCCCTACGGGTGCCTCATCAGGTGGGTGCCGAGGATCAGCCGCGACGCCACCATTGCCAGCAGCCCGAGCGCCACGAAGAGAACGATGGTCGCGATGCCCTCGCGGCGCGCCAGGAAGTCCGTGAGCGCGGCCAGGCCGATGGCCAGGACGAACATCACCATGCCGAACCACTGCATGAGCTCGGCGCGACGGTGCCAGGGGGACTGTTTGACCGCGTGAAGACTCTCGATTTCGTCGTTCATGACAGCGCTCCCGTTGCGGTTGCCTCTCCACGCTAACAGCAATCCCCGCCCACGGCGGCGCAACTGACGAAACGATGGCCTGGAACCCCTCTGCGACGCGTCGTAGCAGCCATTTTGCTGCTCTGGAGGTGAATATCTGGCTATCCTTCACCGGGCTGTCACGAAACAGGGAAGGACTACATGCCGAAGAAGCTGTTGCTGGTCGTCATTCTGGCGCTGTTGCTGGGAGGCGGGTCATGGTGGTACCTGCACTCCCGCGAAAGCGGAGACAAGGGACTGGTGCTCTACGGCAATGTCGATATCCGCCAGGTTTCGCTGGCCTTCATCGGTAGCGAGCGCATAGCCAGGATGAACGTCGACGAAGGCGACCAGGTGAAAGCCGGCGACGTGCTGGCCAGCCTCGACACCCGCACCCTGAGCCTGCAGATCGACAAGGCCCGGGCGCAGATCGCCGCCCAGGAACAGAACCTGCTGCGCCTGAAGAACGGCTCGCGCCCCGAGGACATTGACCGGGCCCGCGCCCAGGACCAGGCCGCCCGCGCCCAGCTCGACCTCGCCAACACCCAGCTGCGCCGCCTGCAGAATATCCGCGCCAACAGCCCCGGTGGCCGCGCCGTGAGCCAGCAGGACATCGACAGCGCCACCTCGCAGCAGAAGGTCGCCCAGGCCCAGCTGGAAGACCGCCAGAAATCCTTGCGCCTGGCGCAGATCGGACCGCGTACGGAAGACATCGCCCAGGCCGAGGCGCAGCTCGCCGCCGCCCGCGCCGATCTCGCCCTGCTGCAGCACAACCTCGACGAGGCCGACCTCAAGGCACCGCAGAACGCCACCGTGCGCTCGCGCCTGCTGGAGCCCGGCGACATGGCCTCGCCGCAGCGCCCGGTGTACTCCCTGGCGCTGACCGACCCGAAATGGATTCGCGCCTACGTCAGTGAAATCAACCTGGGGCGGATCAAACCGGGCATGAAGGCCCAGGTGTTCACCGACAGCCACCCCGACCAGGCCATCGACGGCCACATCGGCTACATCTCCTCGGTCGCCGAGTTCACCCCCAAATCGGTACAGACCGAGGAGCTGCGCACCAGCCTGGTCTACGAGGTGCGGGTACTGGTGGCCGACCCCGACAACCGCCTGCGCCTGGGCATGCCCGCCACGGTACGCTTCGCCGACGAGCCGCGCTGATGGCCACGACTCAGGGAGTCCGCAACGAAAGCCCGGTCATCCGCGCCGAAGGCCTGGCCAAGCAGTTCCTGGTAAAGGCGTCGGGCAAGACGATGCAGGCGCTCAAGGACATCTCGCTGGACATCCCGCGCGGCCAGCTCACCGCCCTGGTCGGCCCCGACGGCGCCGGCAAGACCACCTTCCTGCGCCTGGTCGCCGGGCTCCTGCAGGCCGACGCCGGCAGCCTGACGGTGCTGGACCTGGACGTCCACGCCCATCCGCAGCAGGTGCAGGATCGCATCAGCTACATGCCCCAACGCTTCGGTCTCTACGAAGACCTCAGCGTGCAGGAGAACCTCGACCTCTACGCCGACCTCCATGGCGTGCCACACCAACAGCGGGTGGAACGCTACCGGCGCCTGCTGGAGATGACCGACCTGGCGCGCTTCACCGAGCGCCCCGCAGGCAAGCTTTCCGGCGGCATGAAGCAGAAGCTGGGCCTGGCCTGCACCCTGGTGCGCTCGCCGGATTTGCTGCTGCTCGACGAGCCCACGGTGGGCGTCGACCCGCTGTCGCGCCGCGAGCTGTGGGAGATCATCCAACAGCTGATCGAACAGGAACAGCTCAGCGTGCTGGTCTCCACCTCTTACATGGACGAGGCCGAGCGCTGCGCCGAAGTCTTCCTGCTGCACCAGGGCCAGCTGATGGCCAAGGGCGACCCGGCATCGATCCGCGAGCACGCCGACAACCTCTGCTTCATCGCCACGCCGCCACCCGGTGAGCCGGCGCGCACCCTGCAGGCGCGCCTGCTGGAGGATCATCACAACGTCGTCGACGCCGTGCCGCAGTCCGGCGAAGTGCGTTTCATCCGCCAACCGGGTGCGGACCAGGGCAAGCTCGACCAACTGCTCGACGGCGCCCCGGTGCGCCAGGTGGACGCGCGCCTGGAGGACGGCTTCATGTTCCTGCTACGCGCCCGCAGCGACGCCGAGGCGGTGGACATGGAATCGCTCAAGACCGGCACGCAGCGCCACGAAGACGGCGACGAGCCAGTGATCGAAGTGAAGGAACTGGTGCGCAAGTTCGGCGACTTCACCGCCGTAGCCAGTACCAGCTTCAGCGTGCACCGGGGGGAAATCTTCGGCCTGCTCGGGCCCAACGGCGCCGGCAAGACCACCACCTTCCGCATGCTCTGCGGGCTGCTGCCGGCCACCAGCGGCACCCTGCAGGTGGCCGGGGTCAACCTGCGCCACGCGCGGGCCCAAGCGCGGCGCAAGGTCGGCTACGTGTCGCAGAAGTTCTCCCTCTACGGCAACCTTTCGGTGGCGGAGAACCTGCGCTTTTTCGGCGGCGCCTACGGCCTGGGCGGCAAGCGCCTGAGCCAGCGGATGGACGCGGTATCCCGACAGTTCGACCTGACCGGCCAGGAAGACGCCCCCAGCGGCCAGCTGCCCGGCGGGTTCAAGCAACGCCTGGCCATGGCGGTCGGCCTGCTGCACGAACCGGAAATCCTCTTCCTCGACGAACCCACCAGCGGCGCCGACCCCCTCGCCCGCCGGGGCTTCTGGCAGCGCATCACGGCGCTGGCGGCGTCCGGCACCACCATCATCATCACTACTCACTTCATGGAAGAAGCCGAGTACTGCGACCGCATCGTCATCCAGGACGCCGGCAGGCTGCTGGCCATGGGCACCCCGCAGGAAGTGCGCGAGCAGGCCGGCGGCAAGGGCAGTACGCTGAACATGGAGCAGGCGTTCATCGAGATAGTCGAAACCAACCGTCTCGAGAGCAGCCGCGAACAGGCCAGGGCGGGCTCGGCATGAGTGCCGGCGGCTTCTGGCGGCGCCTCGCCTCGCTGACCCGCAAGGAAGTGCGGCAACTGGTGCGCGACCGCAGCAACCTGCTGATCGGCATCGGCCTACCCATCGCACTGATCCTGATCTTCGGCTACGGGCTGTCGCTGGATGTGAAGCGCGCCATCGTCGCCATCGTCCTCGACGACCCCTCGCCGATTGCCCGCGACGTGGCCGCCAGCATCAGCCGTACCGACTATCTGTTACCGCATCACGTGCGCTCCCTCGCCGAGGGCGAAGCACTGATGAAGGCCCGCGAGGTGGACGCTCTGGTGCAGGTGCCCTCAGACTTCACCCGCCGTCTCAGCGACGGCAACGCGCAGATCCAGGTACTGGTGCAGGGCTCGGACGCCACCCGCGCCGCCAGCGTCGCCACCTACGTCGGCAGCGCCCTGGCCGGCTGGGGCGAGAAGCAGGCCGACCGCAGCGCCGGCCCACAGGCCCAGGGCGGCGCCGTCACCATCGTCCAGCGCATGTGGTTCAACGCCGCCAACACCAGCACCTGGTACCTGGTGCCGGGGCTGATCGTACTGATCATGACCCTGGTCGGCGCCTTCCTCACCGCCCTGGTGATGGCCCGCGAATGGGAGCGCGGCACCCTCGAGGCGCTGTTCGTCACCCCGGTGCGGCCGGTGGAAATCCTCCTGGCGAAGATCATCCCCTGCTTCGGCATCGGCATGATCGGCCTCGCGCTGTGCCTGATCGCCGCGCGCCTGCTGTTCGACGTGCCGCTGTACGGCTCCTTCTTCGTACTGCTGGTCGCCTCCATGCTCTACATGCTGGTGGCGCTGGGTATCGGCCTGCTGATCTCGGCGATCACCAAGAACCAGTTCCTCGCCAGCCAGATCGCCCTGCTCGCCAGCTTCCTTCCGGCCATGATGCTTTCGGGCTTCATCTTCGACCTGCGCAACGTGCCCACCGCCATCCGCGTGGTCGGCGACCTGCTGCCGGCGACCTACTTCATGGAACTGGTGAAATCCCTGTTCCTGGCCGGCAACTTCTGGCCGATGATCCTCAAGGACTGCGCCATCCTCGCCGCCTACGCCGTGGTCCTGCTGGGCCTGGCGCGGCTGGTGACGCGCAAGCGACTGGACTAGAACGACATGGAATTTTTCTGGCGCATCCTCAACCTCTGGCGCAAGGAACTGCTGGTCATCCTCAAGGACCCGGCCAACCGCATCGTGCTGGTGGTGCCGGTGTTGCTGCAGAGTGTGCTGTTCGGCTACGCGGTGACCTTCGACCTCAACGACGCCCCCTACGCCCTGCTCGACCTCAGCCACGCCGAAGCCTCCAGCGAGCTCGTCTCGCGCCTGGACGGCAGCGGCATCTTCCACCGGGTGGCGACCCTCACCCGGGTCGAGGAAATCCAGACGGTGATCGACGAGCAGAAGGCGCTGCTGGTGGTCCATATCCCCTCGGATTTCCAGACCCGACTTGCCCAGGGCGACCCCGCGCCGATCCAGGTGATCCTCGACGGGCGTAACTCCAACACCGCCGGCTCCGCCGCTGCGGGGGTGGCCAACATCGTCATCGACTTCAACCGCAGCCGGGGCCTGGCAGCTCCGCCGCTGAGCGTGGTCAGCCGCGCCTGGTACAACCCCAACCTGGAAACCCGCTGGCCCCTGATCCCGGCGCTGATCGCCACCCTGAGCATGATGCAGACGCTGATGCTCACGGCACTCTCGGTGGCCCGCGAGCGCGAACAGGGCACCTTCGACCAGCTCCTGGTGACGCCCTACACGCCGCTGGAAATCATACTCGGCAAGGCCATACCACCGACCCTGATCGGCCTGGCGCAGGCGAGTCTGGTGCTGCTGATGGCGCTGTTCTGGTTCCGTATTCCCATGGCCGGCTCGCTGCTGGATCTCTACGGCGGGCTGGCGGTGTTCACCATCGCCTGCGTCGGGCTGGGCATGTCGATTTCCGCCATCTCGCTGAACATGCAGCAGGCGATGCTCTACACCTTCGTGCTGATCATGCCGCTGACGCTGCTTTCCGGCCTCGCCACGCCCGTGCGCAACATGCCGGTATTCCTGCAGACGGTCACCTACGCCAACCCGCTGCGCTTTGGCATCGACCTGATCCAGCGCATCTACCTGGAAGGCGCGACCCTCGCCAGCGTGTCGCTCAACCTGGTCCCCATGCTGGTGCTGGCCGCCATCACCCTGCCGCTCGCCTCGTGGCTGTTTCGCCACCGGCTTGCGTAGTCGATCACTTGGAATGGCCCAGCGATGCAATACCCTGACCCGACACCTCGACAGAAGCCAACGATATGAGCGACGCCAGCCAGTTCATCGTGTTCGCTGTCACCCAGCTCGCCCTGCCGTTCGGGCTGGGCTACCTGTATTGCCGCAGCAAGGGTATTCCCACCGACTCCTGGCGGGCCGGCGGCATCTGCCTGATCGCCCTCTCGGCAGCGATGCTGTTCTTCATCGGGCTGCTCGGTCTGCCCACCCATGTGAAGAACGTCGGCATGGTCAGCAATCGCTCCATGGGCCTGCTGCTGGGTGTCGCCGGCATCGCCGCAGGCCTGCTGCTGGGCTACTGCGCACGGCGCTTCGAGGGCTCGTCCGATGACTAGCGCCAAGTGAATCTGAAAGGGTGTAATCGATGAATCGCACTTCCCGCCTCGTCTCCCTTGCCCTGCTCGGCACCGGCCTCGCCGGCTGCGCCGTCGGCCCCGATTTTGAGGCGCCACAGACCCGGAGCCCGGCCAGCTGGCAGGCGGCACATTCCGGCGAGGCGGCGCTGCCTCCCGCCGCTGGCACCACCCGGCTCGCCGAGGACTGGTGGACACTGTTCAACGACCCGGTGCTGAACAACCTGCAGAGCCGCGCGGACAAGGCCAGCCCGGACCTCAACAGCGCCGTGCTGCGCTTCGCCCAGAGCCGCATGCAGCGGCAGATGGTGGCGTCCCAGCGCGGCGTGGACGTCAACGCCTCGGCGGGGGTCAATCGCCAGCGCATGAGCGAGAACGGCGCCAACGCGCTGATGATCCAGCGCATCGCCCCGGGCGCGAACAGCGAGCAGATCAGCAAGGTCCTCGCCGAACCCTTCACCCTCTACCAGGCCGGCTTCGACGCCTCCTGGGAGCCCGACCTGTGGGGTCGCATCCGCCGCTCCATCGAGTCCGCCGACGCCAGCGTGGCGGCGCAGGCGGCAATGCTCGACGAAGTGCGCCTTGGCGTTGCGGCGGAACTGTCCCGCGCCTACTTCGAGCTGCGCGGCGTGCAGCAGCAGATCGCGGTGACCCGCCAGGACCTGGCCGCCACCGAGGAATCCCTGCAACTGATCCAGGCGCGCGCCGATGGTGGGCTGGTGGACGATTTCGACGTCGAACGCCAGCGCGGCCAGCTCGCCGACCTGAGCTCGCGCCTGCCGCAACTGCTGGCCAGCGAAACCACGGCGATCAACCAGATCGGCGTGCTGGTCGGCGCCGAACCCGGCAGTCTGCGCGACGATCTCAAACCCGTGGCAGCGGTCGAACCCCAGACGCCGGACCTCAGCCTCGGCCTGCCGTCGGAACTCGCCCGCCGGCGCCCGGACATCCGCGCCGCCGAGGCCCAGTTGCACGCCGCCACGGCCAATATCGGCGTGGCGGTGGCCGACCTCTACCCGGCCATCCGCCTGGGTGCGCGTTTCGGCTTCGAGTCCACCGAGGGCGGCCACATCAGTGACTGGGGCAGCCGTACCTGGAGCGTGGGCCCGAGCCTTTCGGTACCGATCTTCGACAATGGCCGGCGGCGCTCCAGCATCAACCTGCGCAAGCTGGAACAGCAGGAAGCCGCCGTGGCCTACCAGCAGACCGTGCTCAAGGCCTGGCAGGAAGTCGATGACAGCCTCAGCCAGTACGACGCCGAACGCCAGCGCAACCGCCAGTTGCAGGACAAGCAGCGCAGCGCCGACATCACCTATGGCATGGCCAAGGCGCGCTACGCCGGCGGGATGACTGATTTCCTGGTGGAACTGGATGCCCAGCGCGCCTACCTGCAATCACGCCGCGACCTGGTGGACAGCGATACCCAGCTGCGCCTGACGCTGATCGCCCTGTGCAAGGCCTTGGGCGGCGGCACGCCGACCCTGGAATCCAGCCACGGCGGCACGCTGGCGCCGGCAGCGAAGGAAACCGCCAGCCGCTAGTGGGTCGCAGCGGCCGCCTGCTGGCTGTCGCGCAGGTCCTTGGCGACCCGCCGCTGCATGGCGTAGGCCGGCGTCTCGACAGCTTCGTAATCCTCGCTGTAGCGGCTGGCGAAGCCCTGCACACCCCACTCCCGGAACTGCTTCACGTGCCACAGCTCGTGGGCCCAGAGGGCGACGTCCTTCTGCGCGTCTTCCTCTCGACGGAAGACGATCACGTCCACCAGGGTGACGGCTTCGGTATCGGGGTTCTGCATCATGGTCTGGGCGGCGTTCAGCTCGTCCAGCGCACCGGTGGAATAGCGCGCCGCCATCAGCACCTCGTCCGGGTAATAGGCTTGCAACTGGGCGCGGATTTCCAGCGGGATCGGCTGGGTGCCGCCCTGCTCCGCCTGGTCGCGGGACTGCTGCAGCCACACGCCGAGTGCCTGGCCGGCCATCTTGCGGGTGTCGGCGATCACCGGGCCGAGCACGGCGCCAAAGTCCGGCAGGCAGACGCAGGTGTCCAGGCAGACCTGGCGCTGCCCCGTGGGACAGCTGACGGCGGGCGTTTCGACGGACACGACCAACCCGGCGAGCAACGCCAGAGCGCTCAGGATGCGGGTCGGATGGGGGGATGGCATTTGGGGGGCTCCGCTACAGCGTGGAGAAAGACTTGGCCGTTGGACCACGGCGCGGCGCGATCATGCCATGACGCCAGCAAAAAAAGAGTGCTGGCGCGACGGACGAAACTTCTGCTAGTTTCTGGCCCATGAATGCCGCCAACCGCACCTTCCAGCAGATTATTACCACCATCGCTCCGATGGTGGGTTAGCGCATTCCGCGAACAACCAAACCCGCCTCCCGGCGGGTTTTTTAATGCCCGCCGTCTGAGGCTCCCGATCGAGGAGACACTGATGGACCAGGCATCCCCCCCACAACAGCACCCCCTGCAAGCGCTCATCCAGGCCGCCGACGAGGCCATCGGCCGCGAGGACTTCGACGCGCTGCTGGAGTTCTACAGCGAAGACGCCCTGCTGGTGGTCAAGCCCGGCCTGCTGGCGCGCGGCAAGGCGCAGATCCGCCAGGCCTTCGTCGCCATCGCCGAATACTTCGGGCACAACCTGCGGGTGCGCCAGGGCCGCCTGGAAATCCTCGAAACCGGCGACACCGCCCTGGTGGTCGCGCAGACCCTGCTGGACACCAGCCACGGCAAGCTGACCCGCCGCGCCACCTACGTGTTCCGCCGCGAAGCCGACGGCGCCTGGCGTTGCGCGGTCGACAACTCCTACGGCACCGACCTGCTGGAGACCACGACATGAGTACAGGCACATTGCATCTACTCTGCGGCAAGGCAGCGTCGGGCAAGTCCTGCCTCGCCCGCGAACTGGCCGAGGCGCCGGGCACCGTGATGCTGGCCGAGGAACAATGGCTGACCGAGCTGTTCCCCTGGGGCATCAGCAACCCCGACGATTACCAGCTCTACGCCCGCCGCGTGCGCAAGGTCATGGGTCCGCACGTGGTCGGCCTGCTGCGCGCTGGCACCAGCGTAGTGCTGGATATCCCCGCTAACACCCTGGCCGACCGCCGCTGGCTGATCGACCTGGCGCAACAGGCCGGCGCCGCGCACTGCCTGCACTTCCTCGACGTCGACCCGGACACCTGCCGTAGCCGCCTGCTGGCGCGTCATGCCCTGGCGCCCCTGGCCGCACCGCTGGACCCGGCCGGCTACGAGGCGCTCAACCGCTACTTCGTCGCCCCGCGCCCGGAGGAAAAGCTGCAGGTGCAGCGCCATGGCGCGTAGAATCGCCGCCCCGATTGGCCCCAATCGCCTGATTAGAAAGACCTGAAAGATGAACACCGAAGCCATCGCCACCCTGCGCGAGCAGCTGCTCACCGCCCTGAACCCCGCCCCCGCGGAAACCCGCCGCCTGTTCCACGGCCGCGGCCGGCGCTGGCCGGGGCTGGAGCAGGTCACCGCCGACTGGCTGGAAGGCGTGCTGCTGGTTTCGCTGTTCCGCGAGCCTGCCGAAGACGAACTGGCGGCACTCAGGGCGATGCTGGTCGAACTGGCGCAAAGCGAAACCTGGCTCGCCACCGGCGCCCGCAGCCTGATGCTGCAGCACCGTTACACCCTGGACAGCACCATGGAAGTGCTCCACGGCGAAGCATTCGACGGCTGGCAGATCAGCGAACACGGCCTGCGCTACCAGCTGGACCTGGGCCGCAAGCAGAACAACGGCCTGTTCCTCGACATGCGCTACGGCCGCCAGTGGGTGCAGGCCAACTCCGCAGGCCTGCGGGTGCTCAACCTGTTCGCCTACACCTGCGGCTTCTCCGTGGCGGCGATGGCCGGCGGTGCGCAGAAGGTGGTCAACCTCGACATGGCCCGCGCCGCGCTCAGCCGGGGCCGCGACAACCACCGCCTGAATGGCCACGACCTGTCGAAGGTGAGCTTCCTCGACCACGACCTGTTCAAGTCCTGGGGCAAGGTGAAGAAATCCGGCCCGTACGACCTGATCATCATCGACCCGCCGAGCTTCCAGAAAGGCAGCTTCGTCCTGGACAAGGACTACGCCCGCGTCCTCCGGCGCCTGCCGGAATTGCTGGACGGCTCCGGCACCGTGCTGGCCTGCGTGAACGACCCGGCGGTGGGCGTCGACTTCCTCCTCCAGGGCATGGCCGCCGAGGCGCCGCAACTGCGCTTCGTCGAGCGCCTGGAAAACCCGCCGGAATTCACCGATATCGAGGAAGACAGCGGCCTCAAGGCGCTAGTGTTCCGCCTGGGTTGATCCGCTGAGCCGGTGCGATGCGGTAGAGCAAAGAGCGACCGTAGGATGGTGTGGAGCGAAGCGATACCCATCGATTCCGAGCACCCGCCGCATGGGTATCGCTTCGCTCCACCCATCCTACAGAGCCCCCCAAAACGCTGTAGGCCACATCCCGATGAAAGGCCGCACTAACCCTTGCGGCAGCGCCCCCACCGCGCCATCCTAGGCACTGTATGTAAAACCAGTGAAAACTGATGCTCGTGCCGCTCGACCCCAGCCTCTACTACCTGACCAACTTCCACCGCGCCCTCGACTGGATCGACGAACGCTACGCCGACCTGCTCGACGCCGAGGAAGCCCGGTTCATCGCCGATTTCCGCGCGCTGCCGCTGCCCTCGCGGGCGCTGCTGGTACGGCTGGTGATGCGCAAGGGCCCGCACTTTCGCGCCGGCAAGCTGAGCTACGCGGAGATCGGTGACATTCCCAGCGCCGCCGCGCCGCTGCTGGAGCTGGGCTGGCTGGACGACGCCTATCCCCTGGCGCTGGAAGAGCTGCTGCCGCTGCTGCTCAAGGACGAACTGCTCGCACGCTTCCGCGATGACCTGCCGCGCGGCGCGCTGAAGAAGGCCGAACTCTACGAGCACCTGCACGCCTACCACGAGCAGGTGCAGCCGTTCGCCGGCTGGTACCCGGACCTTGACCGCCTTTACACCCTGATGGCGACGCCGCTGTGCGACCGCCTGCGCCTGCTGTTCTTCGGCAATCTGCAGCAGGACTGGTCCGAGTTCGTCCTCGCCGACCTCGGCATCTTCCGCTACGAAACCGTCCCTTTCACCGCCGATTCCCGAGCCTTCCGCAGTCGCGACGACCTGGAGGCGTACATCCACCTGTGGAACGGAGCCGTGCGCTTCGAGACCGGCGAACCCATCGGCGAGCTGCTGGACGAGCTGGGCGACTTCCACAGCGACAACCCCTACCTGCAAGCCCGCCACGGTCGCCTGCTGTACCGCATGGCCTACCAGCTGGAGCGCGAAGGCGAGCTGGACGCCGCGCTGGCGATGTACCGGCGCACCGCTGCCGAGGGTTCGCGGCAGCGGCAGATCCGTGTGCTGGAACGCCTGCAACGCTTCGAGGAAGCCCACGCGCTGGTGCAAGCCGCCCTGGCCGCGCCGGAAAGCGACGGCGAGCTGCAGTTGGTAGAGCGCGCGCTGACCCGTCTGGTCCGCCAGCTCGGTCTACCGAAGGAAAAGGCCAGCAAAACCGCGCCGCCGCTGCGCATCGACCTGGAACTGCCACGCCCGGACGTCAACGTCGAGTTCGCCGTGCAGGCCGTGCTTCACGAGGACAAAGCACCGGTGCACTACGTGGAGAACGCGCTGGTCTGCAGCCTGTTCGGTCTGCTCTGCTGGGACGTGATCTTCGCCCCGCTGCCCGGCGCCTTCTTCCACCCCTTCCAGGCCGGGCCCAGCGATCTCAACCGCAGCGACTTCGTCAGCCGCCGCGCCGAAGCCTTCGCCGCACGCCTGGCGCTGCTCGAAAGCGACGCGTACCTGGAGGCGATCCGCGAAACCTGGGTCGCCAAGTTCGGCATCCTCTCGCCTTTCGTGCACTGGGAGCTGCTGGACGAAAACCTGCTGGAGCAGGCCCTGCACTGCCTGCCGGCGGCGCACCTGAAGCTGTGGTTCGAGCGCCTGCTGGCCGACCCCAAGGCCAACCGTGCCGGCATGCCCGACCTGATCCAGTTCTGGCCCGGCGAGGCGCGCTACCGGATGATCGAGGTGAAAGGCCCTGGCGACCGCCTGCAGGATAACCAGAAGCGCTGGCTGGCCTTCTGCGCCGAGCACGGCATGCCGGTGGAGGTCTGCTACGTGCGCTGGCAGGGCGAGGCGGACGAGCCCTCATGAGCTACGCCATCGCCGTGCGCGCGCTGTGCGAATTCACCGCCAAGGAAGGTGACCTCGACCTGCGCTTCACCCCCGCCCCCACCGCCCAGGAAGGCATGGCCGGGCATGCCACGGTGGTCTCTCGCCGGGGGCTGGGCTACATCGCCGAACTGCCGTTGCGCGGCGAATATCCGGGGCTGGTGGTCAGCGGCCGCGCCGACGGCTACGACCCGACCGAAAACCTGCTGGAAGAGATCAAGACCCACCGCGGCGACGTCGCGCGTATCCCGCAGAACCACCGGCTGCTGCACTGGGCGCAGGTGAAGGTGTACGGCTGGCTGCTGTGCCAGACCCTGGAGATCGACGCCATCGATCTGGCCGTCGTCTACTTCAACGTCATCACCCAGAAGGAAACCGAAATCCGCGAGCGCTTCGCCGCCGCCGATCTGCGCGCCTTCTTCGAGCTGCAGTGCCAGCGCTTCGTAAAGTGGGCCGAGCAGGAAAGCGCCCACCGCGTCGAGCGCGACCAGGGACTGGAGGCGCTGCGCTTCCCCTACGCCGAGTTCCGCCAGGGCCAGCGGATGCTCGCCGAGTCGGTGTACCGCGCCGCCCGCGACGGCCAGACGCTGATGGCCCAGGCCACCACCGGTATCGGCAAGACCCTCGGCACGCTGTTCCCGCAGCTCAAGGCCTTCCCCGGCCAGCAGCTGGACCGACTGTTCTTCCTCACCGCCAAGACCCCCGGCCGGCGCCTGGCCCTGGACGCCCTGGCGACCCTGCGCCAGCAGGAGGCCGCGCAGCCGCTGCGGGTGCTGGAGCACGTCGCCCGCGACAAGGCCTGCGAGCACCCGGACAAGGCCTGCCACGGCGAATCCTGCCCGCTGGCCAAGGGTTTCTACGACCGCCTGCCCGCCGCCCGCGAGGCCGCGCTCAAGCAGCGCTGGCTGACCCAGGAAACGGTGCGCAAGGTGGCGCTGGAGCACCAGGTCTGCCCCTACTACCTGAGCCAGGAGCTGTGCCGCTGGGCCGACGTGGTGGTGGGCGACTACAACTACTACTTCGACATGACCGCCCTGCTCTACGGCCTCACCGTGCTCAACGACTGGAAGGTCACCCTGCTGGTGGACGAGGCGCACAACCTCATCGAGCGCGGCCGCGGCATGTACAGCGCCGAGCTGGACCAGGGCGAGTTCAACGCCCTGCGCAAGGTCGCCCCGGCCAAGCTGAAGAGCGCGCTGGAACGCGTCGGCCGGCACTGGAACCAGCTGCACCAGGACCAGGACGTGGATTACCAGATCTACCCGACCATCCCCGACCTGTTCATCGCCGCGTTGCAGAAGGCCGTCAGCGCCATCACCGACCACCTCACCGACCAGCCCACCGGTAACGAGGCCGAGCTGTTGAGCTTCTATCTCAACGCCATGCTGTTCTGCCGGCTGGCCGAAGCCTACGGGCCGCACTCGCTGTTCGACATCACCCGCCACGACGTCAGCGCGCGGCGCGTGCTCTCGACCCTGTGCCTGCGCAACGTGGTGCCGGCGCCTTTCCTCGCCGAACGCTTCAAGGTGGCGCATAGCACCACGCTGTTCTCCGCCACGCTGACCCCGGCGCACTACTACGCCGACCTGCTCGGCCTGCCGGAAGACGCCGGCTGGCGCGAAGTGGAGTCGCCCTTCCACGCCGAACAGCTGGAAGTCCATGCGCTGAGCAACCTGTCCACCCGCTACCAGCACCGCGAGGCCAGCCTCACGCCGATCAGCACGCTGATGGCCCGGCAATTCCGCGCCCGGCCCGGCAACTACCTGGCCTTTTTCAGTAGCTACGCCTACCTGCAGCAGGCGCTGGAACGCTTCACCGCCGAACACCCGGATATCCCCTACTGGGTGCAGTCGCGCAGCATGAACGAACTGGAGCGCCAGGCCTTCCTCGACCGCTTTACCACGGACTCGCGCGGCATTGGCTTCGCCGTGCTCGGCGGCGCCTTCGGCGAGGGCATCGACCTGCCGGGCGACCGGCTGATCGGCGCCTTCATCGCCACACTGGGCCTGCCGCAGGTGAACGAGGTCAACGAGGAGATCAAGCAGCGCATGCAGGGAATGTTCGGCGACGGCTACGACTACACCTACCTGTTCCCCGGCTTGCAGAAAGTCGTTCAGGCGGCTGGCCGGGTCATCCGCACCCCCACGGATTCGGGGGTGATCTACCTGCTCGACGACCGCTTCAACCAACCGGCGGTGCGGCGGTTGCTGCCGGGGTGGTGGAAGCCGGAGCGATTGAAGTTCATCGCCGACCCGCCGCGGTCGAAGGCGCCGCAGGGGGATCTGCTGCTGTAAGCCTGCGCGCGGATATCCGTACTCCGCGATTGTCCTTGTGCCGTGCGGTTCGCGAGCAAGAACTGGGCGTCCCCCTCGGTCCTACGAAGAGCGCTCCGACTTTCCCTGTAGGAGCGGGCACCGAGGTACAGCGCCAAATTGTAGGAGCGAGCTTGCTCGCGAACCCACTCAGCGCCGGCCTTGCCGGCTGATCGCGGAGAAGCTCCGCTCCTACGAAAGAGCAGCTTTGGCTTTGGCTTTTAAGTCTTCCAGAGAAACATCCACGCGCGCCGAATGCCCCATTCAGTAGGCCTCGTTGAAACTTCGATTCAACGAGGGAATTTTCCGTCCCAAGCGAAAAACCGGATGTCCGGGGCAAGACCTTTGCCTACTTTGGGGCGTTTGCCAAAGTAGGTCGCCCGAGGGGGCGAAACCCAGTATGTCCGCAAACGCCGAAGCCGCACAGGAACACCCAAGCCAACGCAGCAGACCTGCAACACCAGAGCAAGAGAAAGCGCCGACCCTGCCGGCGGATCGCGGGCAGGGCCCGCTCATACAGAAAGCGCCCCGCGCGTCCGAATCCCCTTCAGACCAACCACCATTGACGCCCCCACTCCACCGGATAAACTGTATATCCATACAGCGCAATCCGAGCCATCCCATGCCCCGCCACCCCATTTCCCTCCCCCGGCCCTCCTGCCGGACACCTGACCGTCGTCGCTTGCCGACCAGGAGCGAGTGATGGGCAGCGTGGTCGCGCTCGACACCCTGTTCCATCAGCGCCAGGTCTGGAAGGGCCAGCCCCAGGGCCTGCCGCCCAGCCTGCAGCCCACTGGCCACACGGTGCTGGATGCCACCCTGCCCAGCGGCGGTTGGCCGGAAGCGGCGCTCAGCGAAATCCTCCTGGCCGCCGAAGGCACCGGCGAGCTGCAACTGGTCTGGCCGACCCTCGCGCGGCTCAGCGCAGCCGGCGAACGCATTGTGCTGGTCGCCCCCCCCCACATCCCCTACCCGGCCGCCTGGCAGGCCGCCGGGGTCGCGCTGGATCAGCTCGCCATCGTGCAAGCCAGCGGCCGCGACGCCCTCTGGGCCGCCGAGCAATGCCTGCGCTCGGGCAGTTGCGGCGCCGTGCTGTGCTGGCCGCAACAGGCCGACGACCGCGCCCTGCGCCGTCTGCAGGTGGCCGCCGAAACCGGGCAGGCCCTGGCCATCGCCTACCGCTCGCAGCGTGAAGCGCTCAACCCCTCGCCCGCCGCCCTGCGCCTGGCGCTGGACGCCAATCCGGCGCAGCTGCGCGTGCTCAAGTGCCGGGGCGGCCTGGCGCCGGCGCGGCCCATCCCGCTGCCCTGGCACTGAGGTCGCCATGCTCTGGGCCTGCATTCTCCTGCCACAGCTGGCAATGGACGGCGTGCTGCGCGGCCGTCCCGAGCCGGACGCCGCCCTGGCGCTGCTCGCCGGGCCGCCCCAGCGCCGCGTGTTGCAAGCGGTGAACCCGGCCGCGCGGGCACTGGGCCTCAAGCCCGGCCAGTCGCTCACCGCCGCCCAGGCCTTGAGCCGCGACTTCGCCACCGCCGAGTACGACCTGCGCGAAGTGCAGCGCTGGCAGAACCTGCTGGCCGCCTGGGCCTACGGCTTCAGCTCGCAGGTCAGCCAGCACTACCCGCGCGCGCTGCTGCTGGAGGTGCAGTCCAGCCTGCAATTGTTCGGCCCCTGGCCGCGCTTCGAGGCGCGTCTGCGCGAGGAGCTGAACGGGCTGGGCTTCCGCCATCGCATCACCGCCGCGCCCAATCCGGCCGCCGCGCGCATCCTCGCCAACGGCCACGACGGCCTGGCGATCCACGACAACGACCAGTTGCGCCAGTACCTGGGCAGGATGCCGCTGGAGCGCCTGGGCCTGGAGCGTGACGCCGCCACCTCGCTGGGCCGCATGGGCCTGCGCAGCCTGCAGCAACTGCTCGCCCTGCCGCGCGAAAGCCTGGCCCGGCGCTTCCCGCCGCAGGTGCTGCGGCAGGTCGACACCCTGCTCGGCCAGCGCCCGCTGGCCCTGGAGTTTTATCGGCCACCGGACCGCTTCGAGTCGCGTATCGAGCTGAACTTCGACGTGGAATCCACCCAGGCGCTGCTGTTCCCGCTGCGCCGCCTGACCGCCGACCTTGCCGCCTTCCTCGCCGGGCGCGACAGCGGCGTGCAGCGTTTCGTCCTGCATCTGGAGCACCACGAAGGCAGCGACACGCAAATGCCGGTCGGCCTGCTCAGCGCCGAGCGCGAGGCGGCGATGCTCTTCGAGCTGACCCGTGGCCGCCTGGAGCAACTGCAACTGCGCGCCCCGGTGCACAGCGTGCGTCTGCTGGCCGACGATCTACCACCCTTCGTGCCGCAGCACCGCGAGCTGTTCGACGACCGCCCGCAACAGTCGCTGCCTTGGGAGCAGCTGCGAGAACGCCTGCGCGCGCGACTGGGTGACGACGCCGTGCACAGTCTGGGTAGCCGCGCCGACCATCGCCCCGAGCGCGCCTGGCAAGACAGCTCCACGCCGCTGCAGCCCATCACCGAAGCTCCGCGTCCCGGCTGGCTGCTGGCCGAACCCCAGCCGCTGCGCGAGTTCGCCCCGACCCTGCTGGCGGGCCCCGAGCGCATCGAATCCGGCTGGTGGGACAGCGAGGACATCCGCCGCGACTACTACCAGGTGCGCACCCGCAGCGGCCAGCGCGCCTGGGTATTCCGCCCGGTGGGCGACGACGGGCCCCTGCTGCTGCACGGCTGGTTCGCATGAGCGCGCCAGTCGAAGGCATCGGCTACGCGGAGTTGCACTGCCTGTCCAACTTCAGCTTCCAGCGCGGCGCCTCCAGCGCCGCCGAGCTGTTCGAGCGGGCGAAGAAGCTCGGCTACCGGGCGCTTGCGATCACCGACGAATGCAGCCTGGCCGGCATCGTCCGCGCCTGGCAGGCCTCGAAGGAGAAGGAAATCCCGCTGATCACCGGCAGCGAGCTGAGCCTCGAGCAAGGCCCGAAGCTGGTACTGCTGGCAGAGAACCTGGCCGGCTATGAGAACCTCTGCCGCCTGCTCACCCACGCCCGCCGCCGCGCCGAGAAAGGCAGCTATCGCCTGGTGCGCGCGGACTTCGACGGTAACCTCAACCACCTGCTGGCGATCTGGCTGCCACGAAACGAGCAGGACGACGACGGCCTCTGGCTGCGCGGCCTGTTCCCCGAGCGCCTGTGGCTCGGCGTCGAACTGCACAAGGGCCCGGACGACACCGGCAAGCTGCGCCGCCTGCAGGAACAGGCCGCACGTCTGTCCATCCCCGCCGTGGCCTGCGGCGACGTGCACATGCACGCCCGTGGCCGCCGCGCCCTGCAGGACTGCATGACCGCCATCCGCCAGCACCTGCCGGTGCACGAGGCCGGCCAGCACCTCTACCCCAACGGCGAGCGCCATCTGCGGCCGTGGGAGGCGCTGGCGTCGACCTACCCGGCCGAGCTGCTGGCGGAAACGCTGAAGATTGCCGAGCGCTGCACCTTCGATCTGAGCAATCTGAAGTACCAGTACCCACGCGAGCTGGTGCCCGAAGGCCATACGCCGACCACCTGGCTGCGCGAGAAGACTGAGGAAGGCATCAAGCGCCGCTGGCCGGAGGGCGAGACCGATACAGCGCGCAAACAGGTGGAATACGAGCTGGAGCTGATCGCCGAGCTGGGATACGACAGTTACTTCCTCACCGTCCACGACATCGTCGCCTTCGCCCGCCGCCAGAGCATCCTCTGCCAAGGGCGCGGTTCAGCGGCCAACTCGGTGGTCTGCTTCTCCCTTGGGATCACAGAACTAGACCCATCCAAGGCGAAACTGCTGTTCGAACGCTTCATCTCCCGCGAGCGCAACGAGCCGCCGGACATCGACGTCGACTTCGAACACGACCGCCGCGAGGAAGTCATCCAGTACGTGTTCCAGCGCTACGGCCGCAGCCGCGCCGCGCTCACCGCCGTGGCCAGCACCTACCGGGGCGCCGGCGCGGTGCGCGACGTGGCCAAGGCGCTGGGGCTGCCGCCGGACCAGGTCGGCGCGCTGGCCGACTGCTGCGGCGCCTGGAGCCGCGAAGCGCCGCCGCCCGAGCGCCTGCTGGAGGCCGGCTTCGACCCGGAAAGCCCGATCCTGCGCCGCGTGCTGGCCCTGACCGGGCAATTGGTCGGCTTCCCCCGGCACCTGTCACAGCACCCCGGTGGATTCGTCATTTCCCAGCAGCCGCTGGAAACCCTGGTGCCGGTGGAGAACGCGGCGATGCCCGAGCGCACCCTGATCCAGTGGGACAAGGACGACCTCGACGCCGTCGGCCTGCTCAAGGTCGACGTGCTCGCCCTCGGCATGCTCAGCGCCCTGCGCCGCTGCTTCAACCTGATCGCCGACTATCGCGGCCAGCACTGGACCCTCGCCACGCTGCCGCAGGAGTGCGCGCAGACCTACGCGATGATCAGCCGCGCCGACACCGTTGGCGTGTTCCAGATCGAGTCCCGCGCGCAGATGGCCATGTTGCCGCGCCTGCGCCCCGAGACCTTCTACGACCTGGTGATCGAAGTCGCCATCGTCCGCCCCGGCCCGATCCAGGGTGACATGGTCCACCCCTACCTGCGGCGGCGGAACAAGGAAGAAAAGGTCGACTACCCCTCCGAGGAACTCAAGCCGGTGTTCGAGCGCACCCTGGGCGTGCCGCTGTTCCAGGAGCAGGTGATGCAGCTGGCGATCATCGCCGCCGAGTACACCCCCGGCGAGGCCGATCACCTGCGCCGCTCCATGGCCGCCTGGAAGCGCCACGGCGGGCTGGAACCGCACCGCAAGAAGCTGTTCGAGCGCATGACCGCCAAGGGCTACCCGCAGGAATACATCGCGCGCATCTTCGAGCAGATCAAGGGCTTCGGCAGCTACGGCTTCCCCGAGTCCCACGCCGCCAGCTTCGCCCTGCTCACCTACGCCAGTTGCTGGCTGAAATGCCACGAACCGGCAGCCTTCACCTGCGCGCTGATCAACAGCTGGCCCATGGGTTTCTACAGCCCCGACCAGCTGCTGCAGGACGCCCGCCGCCACGGCCTGGAGATCCGTCCGGTGGACGTGCGCCACAGCCTCTGGGACTGCACCCTGGAACCCATTCCCGAACGCCAGCCGGCGATCCGCCTCGGCCTGCGCATGGTGCGCGGGCTGCGCGAGGACGTGGCCAACGCCATGACCCAGGCGCGCGAGCAGCGGCCCTTCGACGACGTCGCCGACCTCTGCCTGCGCGCCCATCTGGACGGCCGCGCACGTGAACAGCTGGCCGACGCCGGCGCCCTGCGCGGCCTCGCCGGCCATCGGCACAAGGCGCGCTGGGCGATTGCCGGGGTCGAGCCGCAATTGCCGCTGTTCGCCGGCCAGGTCACCGAGGAAGCGCCGGTCAGCCTGCCGCTGCCCAGCCGTGGTGAAGACCTGCTGACCGACTACGCGACCCTCGGTACCACCCTCGGCCCGCACCCCATGACCCTGCTGCGCGGCGCCCTCAAGGCCCGCCGTTGCCGCAGCTCACGGGAGCTGACCAGCCTGGAAGCCGACCGCCCGGTGCGCGTCGCCGGCCTGGTCGTCGGCCGCCAGCGCCCCGGCACGGCCAGCGGCGTCACCTTCGTCACCCTGGAAGACGAGTTCGGCATGATCAACGTGATCGTCTGGCGCGACCTCGCCGAACAGCAGCGCCGCCCCTTCCTCAGCGCCCGCCTGATGCAGGTGGACGGCACCCTGGAAGCCAAGGACGGCGTGCGCCATGTGATCGCCGGGAGGCTGACGGACTTGAGTGAGCTGCTGGAGGGGCTGGATGTGCGGAGTCGGGATTTTCACTGAGCCCAGTTACACGTATCGAATCTCGCAGAAGCGCAGGTTCATAGGATGGCGTGGAGCGAAGCGATACCCATCAGCTCCATGCGCCATCGGCATGAGTATCGCTGCGCTCCACCCATCCTACAAAGAGCAACGTAGAGCGCATAACCCGGAACGAGTTATCCCCCCTACATGGCTGACGCCGACCATGCTGGCGAATCGCGGAGAAGGGCTAGGCGCCCCCTCGCCTGCTGCAGCGCCTGCTGTCGCGTTTCGGCGTGCGCTGACGGAGTCCGCGATCCCCCAAGTTCGCGAGCAAGCTCGCTCCTACGAAAAGCGGTTTCCAGCGAGACATCCGCACACGCCGGAGCGCCCCTTCAGGAGACCGAGTGGAATCGGAGTTTCAGGGGTTGAGCGGCAAGGATGCCGCGAGAGCGTCGTTGGGCCATGGATGGCCCGTCGACGCGTGCCCCTGAAACTTCGATGGAGCGACGGTATTTTTCGCCTAAGCGAAAAACCGGATGCAGGGGCAAAACCTTTGGTTACTTTCTGGGGGGCGGCCATCCGCCGTTTGAGAAAGTAACTCGCCCGAGGGGGCGAAACAAAAAGTCCCAGCACACGCTGAAGCGGCGCAAAAACACCTAACCCGAAAACGGCGCATAAAGCCTTAGGCGTTATGCGCCCTACATGGCTATTTACGCCGATAACTCTTGTTCCCACTAGGCGTCAGGCAGTAGACGCCGCCGCGCGGCCCCGTACAGAAGGTACCGCTGCTGCAAGAGCAAGAACCGCTATCGGACGAAAAGCGTTGCAGCGAAGGAGCGCTGGAACCGCGCAGTCCTGTATAGGCCGGGCAGCTCTTCTTCGAACCGCTGATGGAGCCGTCATTACAGAGGAAGAGATCGCCCTGGCAACGGGCGATACCGCCCTTGCTGCCGGAACAGGGGGTATTAGCAGCGAGCACCAGCGTCGTGGCGAACACCAGCGCCATCCCTATCGACCAAACCGAAAATTTGCGCATCCTGCGTCCACCCATTAATGGTGGCGCAATGCTATAGCGCGATGACGATCTTGTCAGGACACTCTGAAGGCAATGGCCCTCAAGGCATTGGAATTTGCCCACGGCGCTCGCGCCCCTTACCCTCCCGCTATCTCCCTTCTGGCCTACCCCATGATTACCCTCCGCCACATCGAAGTCTTCCGCGCGGTCATGACCACCGGCAGCGTCACCCGCGCGGCCTCCTTCCTGCACACCAGCCAGCCCACGGTCAGCCGCGAACTGGCGCGGCTGGAGCAGCTGATCGGCTTCGACCTGTTCGTGCGCGAGCGCGGGCGGCTGGCGCCGACGGCGCGGGCGTTGATGCTGTTCGAGGAGGTGGAGCGCTCCTTCACCGGGTTGGACCGCATCGTCGCCTTCGCCGGCAGCCTCGGGCAGTTCGCCGAGGGCAAGTTCTCCATCGGCTGCCTGCCGGCGCTGTCCCAGGCGCTGTTGCCGGAAGCCTGCCGGCGCTTCAGCCGGGAAAACCCCGCCATCAGCCTGGAAGTGGCGGCGCTGGAATCGCCGCATCTGGAAGAGGCGCTCAGCGCCCAGCACCACGACATCGGCCTGATCGAGAACGACGACGCCCCGCGCGGCACCGAGTTGCAGCCGCTGCTGGCGGTGGATGAGGTGTGCATCCTCCCGGACGGCCATCCGCTGCTGGCCCGCGAGCGCCTGGAGGCGGCGGACTTCGCCGGCCTGCCCTTCGTCAGCCTGGCCACCAGCGACCGCTACCGGCACCTGATCGACGCCGTGTTCCTCGGTGCCGGCGTGCAACGGCAGATGCAGGTGGAAACCCACAGTGCCGTCTCGGTGTGCAGCATGGTCCGCGCCGGACTGGGCCTGGCCGTGGTCAACCCGATTACCGCGCTGATGTTCCAGGGCCAGGGCATCCAGCTGCGCCCACTGGCATTCTCGTTGCCGTTCCTGGTCAGCGTGGCGAAACCGCTGTACCGCCCCGCTACACCGCTGCGCGAGCGCTTCGTGGCGGCGCTTCAGGCAGAAGCTGGCGTGCTGGTACAGCGCCTGCGCGAAGCCGGCGTGGGCTGCACCCTATATCAAAATTGAATTGACCAACCAACAAGCGGCATTATTCAGGCATGCAAAGGACCGGTAGACTGGCGCCATCTACCTTCGGAGTTCATTCATGCCCTTCCTCGCCCTGCCCCGCGCCGAACAGCTGGCCCTGCAATTCGGCACCCCGCTGTGGGTCTACGACGCCGCCACCATCCGCGGCCAGATCGAGCGCCTGAAGAGCTTCGACACCATCCGCTTCGCCCAGAAGGCCTGCTCGAACCTGCACATCCTGCGCCTGATGCGCGAACAGGGGGTGAAGGTCGACGCGGTGTCCCAGGGCGAGCTGCTGCGCGCCCTGGCCGCCGGCTACTCGTGCCGGGAGGATGAGTCCGATATCGTCTTCACTGCCGACCTGCTGGACCGCGCCACCCTGGAAACCGTGGTCGAGCACGGCATCCCGGTGAACGCCGGCTCCATCGACATGCTCCGCCAGTTGGGCGAGGTCGCCCCCGGCCACCCGGTCTGGCTGCGCATCAACCCCGGTTTCGGCCACGGCCACAGCAACAAGACCAACACCGGCGGCGAGCACTCCAAGCACGGCATCTGGCACAGCGACCTGCGCGCCGCCCTGGACGTGATCCGCGAGCGCGGCCTGCGCCTGGTGGGCCTGCACATGCACATCGGTTCGGGCGTCGACTACGGCCACTTGGCCCAGGTCGGCGAGGCCATGCTCGGTCTGGTGCGCCTGGTGAAGGGCGCCGGCCACGACCTGTCCGGGATTTCCGCTGGCGGCGGCCTGTCCATCCCCTACCGCGACGGCGATCCGGAAGTGGATACCGCGCACTACTTCCAGCTCTGGGACAAGGCTCGCAAGGCCGCCGAGGCCGTGGTCGGCCACAAACTGCACCTGGAAATCGAACCGGGCCGCTACCTGGTCGCCCAGGCCGGTTGCCTGCTCAGCGAAGTCCGGGCCACCAAGGACGCCGGCCGCAACCACTTCGTGCTGGTGGACGCCGGCTTCAACGAGCTGATGCGCCCGTCGATGTATGGCAGCTACCACGGCATCAGCCTGCTGGCCGGTGACGCGGACAGCCGCGAGGTGATCGACAGCGTGGTGGCCGGCCCACTGTGCGAGTCCGGCGACGTGTTCACCCAGGGCGATGGCGGCGTGGTCACCCCCCGCGCGCTGCCTCGCGCCCAGGTTGGCGACCTGCTGCTGATCCACGACACCGGAGCGTACGGCGCGTCCATGTCGTCGAACTACAACAGCCGCCCGCTGATTGCCGAGGTGCTGCTGGAGGGCGCGGATGCCAAGCTGATCCGCCGCCGCCAGCGCGTGGAAGAGCTGCTGGCGCTGGAAGAAGACCTGGGCTGATCGAGCCTTAACGCAAGTCCCAGCGTTTGCAGGAGAGATCGGGGGCCGGGCCTCTCCTACGTTGTTTCTGGGTGATTCCCCTTCGGGACAGCGCTTGCGCTGAACGCACTTCAGTGCGGCCCGAAGGGTGAGCGCAGCGAATAGCCCAAAAGACAGTTGCTCCTACAAGCTTCTCCGCGACTCGCCGGCAAGGCCAGCGTCAGGCAGGTCCGCGAGCAAGCTCGCTCCTACAAGATCAAAAGCCCCTCACGCCTGCCCCAGCGCCCGGAAGGTCGAGCGGTACTGCTCCGGCGTGGTGCCGGAGAGCCGGCGGAACATCGCGATGAACGCCGACGGGCTGCTATAGCCCAGGTTGAAGGCGATCTGCTGAACCCCCTCTCCTGATGTCAGCGCCTCGATGGCGGCGAGAAACCGCAGGCGCTGTCGCCATTCCCCGAACGACATCCCCAATTCCCGCCGACAGGCCCGCGCCAGGGTGCGCTCGGTGCTGTGTACGCGCTCGGCCCACTGGGCCAGGGTGTGGTTGTCGCCGGGCGCGGCCTGCAGCGCGGCCAGCACTTCACCCAATGCGCCGCCATTGGCGTACGGCAGATAGTCGTCGTGGGGCTGCGCCGCTTGCAGCTGATCGATCACCACGTCGGCCAGTCGGCGGTCCGCATCGCTCTGCGGGACGTTCACCTGGCGCTCGGCGAAATCGGAAAGGATGGCCTTGAGAATGTCGCTGATCGCCAGGGTGCAGGGTGAAACCGGCAGCTTGCGCGACAGCTCGGCGGACACATAAAGCGAGCGATAGACGATGGCCTGGCGGTTGTAGCAGCTGTGCTCCCGCCCCGGCGGCACCCACACGGCGTACTGCGGCGGCGAGAGGAAGCGCTGGCCATCCACCTCCAGCTCCATCACACCGTGGGAGGCGTAGTTGAGCTGGCCCCAGGCGTGGCGATGGCTGGGCGAGTGGGTGCCGGCATCGAACTCGTCGTAACGGAAGTAGATGTCCGAAGGCAGCGCTTCGAAAGTGGGCGGGAAAAGTGCCGTGGCGCGGGTCATGTCCGAATGCCGGGGTGGATTGTCCGGATTTCATTATACGTCTCGATTCGGACGGACGGACAATACGCACCGTTATCCCCGGAAGCGTTCCACCATGAATTACCTGTTCCCCCTGCTGGCCGTGGTCATCTGGTCCGGCAATACCGTCGTCAACAAACTCGCCGTGGGGCAGATCGCCCCGGCGGAGATCGGCTTCTTCCGCTGGCTGCTGGCCGGCCTGCTGCTGACCCCCTTCATGCTCCGCGCCACCCTCGCCCACTGGCCGACGATCCGCGCCAACCTGGGCAAGATCGTCACCCTCGGCCTGCTCGGCATGGCCGTCTACCAGTGCCTGGCCTACTACGCCGCCGCGCTGACCTCGGCCACCAACATGGGCATCATCCTCTCGCTGATGCCGCTGATGTCCCTTGCGCTGGCCTCGATCCTGCTCGGTAACCGCATGAGTTTCGCGGCGCTGCTCGGCGCGCTGGTCTCGCTGAGCGGCGTACTGCTGGTGATCACCCAGGGCAACCCGCAGCAGTTGCTCAGCCACGGCGTGAACCTGGGCGACGGCATGATGATCTTCGCCACCCTCGCCTACGGCGTGTATGGCGTGCTGCTGAAGAAGTGGAACCTGCGACTGCCGCCGCTGGTGATGCTCTACCTGCAGGTGCTGGTGGCGATTCTGGCGCTACTACCGCTGTACCTGGTCTCGCCGCACACGGGGCTGACCGCATCCAACCTGCCGCTGGTGCTCTACGCCGCGCTGTTCGCCTCCATCGTCGGCGCGCTGGCCTGGATGCAGGGCGTGGCGCGCATGGGCCCGAGCCGCATGTCGCTGTTCTTCAACCTGCTGCCGGTGCTGACCGCCGCCATCGCCGCCGTAGTGCTGGGCGAGCGCCTGACCAGCTACCACCTGGTCGGCGGTGCGCTGACCCTGGCCGGCGTGCTGCTGGCCGAACTCTGGCGGCCACGGGAGAAACCCGCCGCCGCCATCAGCGCCCGCTGATTCAGGAGCACCCTCCGTCAATTGGTTCGGCCCGATGTCGGGGATTCAGGCCCTGTAGGAGCAACAGTCTTTTGTGCCCTTGTAGGATGGCGTAGAGCGAAGCGAAACCCATCAACATCGTGCACCGACAGCATGGGTATCGCTTCGCTCCACCCATCCTACGAATTGCGGCAACTCGAGTCCTGGTGCGCGACTCCTGTAGGAGCGGGCCATGCCCGCGATCACGCCCATGGGGCGCTGCTACAGGTGCGGCAGCAGATCGCGAGCAAGGACCAGGTGTCCCCCTCGGTCCTACGCCCGGAACTCGGTCATCAGGGTTGCTACTAATTCCGCCGCCGGCATCTCCCGCGACAGCGGCGCGCCCTGCCCGGCCCACTGCACGGCGAAGTCGGTGTTGCCCTTGGCGGTCGCTGCTGCCGTCAGCGCCTTGGCTGCGTCGTAGGTGAACGGGTAGTCCGGCAGCGCCGGCGCATCCGCGCTGCCCACGTCGGTGAACAGCCGGTTCACCATGCCCCGCGCAGCGCGGCCAGAAATCGCCGCCGTCACTTCGGTGCGCTCCCCACGCTCGCCACGCAGCGCCGCCTTGAACGCGGCGCTGGCCGAGGACTCGCTGGCGGAGATGAAAGCCGTGCCCATCTGCACGGCCTGCGCGCCCAGCTCGAACACCGCGCGCATACCCTGCCCATCCATGATTCCACCAGCGGCAATCACCGGCAGGCCGGTGCCTTTCACCAGTGTGCGGACCAGCGCGAAGGTGCCGATGCGCGCGTCTTTCCCCGGCTCGAATACGCCACGGTGACCGCCGGCCTCATAACCTTGCGCGACGATGGCGTCGATGCCCGCCGCCTCGATGGCGCGGCCTTCCGAAAGGCAGGTGGCGGTAGCCAGCAGGCGGATGCCGGCAGCTTTCAGGCGGTCGATCCAGTTCTGCGGCGGCAGGCCGAAGTGGAAGCTGGCCACGGCCGGGCACGCGTCCAGCAGGAACTCCAGCATCTCCGGGTCGGCCAGGAAGCTGCGGTAGATCTCGGTGATCTGCGCGGGAGGCTGCGCATCGAACTCGGCGAATAGCGGCCGCAGGTGCTCCAGCCAGGCCGCTTCGCGCCCGGCATCTGCCTGCGCCGGGCGATGGCAGAACAGGTTGAGGTTCAGCGGCTTGTCGGTGAGGGCGCGGGTCTGCTCCAGCAATGCGCGGGCCTGCGTGGCATTGCTCGCGCCAAGACCGATGGAGCCGAGACCACCGGCATTGGACACCGCCGCGGCCAGCGCTGGCGTGGACACACCGACCATGGGCGCCTGGATGATAGGGTGCTGGATGCCGAGCAGTTCGGTGATGCGCATGATGGGGTCCTCGTCGTCGCTCCGGCAGTATCGCCGCTTGACTTACCATCTCATGAAGAGAATATTTACCGCAATATGTTCTCTAATGAAGATTAATCATGGATCTCTCCAGCCTGGAAATCTTCCGCTGCGTGGCCGAGGAGCAGAGCGTCACCCGCGCCGCCGCCCGCCTGCAACGGGTGCAGTCCAACGTCACCACGCGCATCCGCCAGCTTGAGGATGACCTTGGCGCCGCGCTGTTCCTGCGCGACGGCAAGCGCATGACGCTGACCGACCAGGGCCGCGAGTTCCTGGTCTACGCCGAGCAATTGCTGGCCCTGGCCGCCGAGGCGCGCCAGTCGTTGCACCCGGACAGCGCCAGCGGCACCCTGCGCCTGGGCAGCATGGAAGCCACTGCCGCCAGCCGCCTGCCGGAGCCCCTGGCACGCTTCCACCGCGACTGTCCGGAGGTGGAACTGCGGGTCGGCACCGGCCACAGCCAGAAGCTGCTGGACGAGGTGCTGAACCGCCAGCTCGACTGCGCGCTGATCGCCCACCCCGACATCCTGCGTGCAGAGCCCGGCTTCGAAACGGCGCTGGAGCGCGGCCTGCGCGCTGAGCCGGTATTCCGCGAGGAACTTCTACTGGTGCTGCCGGGCAACCATCCGCCAGTGAAGCAGCCGGAGGACGTGCAGATCCGCACCCTCGCCGGCTTCGCCCGTGGCTGCACCTACCGCTTGCTGGCCGAGCGCTGGCTGCAAGTCGCGCCGCTGGCGGTGCAGGAAGTGGGCTCCTATCACGGCATTCTCGCCTGCGTGAACGCCGGCTCCTGCATCGGCGTGCTGCCCCGTTCGGTGCTGGAATTGCAACGGGACATGCCGGACCTGCAGGTCGTCCCGATAATGGACGTAGACACCCTGCTGATCTGGCGCGACGGCTATGCCACCGGCGCCTTCCGGCGCTGGCGGGAAACCCTGGAGGCCCGCCCGTGAACACCTCGCGGCGCCTGCCCGCCGCATGGTCGGCAGCACTGATCCTCGCGGTGGGCATGGGCTTCGGCCGCTTCGCCTTCACTGGCCTCTATCCGCTGATGGTGCACGACGGTCTGCTCAGCGTCACTGGCGGCTCCCTGGCCGCCTCGGCCAACTACGCCGGCTACCTGCTCGGCGCCCTGCTCCTGGCGCGTAGCCATGAACGCCATGCCGCGCGAATCTGCGTACTGGCCCTGACCGGTACGCTGATCGCCCTGGCCGCCATGGCCATTCCGGCGCCAACCGGGTTCGCCATCGGAGTGCGTCTGCTGGCCGGCGTGCTCAGCGCCATGGCGCTGGTGGGCGCGGCGCAGTGGCTGCTGCAAAGCATGGGCGAGAGCCACGGCGCACCGATGATGTTCGCCGGGGTCGGCATCGGCATCCTCGTCTCGGCGGAGCTGATCGTCGCCGGCAACGCCCTCGGGCTGGGCAGCGCGGCGATCTGGTGCGTGCTGGCACTGGCTGGCCTGGTGCTGTCGCTGCTAGCCGCGCCGGCGCTCCGGCGACCTGGGCCATCCACCACGCAGCAAGCCGCGTCTGTTTCAGGCCAAGCGCCGCAGTTCTCCGCGCCGATCATCCTGCTGGTCTACGGTCTCGCGGGGTTCGGCTACATCATCACCGCCACCTACCTGCCGCTGCTGATGAAGAGCGGTCTGGGTGCAATCGATCCGTTGCAGGTGTGGGCGGTCTTTGGTCTCGGCGCGGCGCCTTCGTGCTTCCTCTGGCACCGCTTGCACCTGAAGCTGGGCAGCCGCCGCGCGCTGGCGCTGAACCTGCTGGTGCAGACCCTGGGCGTATTGCTGCCGGCACTGGGCGAATCGGCCTACCTCTACCTGGGCAGCGCGGTGCTGGTGGGCGGCAGCTTCATGGGTACCGTGACCATCGCCATGCCGGCGGCGCGCGCGGCGGCCAGCCAGGTGCGCTTCAACATGCTGGCGGCGATGACCGCACTGTACGGCGTTGGGCAAATCGTCGGGCCGCTGGTGGCCAGCGCCCTGCGCGGGCTGACCGGCAGCTTCATCCCGGCCCTGGGCGCTGCCGCCGGGGCCTTGCTGATCGGCGCGCTGTGCTGCCTGCCGATGCGACGACCCGCCGTGACGCAGCCCTTGTAGGGCGCATAGCGCGCCAGCGTTATCCGCCATGATGGGTATCGCTTCGCTCCACGCCATCCTACGGACCTACCGAAGTCAGTCCCTGTGGCGGGGACATCGCGGACAAAGTCCGCTCCTATGCATGCCGGGAACGTCGGAGCCGTCTGAGAAATTCCTCAAACCGGCGGCAGTTGGCGGAAGGACACGCCCAGACGATTCCACACGTTGATCGCGCCGATGGCCACCGTGAGGTCCACCAGCTCGCGCTCGCTGAACTGCTCCCGCGCATGCTCGAACACCGCGTCGGGCACCTTCGACTCCGAGAGCAGCGTCACCGCCTCGCACCAGTCCAGCGCCGCCCGCTCGCGCTCGGTGAAGAACGGCGACTCGCGCCAGACGCTGACGGCGAACAGGCGCCGCTCCGTCTCCCCGGCGCGCCGGGCCTCCATCGCGTGCATGTCGGCGCAGAAGGCGCAGTTGTTCACCTGCGACACGCGCAGGCGGACCAGCTCCAGCAACGGCCGCTCGACGGACAGCTCGAAGATCGCGGCCTCCAGGGCCAGTACCGCCTTCAGGGCCTCGGGCGATGCGGTGTAGTAATCCAGGCGTGGCTGCATGGCGGGCTTCTCGGTTATGGGGCCGCCCTATTGTGCGCGGCGCCGGGCGTCTGGCCGGTGGCCAATTCGTGGAAAAGTGATCACGCAACTTCACCGGCCGATCCGCCCGGCGCTACTCTTCCAGCTCTGCCACGCCCGCCGGAGCCAGCTTTGGAGCTTCACCTGATCATCCACGGCCAGAAAGACCTGGCCGGGCAACTCTATCGCCAGCTGCGCGAAGCCATCGATACCGGCCGCCTGGCCCCCGGCACCCGTTTGCCGCCCAGTCGCCTGCTGGCGGAGCAACTGGGCATCTCGCGCAAGACCATTTCCGATACCTATGCGCAGCTGACCTACGAGGGCGTGCTGGTCGGCAAGGTCGGCAGCGGCACCTTCGTCAACGCGCGGATGCCCCGCAGCGACCGGCGCCAGGACAGTTTCCGCTTTGCCAGCCAGGCCAACATCGACCATTGGGCCAGCCTCAACCCGCGCCTCAGCCATCCCGGCGCCGAAGGTACGGCCAAGGCCGACTTCATCGGCGGCGCCACCACCCAGCTGCAGTTTCCCCAGGAGGAATGGCGGCGCTGCGTGAACTACGCCATGCGCCAGATGAACACCCCGCGCGGGCACTACAGCCGCCCCGAGGGCATCGCCCCGCTGCGCGACGGCATCGCCCGGCACATCGCCTATGCCCGTGGGGTGAATTGCCAGCTGGACGACGTGATGGTCTGCAACGGCGCGCAACAGGCCCTGGACCTGCTCGCACGGGTGATGCTGCGCCCCGGCGACAAGGTCGCCATGGAAGACCCCGGCTATCCCCCGGCGCGGCTGCTGTTCCGCATGCTCGGCGCCGAGGTGGTGGGCGTGCCGGTGGACGCCGAAGGCATGCAGGTGGAGCGGATTCCCGATGGCACGCGGATGATCTACAGCACGCCTTCGCACCAGTTCCCGCTGGGCATGCCGATGAGCCCGGCGCGACGCGAGGCGCTGCTGGAGCGGGCCGTCGAGCTGGGCGCGCTGGTGATCGAGGACGACTACGACAGCGAGTTCCGCTACGAAGGCCGGCCCACCGATGCCCTGCAGCGTCTCGACCGGCACGGCGTGGTGGCCTACATCGGCACCTTCTCCAAGGTGCTGCTCCCGGAGCTGCGCCTGGGCTACCTGATCCTGCCGCCGTCGCTGTTCCCGGCGGTGATCCGTGCGCGCCAACTGTGCGACTGGCACAGCTCCACCCTGCCGCAATGGGCCCTGGCCAAGTTCATGGCCGAAGGCTACCTGCTCAAGCACATCCGCCGCTGCCACGGCATCTACGCCGGCCGCCGCGAGCGCATCCTCGCCCGGCTGGACGGCGACCTGTCGCCCTGGCTGGAGGCGGTGCCCTCGGTGGCCGGCTTCCACCTCAGCGCCCTGTTCCGCCAGCCGACCAAGGTGCCGCTGTTGACGGAGCTGGCGCGCAAGGTCGAGGTCGGCCTCTATGGGCTGGCGCCCTTCTACGACCGGGAGCCGGTGCGTGACGGGCTGGTGCTCGGCTTCGGCGCCATCGACACCCTGGACATCGACCCGGCGCTGGACAAGGTGCGCGACCTGCTGCAGCAGTTGGGGTGAGCTGGCCGCGCGGGGCCCCGTCCAGGTTCTGCCCGCTTTTGGGCGATTCGCTGCGCTCACCCTTCGGGCCGCACTGAAGTGCGTTCAGCGCAAGCGCTGTCCCGCGTTCGCGGGAGTGACGGTGTCATGTATCGCCCGCTGCACACGTCATACCCGCGAACGCGGGACGCGGCTTCATCGCGAACAGCGCTTGCGCTGGCCCGAAGGGGAATCACCCAGAAAACGAGGTAGGAGCGGACTCCGTCCGCGATAGCCAGAGCTACCTGCGTGATTCGCGGATAAGATCCGCTCCTACGGGAGCAGCACTCCGGACATGTCCCGGCGCTTGCCCTGCTTTCGTACAAGCGGACTTCTGCGCGATGCCAAGGGATTGGCCCGGTGTTTTTCCCGGGAATTGGCGGTTCAAGCCCAGGCGCGGCGCACTTAACCTTCCAGCATCAACTTTGAAAGCCGGTTCCGGCCTTTACCGGCGACCCGCTGCCCGCGCCCAATGGCCTCCCATCCCGTCCGCCGAAAGGAGCCCCGCCATGTCCCCGTCCGCCATTGCCATCCTCCGCGTGCAGGCGTTTTCCGGTCGGGCCGGCGCGCTGGGTATTCATCTGGGCCAGCTGCTGGAGCAGGTGCGCCAGCAACCCGGCTGCCAGTCCGGCGAGCTGCAGGCGCTGGATGCCGACCACTGGCAACTGCAAACCCACTGGAGCAGCCAGGCCGAGCTGGAGGCGCACCTGTCCGGCCCCAAGGCCCAGCAGTGGCTTGGTCAACTCGGCTGGAGCGACCTGGCGCTGGGTCTGGCCTTCGAGAGCCGCAGCGTCGACTGAATCAGAACGCCGAACGCACCAGCCCGCCGTCCACCCGCAGCGCCGCGCCATTGGTGGCGGACGAGGCTTCCGAGCAGACATAGACCACCAGGTTGGCAATCTCCTCCGGGCGGGCGAAGCGCTGCAGGAGCGAACCCGGCCGCGCGGTGCGGAAGAACTCCGCCTCGAACTCCTCGAACGGCTGGCCACCGGAGAGCTTGCCGACGAACTCCCCCACGCCCTCGGAGGCTGTCGGCCCCGGCAGCACCGCGTTCACCGTCACGCCGGTACCGGCGCAGCTTTCCGCCAGCCCACGGGAGAGCCCGAGCTGGGGGGTCTTGGTCACGCCGTAATGAATCATCTCCAACGGAATCTGGATGGCGCTCTCACTGCTGATGAACACCACCCGCCCCCAGTTCTTCTGCTTCATGCCCGGCAGATAGGCGCGGGACAGGCGAACGCCGGAGAGCAGGTTGACGTCGAGGAAACGCACCCAGTCCTCATCCGGGATCTCCTCGAACGACTTCGGGTCGAAGATGCCGAGGTTGTTCACCAGCACGTCCACCGCCGGGTAGCGCCGGACCAGCGCCGCGATCTGCTGGGGATCGGAAAGGTCGCCGGCGAAGCCTTCGACCTTCGCGTCGGCCTGTTGCGCGCGCAGCCGGCCCAGCGCCTCCTCCACCGACGCCTGGCTACGGCCGTTGAGGATCACCCGCGCGCCTTCCCGGGCCAGGCCCTGGGCGATGGCGAATCCGATGCCCTTGGTCGAGCCGCTGACCAGGGCGAGCTTGTCTGTCAGATGCAGGTTCATGAAAATCTCCCGCTGAAGAAGAACCAGGCCCCTGATGCCCCGGGGCACGAGACGAGGCGTGAGGACAGGCGCCATCCACAGAAACGACGATGCTCTCCGAAGAGAGCATCGTTCAGCGTCAGTCGGCCCTTTCCCATCACCGCCTGGGTGCTACGGTAGACCGCCTCCCCACAGTTGGCCCGACTGGCGACGAGCGGCCGCGCAGCCTGCACGAGGCCGGCGAGGCGCTATTCATTTCGCGACATCCTCACCGGCCGGTGGACGGGCCGGCGCGCTGTACCACTGATCCCTCGGCACCCACTTGGGATGGTTCGGATCGCCCAGGTAGTGCGGCGACATGATCTGCACGCCGTACTCGTTGAACACGTCCTGGATATTGGCATGCAGCACGCTCAGCAGCTCGGCGCGGGGCCGCGGCTCACTGGGAATGGCCTGGGCCACCAGGCGGTACTCGGGATAGAAGTCCGACAGCGCGGTCTGGAAAACACCAGGCGCGGGCTTGTCGAGAATGCCCTCGGTGCGCCGCGCCGCCTCGACCAGCATGGCCTCCACCTGGCGCCACGGGGTGTCGTAGCCGATGGTCACCACGGTATCCACCACGTAGCCCTGGCCCTGGACGATGCGCGAGTAGTTCTTGGTCACGGAGCCCGTGATCATCGAGTTGGGCAGGGTCAGTACCTCGCCCAGGCCGGTGCGGATAGTGGTGTTGAACATGCCGACTTCGGTCACCGTGCCCTCATGCTCGCCAATGCGGACGAACTCACCGGCGCGCAGGGTCCGCGAATAGGTGAGGATCAGCCCGGCGGCGGCCTGGCCAACCACGCTGGAAGCGCCGAGAGAGATCATCAGGCCGATCAGCACCGAGAGCCCCTTGAAGGCATCGGTGCCCGAGCCGGGCAGGTAGGGATAGGCCATCACCAGGGCGAACAGCCAGATCGCCAGGGAAGTCAGCCGAGTGGTCGGCTGCAGCGTTTCATCGGTCAGCCAGCCCAGGGTGCCGGGGCGCGCCAGGCGTTGCAGCAGGCGCCGGGAGAAGCCGCTGATCGCCCGCGCGATCAGCACGATGCACAGCGCCACCGCCAACCCCGGCATGGCGCCGAGTATGCCGTTGAGCAGGTAGCGCACCAGGTCGATCAGGTGCACGTTGAGGCTCTCGCCCCACGGACGGGTGTAGGGGAATTGCGACAGCACGAAGCTCAGCCACTGGTAGCTGAACAGGAACACCACCACCCAGTAGATCAGCCAGACCAACCTGCCGAACAGGTAATAGATGTACTGCACATCGAACAGCGTCGTGTGCCCGAGCTTGAACCACTGCCGGTGCTGGCTCATCAGGCGCGGCAGGCGCTCGAACAGCCGGCGCCGCCCCAGGCTTACGCCGCGCAGCAGGAGGAAATAGACCACCGTGGCCAGCGCCGAGTAGCCCAGCGCCATGAGCAGGAAGCGCAGGTTGCGCGCCTCGCCGCTCTCGCTCACCACGCGGCGCAGGTTGTCGGCTGCCTGCTCCGCCGCGACCCGTACCGAGGTGCCCGGTGGGTCGACATCCTGTGGCGTGACGATGAAGGCGCGACTGTAGCCCAGCAGCACGATGTAGCTGCTCTGGATCGGGTCGATGCTGACCGCAAGCTCTCCACCGCCCTGCAAGGCGTCTCCGATGGCAGCCCTTGCGCGGCGTGCGCGCAGCTCCGGGGTTTCGCCCAGCAGGTTGCCGCGGAAGGTCATGACCGTGCGGTTCTCGATACGCAGCTCGGCCGGCGCCGCGTCAGGAGCCGACACCGCAATGTCGCTGCCCGCCGGATCACCAAAACCCGCCAGTGGCCAGAACACCAGCGTGAACCACAGCAACATCCCGTAACGTATTCCCCGCTCTCCCCTTTCCCTGTCTGCGGCCGGCCTTTTGTTCGCGCAAAGCCTGGCCGTTCCCTGAGGCTCTAGCGTAGCCATTCGGAAAATAGCTGGAAAGCGGTAGGAAGCGTAGGCGCATCAATGCAATCCACTGTCTGAACAGTCAGAAACTGACTGTGACAATGTCGTGAAATCCACACACATATTCCTATTCGCTATCGAGAATCAGCGTCTACGCTTGCTCCTCGTATGTGCTTGAGATTGTGTTCCAAGCCGTGATCATTGACCGATCCGACGGGTACTGAAATGGATAATCAGGGCAAGGCGCGCGCCGCATTCCTTCTCCGCCCCCACACCCACGCGCTCGCTCTGGAGCAACGAATTCTCTTCGACGGCGCCGCCGCAGCGGCGGTTGACCAGCAGCACCACGACAGCCAGGCCGCAGAGGCCAAGGACAGCGCCCCGCCCGCCACCGCCGTGGAGGCACGCGCCCAGGCATCCGCCCCCGCGCCCAGCGCGCCGCGCAACCTGGTGGTGATCGACGCGCGCCTGGAGAACCGCGACCAGTTGGCCGCCAACCTGCCGGTGGGCAGCAGCGCGCTGGTCATCGACGCCGGCCAGGACGCCATCGCCACCATCAGCAATGCCCTGGCGCAGCTGGGCAAGGTCGACTCCATCCAGGTCTTCTCCCATGGCGCCACGGGCCAGTTCACCCTGGGCAACCAGACCTTCACCGCGCAGACCGTCGATCAACTCGGCGATCGCCTGAGCACCTGGCGCAGCGAACTCAGCCCCGGTGCGGACATCCAGCTGTATGGCTGCGACGTGGGTGCCGGCAGCGCCGGCCAGACCCTGGTCAACGAGCTGGCACGCTGGACCGGCGCCGATGTCGGCGCCTCCAGCAACGCCACCGGTTCCACCAGGGCCGGCGGTGACTGGAACCTGGAGGTCCGCTCCGGCGACGTGGACAAGGGCATCGCCCTCTCCGCCTCGACCCTCGATCACTTCCAGGGCCTGCTGGCCAACGCCAGCCCGACCGTGAGCGTCAGTATCCCGAGCAACAATGTCCTGCTCGGCGACCAGTTCACTTTCAACGTCGACCTGCGCAACACCTCCAGCCAGGTGGGCTACGCGCCTTATGTCGACCTGTTCCTACCCGCCACCGGCAAGGACGGCGACGACGGCATCCGCTTCGTCAGCGCCAGCTACCTGGGGCAGGCGGTCAAGTCCTTCGTCGTCACCTTCGACGCCGCCGGCAACGCCACCCACCCGCTGGCCAAGGACTCCAGTGGCAATCCGCTGGTGATCAGCGCCGCCAGCGTCGGCATGAAACCGGGCGACCAGTTCGTCGTCCTGCAGGTGCCCTATGCCAGCGTGTCCCAGGACCAGCCGGTCATCTCCCTGCAGGTCAACGCGAGCCTGAGCAACCTGGCCGATACCAGCCTGACCACCGGCAGCCCCGACCTGACCATCAATGCCCGCGGTGGCTTCGAATACGGCAACGACGCGCTGAACAACCCGACGGTCGACCCAAGTCTGGTGGAAGCCAGCCTGCACCCCCTGGTGATCCACCCAACCCTGCTCGACATCACCCAGAGCATCAACATGACCGAAGGCGAGACCGCCACCGGTCCCAACTTCGTGCATACCCAGACGGTCACCGTCACCCCCGCCGACGGCCAGACGCTGCACAACGTGGTCGTTACCCAGAGCGTGCCTGACGACGTGCGGGTAACCGCCATCACGCCCGGAGCGGGCGGCACACTGAGCTCGGTGACCCTGCGCAACGGCACGGTGCTGACCGATCCGGCACTGATCAATGCCGCCATCGCCGACCCGAATGTCTTTGTCGTTTCCTACACCATCACCTACGCGACCCTGAGCGCGCCGACCAGCGCCACCGTGGACTTCTACGTGCCGGAAATCGGGGCTGACGGCAATCCGGTACTCGACCCCACCACCGGCAATCCCGTCACCATCAGCTTCGGCCCGCCCACCGCCAGCGGCCAGTGGACCCCGCTGGACCCGCGCGACGTGACGCCCCCCGCCACCGATGTCGACTTCAGTGCCACTGGCGACGGTACCGGCGCGCGATTCGTCGCCAAGAGCATCACCCTGCAGAAGCAGGCGGTGCTGCAGAACGACACCGGCAGCACCGGCCTGAGCCCCGGCGACACGCTGCGCTATGTGCTCAACGTGGCGCTGTCGGACTACTTCGCCTTCGGCGAGAACATTCTGCGCGAGGGCCGCTTCACCATCACCGATACCCTGGCCGACGGTCAGAGCATCGTCGGCACGCCGACCATGACGATCAGCCAGAACGGCGCCAGCCAAACCATCGCCCTGGTCTATAGCGCCGTCGCCAATGCCGACGGCACCACCACCCTCACCATCGATATCGGCACATCGGTACTCAACGCCGTAGGCGGCCTGGGGGTAGGTGCGCTGTTTGGCGACCTGGCCTTCGACGACGTGCAGACTGCCGCCACCACCGCGGTCATCAGCTACAACGCGGTCATCAAGCAGGCCTATACCACCAGCCATCCGCCGCACAGCGAGATCAACGAAGGCGACAGCCTGGGCAACAACGCGACGGTGAGCGCCACCGTCCTCGAAGACATCATCAACATCGGCGGACTCCAGAGCGACGGCTCCTCGACCCTCAGCACCATTCCCACCAGCCAGGTGGATATCGACCTGCTCAGGGTCAACGGCGCCAACCCGCCCGCCGATGGCGAACTGCGCCCCGGCGACGTGGTGACCTTCCAGCTGTCCTACAACCTGGTCACCGGCGACTACGAGAACTTCAGCCTCACCGCCTACCTGCCCCTGCCGCTGCTGAACGTCAGCGGCATCGGCTGGGCCGTGGGCAATGGTGTCGGCCAATGGAGCCTCGGCCCCGGCAACAGCGACCCGGCACGCGCGATCACCGTCACCAGCGGCACCGGCAACTCGGTGGTGTTCAATTTCGGTAACTACACCGTCAACCAGACCAGCGGCGGGCGCATCGAGCTGACCTTCACCCTGCGCGTGGGCGACCAGCCCTTCGCCGACCAGCGCTCGCTGGACGTGTTGGCGCAATCCAGCCAGACCACCACCATCAACAAGACCGTGCTGGTGTCGTCCGACATCGCGGTGGTCCAGTCGATCGCCGAGCCGGTGCTCAACATCAAGCACGGTGTGGTCTCCAGCTACAACGGCACGGTTACCGGCACCACCGGTACCTGGAACAAGCCGGGGACTTCCGGCGTGCCCTTCAGCGGCAAAGTGACCGATCTCTCCGCCATCGACGGCAACATCACCGGCATCGACGGCGGCGACATGCTGCGCCTGGCCACCGCCATCGAGAACAGCGGCGGCGGCGGTGCCTTCGACGTGGTCACCAGCATCACCCTGCCGCCGGACCTGGCCTTCGTTGGCGGCAGCCTGGCGGCGGCCAACCTGCAGATCTACCGGGGCGACGGCACCCTGCTGCGCTCTGGCGTGGACTACAGCGTTTCCGGCAACCAGATCACCTTCCTCGACGCCGGCTTCGTCGCCAGCCTGCTGCCCGGACGCGCCGGTACAGCGGCGGACACAAGCGGGCAGAACATCGTCGTCATCACCTACGACGTCGTCGCCAACAACGCCATCGCGGCCGGTCGCACGCTGCAAAGCACGGCGATCCTGAGCAACTACGCCAGCGTCAACAACGGCACGGACTTCACCCCGACCGACCTCACCGACATCGCCAACCAGCAGGTGGCCGCGCCGGAAATCCGCAAGGTATTTGCCGGCGGCAGCCTGAGCGACAACGACTCCAGCGCCAGCCACACCACCGGCAACAACCTGGTGGTGGGTGAAAGCATGCTCTACGACATCGTCGTCACCCTGCCCGAAGGCACCACGCGCAACCTTTCGATCGACGACCTGATCCCCGCAGGCCTGCGCCTGGACACCAGCTTCAACGGTGGCCGGGGCTACCAGCTGATCCTCACCGCCGCAGGCAGTGGCGGCTCGCTCAGCCGCGACTTCCTCGGCAACATCGTCATCAGCGGCATGAGTGGCGTGGGCGGCACGCTGGGCGCCGACGGCGTCGATGCGCGCTTTACCTTCAGCGCCTCGAACAACGGCGTCGACAACGAGACTGGCAACAACAGCTTCGTCATCCGCGTGCAGCTGGTGGCCAGCAACGTGATGAGCAACCAGGCCACCCGCTCGCTGCAGAACGATGCGCGGCTGGTCTATCAGGACCCGGACGGCGACACCCCCAATGGCGTTACCCCGCTGGACCGCACGGTCAACCGCAGCGGCGGCGCGCCGACCGTGGTGGTGCGCGAGCCGACCCTGCAGATCACCCAGGCGATCACCTCCACCCCAGGCGTGGGCGGCTACGACCAGGGCGACCGGGTGGACTTCACCCTCACCATCAGCAATGGCAACGGCGCCAACGACTACGCGGCGTTCGACATCAACCTGCTGGACATCCTGCCCACCGAGCTGGACAACATCACCCTCACCGGCGTGCTCTACCAAGGGGGCGCCACCAACAACGGCGGCGTCGACTTCGTCATCCAGAACGGCCAGCTGATCACCGCCAACGGCGCCAACATCGACATCGCCAAAGGCGGCAGCATCACCCTGCGCCTCACTGGCGTGGTCAACGCCACGGCGGCTGGCGAGGCGACCTTCGCCAACAATGCGCGGGTGCAATGGACCAGCCTGGATGGCGCCAACGCGGGCGAACGCACCGGCGCCGACGGGGTGCTCAATGGCGGCACGCTCAACGACTACCGGCAGATTTCCGCGCTGCTCTTCCCGGTCTCCAACGGCATCCTGATCTCCCGCGTCGGCGGCCTGCCGGATACCCCGCCGCCCAGCGACGGCGGTGGCGTCATCACCTCCGCGATCAACGAGAACGTGGCCATTGGCGAGGTGATCCGCTACCGCGTGGTGGTCCTGGTGCCGGCCGGCGACAACCCCAATTACCAGGTGCGCATCGAGCTGGGCGCCGGGCTGCAGTTCCTCCCGGCCGACCTCAACAACATCCTCATCGCCCTGGTCTCGGACAACCCCAACGGCCTGACCACCGACGCCAACCTGATCAAGGGCGGCACCCTGTGGATGCAAGGCAACGAAACCAGCCCGGTGGCCGGGTACCTCATGCCCGACCTCAGTGGCGTGAACCCCACCGGCATCTTCGATGGCAACGCCACCAACTTGCGCATCACCACCAATGGCAATGGCAGCCAGACCGTCACCTTCAACCTGGGCAACGTGGTCAACCGCGAAACCGTCGACGGCAACATCGAGGGGATCGTCCTCGACTTCAACGTGCGGGTCACCAACGTCGCCAGCAACCAGGCGGGCTCGACCCTGGGTGTGAAGGCCATCGAACACGTTGGCCTGCCCGGCCAGGACGTCGACCGCGGAACCAGCGACACCCTGCTCGAACACGTGGTGGAGCCCAGCTTCGACCGCGTCTTCAAGCAGGTCATCGACATCCAGCCGGGGCCCAGCACCACCACCGCCACCGTGTCGGTGGACTTTACCCAGAACGGCGGCGTCCCCGCCTACAACGTGCACCTCCAGGACCAGTTCCCCAACGGCAGCAACTACCAGGTACAGGGCATCCTGCTCAACGGCACCGCGCTGAATCTGAACAGTCTGCCGGCTGGGGTCCGGATCAGCACCAATGGCGCCCTCTCGGTGGACTTCGACCGCCTCGCGGTGGGCGACAAGGTGCAGGTCATCTATCGCGTCACTGTGCCCAGCGCGGTAGTGGTCGACAACGCCGCCAGCTCCGCGGTACTGACCTGGACCAGCCTGCCGACCAGCTTCGAGACCAGCGGCTGGGGCGGCTCGGTGCCCGGCGCCGCCGGCACCGCCAGCGGCGAACGCACCGGCCAGGATGGCGCGGCCGGGCTGAACAACTACGTGCTCAGCGATGGCCTGGGCCTGGGCGTCGTCCAGGGTACCCTGTGGAACGATACCAATTCCGCCACCGGCAGCATCACCCCCGACGGCCCCGGCTTCGCCGGACGCACCGTGCAGTTGACCTGGGCCGGCGCCGACAACAGCTTCGGCACCGCCGACGACCGCGTGTTCAGCACCGTCACCGACGCCAACGGCCAGTACAAGTTCGCCGTACTGCCGACCGGCAACTACCTGGTGGTCATGCCGCAGTCCTTCCAGCTCGCCGCCGACAACCGTTTCAATGTCCGCATCGACACCGATACCGGCACCAGCGCCAGCGGCCTGGGCAGCGTCAGCCTGGCCCTGGGCGAAGGCGCCATGCGCAATGCCGATGCCGGCTACGTGCACCTCAACGAAGCGCCGGTGAACACCATTGCCGGGCAACACGGCCAGGAAGACACCGTGCTGCATCTGCTGGGGCTGGCCGTCGCCGACTCCGATGCCGGCAGCGGCATCCTGAGCATCACCCTGACCGTCCAGCACGGCGTCCTCTGGCAGACCGGCACGCCGCCCGCCTCCAACGCCACGCCACCGGGCGGCGCCGGGCGCACCCTGACGCTGACCGGCACCCTGGCACAGCTGAACGTGCTGCTGTCGCAGGTCTATTACAAAGGCGACCAGGACTTCAACACCTTCCGCAACGCCGAAACCCTGACCATGACCACCAATGACCGGGGGAATTTCGGCGATGCCAACGGCGACGGCATCCCCGGCCAGAACCCGGCCGACGCCCTGACCGACGTCGACCAGGTGCAGATCATCGTCGACCCGGTCAATGACCCACCCATCGCCCGCAACGACGCCGCCGATGCGGTGGAAGCCGGCGGCACCAACAACCAGACGCCGGGCAGCAACCCGTCGTTCAACGTGCTGGACAACGACAGCGACGTCGACATCGCCACCAACAACGACGTGATCCGGGTCACCAGCGTCGGCAAGCTGGGCAGCCCGGAGCTCGGCGTCTCGAACAATACCTTCAGGATCGTCAGCGGCGATTACGGCGCGCTGCTGATCTACAGCACCGGCGCGGCGATCTATCTCGTCGACAACAGCGACGCCGCCGTCCAGGCCTTGCGGCTGTCCACCGACACCCTGACGGACACCTTCACCTACACCATCACCGACCTGGCCGGCGCCACTTCCTCCGCCTCCATCACCATCACCATCCACGGCGCCAACGACGCCCCGGTGGCCGGTGACGATCTGGGCAACGCCACCGAGGCCGGCGGACGCAACAACGGTGACTACAGCCCGACCCAGGATGCCACCGGCAACGTGCTGACCAACGACACCGACGTCGACCAGAACGGCGAAACCAAGGCGGTCACCGGCATCCGCAACCTGCGCGAGCGCGTCAGCGGCCCCATCACCGATGTTCCCAGCGGCGGGTCGGTCAGTCTGGACGGTACCTATGGCCGCCTGACCATCAACGCAGACGGCAGCTACCGCTATGTGGTCGACAACACCAAGACCGCCGTGGAGCGGCTGGTGCGCGGCGATACCCTGATCGACTACTTCACCTACCGGGTGACCGACAAGGGCGGCCTCAGCGACCTGGCCGAGCTGCGCATCACCATCACCGGCAGCTACGACAACCCTGTGGCCAGCGACGATCAGGCCGTGGCCCAGGCCGCGGCCACCAACGACCCGACGCTGGAGAGCAACCCCACCGGCAACGTCATCCTCTTCCCCAGCCGCCCCGGCACTATCACCCAGCCCGGCGGCAACGGCGTGGACACCGACGTCGACCGCATCGACCGGCCCAGCTCCAAGCTCTCGGTGATCGGCATCGGCTCGATGCGCGAGGACCCATCGGCCCTGCTCAACGGCGTCGGAGCCGACACCAACTCCAGCAACGGCACGCCCGTCAATGCCACTTACGCGGAGATCAACGGCGTCGCCGTCACCGACCCCGATCCCTTCGGCACCCTGACCATCGGCGCCGATGGCTCCTTCAAGTTCGACGTCAACAGCGACAACATCACCATTCGCAACCTGCCGGCCGGCCAGGCCGTGGTGGTCTACTACACCTACGAGATTGTCGACCAGGAAGGCCTCAAGGACCGCGCGCAACTGGTCATCACCATCCGCGGCGTCAACGACCCGCCCGTGGCACAGATCATCGTCGCCACCGCCGTCGAGAAAGGTGGCGTGAGCAACGGATCAGGCGGCAGCGACCCGAGCGGCGACGTCACCACCCTGGCCTTCGACCCGGACGGCGACCCGATCAGCGTCTACTCGGTCAACGGTCAGACCTTCCCGGCCGATCTGACCCGGCCGCTGGTGGTCGCCGGCACCTACGGTACCCTGACCATCTACCGCGACGGCACCTACAGCTATGCGCTGAACAATGGCGACCCGACCGTGGAAGGCCTGCGCCTGAACACCGACCATCTGTTCGAAGGCTTCACCTACGTTCTCACCGACAACACCGACCCAACCGGCGCCACGGGGCTTTCCGACCCCTCCTTCATCCTGATCGTGATCCACGGCGCCAACGACAATCCGGTGGCCAGCGACGATGGGATGGACCCGCTGCACCCCGTGCTGGCGGTCGAGGCCGGCGGCGTCAACAACAACCATCCGGGCGTCGACCCCAGCGGTAACGTGCTGGACAACGACACCGACGTGGACTCGGTCGACTACGACGAAACCAAGTCGGTCGGCTCGGTGCGCACCGGCAGCGAATTCGCCACCGGCACCGCCGGCAGCCTGGGCGTGGAGCTGCGCGGTACTTACGGCTGGCTGACCCTCAACCCCGACGGCAGCTACCACTACCGGCTCGACAACAACGACCCGCGCGTGCAGGCGCTGCGCTCTGCCGCCGACCAGCTGACGGACGACTTCACCTATGCGGTGGTCGATACCGCCGGCGCCCAGGACCTGGCCACCCTGCGCATCACCATCCACGGCGCCAACGACACGCCGGTGGCGCAGAACGATAACGTCCTCGCCATCGAGAAAGGCGGCCGCGACAACAACCTCCCCGGCTACAACCCCAGCGGCAACGTGCTGGACAACGACCGCGACGTGGACGCCGGCGATGCGCTGGTGGTAACCGGCGTGCGCCAGGGCCTGCGCAACGGCAGCCTGGGCAGAGCGTTCGACGGTGCCTACGGCACCCTCATCCTCAACGCCGATGGCTCCTTCAGCTACGTCCTGGACAACGACAACCCCCTGGTCGAGGCCCTGCGCAACGACAACGACCGGCTGGAAGAAACCTTCACCTACAGCATCCGCGACCTGGCCGGAGCGACCTCCGTCGCCCAGTTGACTATCAGCATCCACGGCCGCAACGATGCGCCCCACGCACCCGCCCTGGCGGTATTCGCCGTCGAGGCCGGCGGCACCTTCAACGGCACCGCCGGCGTGTCGCCCACCGGCAACTCGCTCACCGATGTCCGTGACGTGGATGCCTACGGCGAAACCCGGCTGGTGAATGGCATACGCAACGGCGACATCTCCTCCAACGCCACCTTCAATGCCGTCGGCAATGGCGACACCACCCTGCTCGGCCGCTATGGCGTTCTGCACATCAAGGCCGATGGGCAGTTCCAGTACTTCATCAACAACCGCCTGCCGGAAGTGGAAGCCCTCAAGCCGGGCGAGAGCCTGGTGGAGTTCTTCTCCTACCAGGTCGTCGATGCCGATGGCGCCAGCGACATCGGCGTGCTGCGCGTCACCGTCCTCGGCGCCTGGGACGCCCCGGTCGCCCACGACGACCTCTCCCTCGCCCTGGCACAGACCCAGGACGGCGGCACCGGCTACAACCCCAGCGGCAACGTGCTGACCAACGACACCGACGTGGACGCTGGCGACGGCAAGGTCGTCAGTGGCATCCGCATCGGCGCCGAAGCGGCCGGTGGCGCGCTGGAGGCCGTCAACGCGGGCACCAGCAACGCCGACGGCACTATTGTCCAGGGGCTCTACGGGCAACTGATCATCGGCGCCGACGGCAGCTACACCTACAACGTCGACTCGGACAACCCGGCGGTGCAGGCACTCTCCCTGCTGCAGACGCTGGTCGAACACTTCACCTATGAAGTGCGCGACAACGGCGGCCTGGTCGACCTCGCCCAGCTCAGCATCATCGTCTTCGGCCGCAACGACGCGCCCCACGCCAACCCCGACTCGGCCGACGCCCAGGAGGCCGGCGGCCTGCACAACGCCACGCCGGGGCTGAACCCCAGCGGCAACGTGGTGGCCAACGACACCGATCTGGAAGGCGACACGCTCACCGTGTTCGAGATCCGCACCGGCGGCGACGGCTCCGGCCCGGCCAACGGCGTGGTCGGCACCCCGCTGCGCGGCCTGTACGGCACCCTGCTGATACAGGCGGACGGCAGCTGGTCCTATGAAGTCGACAACAACCTCGCCGCCGTGCAGGCCCTGCGCCTCTCCGGACAGACACTGACCGAAGTCTTCACCTATGGCATCCATGACAAGTTCAACGCCTCCAGCCAGGCGCGCCTGACCATCGTCATCCATGGCGCCAACGACACCCCCATCGCCAGCGATGACGCCGCCATCGCCGTGGAAGCCGGCGGCGTGAACAACGGCACGCCGGGAGTCGACCCGACCGGCAACGTGCTGGACAACGACAGCGACGTCGACAGCCCGGCCAACGGCGAAACCCGCCAGGTGGTGCAGTTCAGCGCCGAGAACGGCCACAGCGCCAGCGCCGGGCAGAGCCTGCAGGGGCTCTACGGCACCCTGGTGATCAACGCCGACGGCAGCTACCGCTACGTGGTGGACAACAGCAACCCCACCGTGCAGGCACTGCGCAGCGCTGGTGAAACCCTCACCGAGGTCTTCACCTACCGCATGCGCGACACCGCCGGGGCCACCTCCGACGCGCGTCTGACCCTGACCATCCAGGGCGCCAACGACAACCCGGTGGCGCGCGACGACAGCAACTTCGCCAGCGACCAGGTGCTGGCGCCGCACACCAGCGGCAACGTGCTGCCCAACGACAGCGACGTCGATGGCGGCGACCAGCTCAGCGTCACCGGCATCCGCACCGGCCAGGAGAACGAAAGCGGCCGCGCCGGCACCATCGGCCAGCCCATCGCCGGCCGCTACGGCACCCTCGTGCTCAATGCCGATGGCAGCTACACCTACACCATCGACCTGAGCAATCCCGAAGTGCTGGCGGCGGCCGGTCTGGGGCAGGTACTGAAGGACTACTTCACCTACACCATCAGCGACCTTGCCGGCGCCACCGACCAAGCGTTGCTGACCATCACCCTGGACATCTCGACGCCCTACATCCCGCCGGGCCCCTACGTCGGCCTCTTCGCCGGGGACGGCCGCCCGCTCGCCCCGGTGCTGGGCCTGGAGCCTGCGATCTTCGTGCAGCCGGTGGTGGAGCGCATCGACCACAACCTCTCGCTGTCCGCCTGGGGTGCGGACGGCAGCAACCTCGATATCTTCGCCACCCCGGAAATCGAGAGCCAGTCCCTCGGCGCCCAACTCGGCCAGATCAAGGGCCAGTTCGTCGCCCGCGCCGTGGGCGAAAGCCGGCGCGCCAGCGACCTGGACAAGCGCTGGGTGGACGGCCGCCACGGCGTCACCAGCCTGAGCGCCGACGGCCTGCTCCCCGACCCGTCGCTGTGGGCGCCCCTGCCCGCCGACATGGTGGCGAAACCCGACAAGACCGCGCAGACCGCACGGGGCTTCCGCGCCCAGCTGCGCGACGCCGCCCAGCGCCGGAGCGGCAACCCATGATGCGTACGCAACAATCACGGATGGACCAAGGACTCAACATGCCCGCATACGCCCTGAAATGCCTGAGCGCCACGATCGCCAGTACCGTGCTGCTGGCCGCCTGCTCGCACTTCGAACCCAAGCCTTACACCCAGGACGAGATGCGCCAGCGGGTCATCGAGGACCAGGCGCGGATGTACAAGGAACAGGAGCCGGTGAGCGGGCCGATCACCTTCTACGAAGCCTCGGCGCGTGCGTTGAAATACAACCTCGACTACCGCCTCAAGCTGCTGGAAAGCGCGCTGGCGTCCGACCTGCGCGACGTCACCAGCCACGAAATGCTGCCGCGCCTGGTGGCGTCGGCCGGCTACGCAGGGCGCAACAACGACTCGGGCGGCACCTCCATCGGCATCGAGGACCGCCAGGTCAGCCTGCGGCCGTCCACCTCCGAGGAGCGCTACCGTACCCTCTACAGCCTCGGCCTGTCCTGGAGCCTGCTGGACTTCGGCGTCGCCTATTACCGCACCCAGCAGAAGAACGACCAGATGCTGATGGCCGAGGAACGCCGCGAGAAGGTCGCGCAGAACGTCCTGCAGGACGTGCGCAACGCCTACTGGCGCGCCCTCGGCGCCCAGCGCCTGCTGCCGGAAGTGGACGGCCTGCTGATGCGTACCCACCGCGCGCTGACCGCCGCCCGCGAAGCCGAGGGCAAGGGCCTGCTGCCGCGCCAGGACATCCTCGCCTACCAGCGTGCCCTGCTCGACTCGGTGTACATGCTCACCGTGCGCCGCCAGGACCTGGAGTTCGCCCGCGCCGAACTGGCCGCGCTGATGTCGCTGCCGCCGAACACCAAGATGGTGCTCGCCGACGCCAGCGAGCAACCGCTGCCGCTGGTGAACAACAACACCGACCAGCTGGAGCGCCTGTCCCTGGAGCACCGCCCGGAAATCATGGAAGAGTGGTACCGCAAACGCGTCGACATGAACGACCTGAAGATCGCCAAGGCACAACTGTGGCCGAACGTCAGCTTCAACTACGGCTACGAGTACGATTCCAACAAGTACCTCTACAACAACGACTGGAACCAGACCGGTGTGCAGGTATCGATGAACCTGCTGCGCCTGCTGCAGTACCCGGACATCCAGGCCGCCGAAGAGAGCCAGGAGAAGACCGACGACATGCGCCGCACCGCGCTGTCCATGGCCATCCTCACCCAGGTCCGCGTTGGCCTGCTGCGCTACCAGCTGGCGCGCCAGGAAGTGGAATTCGCCGATGAAAGCCTGCGGGTGGACAAGAGCCTGCTGGACTACGCCCAGTCCGCCCGTGGCGCCGCCCTGGGCAGCGAGCTGGAGCTGATTCGCGCCGAAGGCCGCTACCTGCTCTCGCGCTACCAGCGCGAAGCCGCCTACTCCGACGCCCAGGCCGCCTGGGGCCGGCTGTACAACTCAGTGGGCTTCGAGGTGATGCCCAAGGAAGTCCAGAGCCACGACGTGAAGACCCTCGCGCGGGAAATCCAGCGCACCCTCGAACAGCAGTCCAGCACCAACCTGCTCGCCAGCAGCCTGTCCAGTACTGAAGAAGGAAGCGCCAATGCCGCACGCGTGGAATAAGCCGTACCTGTTCCTCCCGCTCTGCCTGATGTTGCTGCACCCGGCATGGGCTGACGAGGCCACCGCCGCCCTGCCGACGCCCCCGGACAACGATCCGGGCGCGATCCGCGTGCTGCTGGTCTCCGACCTGGAAACCACCCTTTCCGCGCAGATGAACGGCACCCTCGGTGCGCTCAAGGCCAGCCTCGGCGAAAAAGTCGCCAAGGACGCCCAGCTCGCCCAGCTCAACTGCACGGAAGTCAACGCCCGCGCCAAGGTCGCCGCCGCCGAATTGAACATGGCCCGTGCCAACCTCGCGGCCAAGCGCAACCTGCGCAAGCTCGACGCCGTGGGCGACCTCGAAGTGGCCATGGCCAACACCGAGGTGGAAAAGGCCGACGGCGCCCTCACCCTGGCTCGCGCCCAGGCCGGCTACTGCCTGGTGGACGCGCCCTTCTCCGGGCGCATCGCCAAGGTCTACGTCAAGCCATATCAGACCGTCTCCGCCGGCACGCCGCTGTTCGACCTGGTCAGCGACGGCGCCCTGAAAGTCCGTCTCAACGTGCCCTCCTCGCTGCTGCCACGCCTGCAAGCGGGAATGCCGCTGCAGGTGGACATCCACGAAACCGGCCAGCACTACCCGGCCAGGATCAGCGCGATCAACGCGCGGGTCGACGCGGTGGCACAGACCGTGGAACTGGAGGCCAAGCTGGACGCCAGCTACCCCGAACTGATCGCCGGCATGAGCGGGGTCGCGCGCTTCCCCGAAAACCATGAGTGAGCTGCTGCCGCCCCCTCAGCTGCTGCTGAGCCTGGCCAACGTACGCGACAAGGCACTGGCGGCCGACTCGCTGAACGCCCTGGCCTTCAGCATCGCCAACGACCTGTTCCCGCTGCTGCGTTTCCACCAGGCGCTGGTGTTCGCCTGCCACGACGCGCGCAACGAGCTGCTGGCCGTCTCCGGGCTGGCCAGGCCCACGGAAGACTCGCCCTACCTGGTGTGGCTGGAACGCGCCAGCCGCTGGGTCGCCACGCAACTGCCCGACGCCTCGCCCACCTGGCTCGCCCGCGAGGCCCTCGATCCGCCGGCGGACATCGCCGAAGGCTGGGCCGAATGGTGGCCCGCCGGACTCTGGTGCGTGCCGCTGCACGACCGCGCCGGCCAGCGCCAGGGCTTGGTGCTGCTCCTCCTCGACGAAGCCCCGGCGCGAAACCTGCAACCGCTGCTGCAAGGTATCTGGCAGACCTGGGCCCACGCCTGGGCCGCCTTCGGCCCGCGTCCGCGCCTGCGCTTCTGGCGACCGAGCAAGCGCCAGCTGCTGATCGGCGTAATCGCCCTCGCCGCGCTGCTGCTGATCCCGGTACGGCAGACCGTCCTGGCGCCGGCCGAGGTCGTCTCGCGCAACGCCCAGGTGATCAGCTCACCCATCGACGGGGTGATCGCGCAGATGCTGGTGCGGCCCAACCAGAGCGTGGAAATCGGCACGCCACTGTTCGTGCTCGACGAAACCACCCTGCGCAGCCGCGCCGAGGTGCTGGCCAAGGAAGTCGCGGTGGCCGACGCCGAACTCCTGGCCGCCAGCCAGCGCGCCTTCGACAACCCGCAGAGCAAGAGCGAACTCTCGGTACTCGACGGTCGCGCCCGCCAGCGCCGCGCCGAACTGGCCGCCGTGCAGGCGCAACTGGCGCGCACCCGGGTGCTCTCACCGCGCGCCGGGGTCGCCGTGTACAGCGACCCCAACGACTGGCTGGGCAAGCCAGTGGTGACTGGCGAACGCATCCTCCAGGTGGCCGACCCGAGCGAGCCGGGCATGCGTATCCAGTTGCCGGTGGCCGACGCCATCGCGCTGGAGCCGGGGGCGAAAGTGGCGCTGTTCCTGACGGCCTACCCGCTCGACCCGCTGCACGGGGAAATCCTCGACACCAGCTACCAGGCCAAGCCCAGCGACGAAGGTGTGGCCTCCTACCGCCTGCTGGCCAGCGTGGAAAACGCTCCGCCCCACGCCCGCCTCGGCCTGCACGGCACCGCCAAGCTCTATGGCGAGCGCGTGGTGCTCGGCTACTACCTGCTGCGCCGCCCGCTGGCCTCGCTGCGCGCCTGGACCGGCTGGTGACGGGGATGGACGTCGCCGTCGAAGACCTGCCCACCCCACCGCTGCGCGACGACCTGCGCCTGTCCGAAGCCGCGCCCGGCCCGGATGGTGAGCCGGTGTGGGTGATCCAGGACAGCGTGCTCAACCGCTTCTACCGCATCGGCTGGCTGGAGTTCGAATGCCTGCTGCGCTGGGAGCAGACGCCCCGGCAGATCAGCGAGCAGATCGCCGAGCAGACCGCGCTCAAGCCCGACGCCGAGCAGGTCCTGGGCTTCCGCCAGTTCCTCGAACACCACCAGTTGCTGCGCTCGGGCCCTGAAGCCCTGGCGCGCCTGCAGGCGCGCAGCGAAGGCAAGCAGTGGACCACCTGGAACTGGTGGCTGCACCACTACCTGTTCTTCCGCATCCCGCTGATCCGCCCGCAGCGCTTCCTGCGCGCCATTGCCGGCAGCCTGGACTGGCTGTTCAACCGCTACGTGGCGATGCTGGTGCTGCTGCTCAGCCTGGCCGGCATCGTGCTGGTGACCCACCAGTGGGATACCTTCACCCACGACGTGGTGGAGTCGTTCTCCTTCGAAGGCCTGCTCAGCTTCGCCGCCGCCCTGGCAGTGGCCAAGACGCTCCACGAGCTGGGCCACGCGTTGGTGGCGACGCGGCTGGGGCTTAAGGTCGCGCACATGGGCGTAGCCTTCGTGGTGATGTGGCCGATGCTCTACACCGACACCGGGGAAAGCTGGAAGCTGCGCAGCAACCGCCAGCGCCTGGCGATCGCCAGTGCCGGGATCATCACCGAGCTGGGCCTGGCCGGGCTCTCGACGCTGGGCTGGGCACTGGCCGATCCGGGGCCCTTCCGCAACGGCTTGCTGTATCTGGCCACCACCAGTTGGGCGCTGTCCGTGGCGCTGAACAGCAGCCCGTTCATGCGCTTCGACGGCTACTTCATCTTCTCCGACCTGCTCGACTTCCCCAACCTGCACGAACGCGCTGGCGCCCTGGCCCGCACCACGCTGCGGCGCAACCTGCTGGGGCTCGACGAGCCCTGGCCGGAGCACTTTCCCACCGGCAAGCGCCGCCTGCTGGTGGCCTTCGCCTTTGGCACCTGGGTGTACCGCCTGCTGCTGTTCCTCGGCATCGCCGTGGCGGTCTATTTCTTCTTCTTCAAACTGCTGGGGATCTTCCTGTTCGCCGTGGAAATCAGCTGGTTCATCGTTCAGCCCGTGTGGCGCGAACTCAAGGTCTGGTGGGGGCGCCGCGCGGAAGTGAAGCCGCGGCGCAAGCTGGTATTTCTCGCGGTATTCGGGGCACTGCTGCTCCTGCTCGCCATCCCCTGGCGCACCCAGGTGCACGCCATGGGCGTGGCCCGCGCGGCGCAACAGCTGCACGTCTACGCGCCCTTCCCCGCGCTGCTGCGCGACGTGCGCGCCGGTGGCGAAGTGGCCAAGGGCGAGACCCTGGCGGTGATGGAGGAACCCGACATCGCCGCCAAGGTGCGCGGCAGCGAGGCCAGCATCCGTGGCTACGAAGGCCGCCTGGCCGGCATGCTCGCCGACCCGTCGGGCCTCTCCGAGGAGGCCGTCACCCGCCAGCGCCTGGGCGTGGAATACCAGCAGGCCCGCGCGGCCCGCAACGAGATGGCCCGCCTCACCCTGCAAGCGCCCTTCGCCGGCCGCTGGATGGACGTGAGCCCGGAATGGAAAGCCGGCCAGTGGATCAACACCCGCGAGCCGATTGGCGTGCTGGTCGATCCGAGTTCCTGGCTGGTGGATGCCTACGTCAAGCAGGAGGAAGTGCAGCGCCTCACCGATGGCGGCCGCGTGCGCTTCTATCCCGAGGGCGTGCCCAGTCCCATCGCGGGCCAGGTGGTGCTGATCGGCACCACCCGCGTCAGCCAGCTGGAGCAGCCGATGCTCGCCTCGCGCTACGGCGGCCCGCTGAACGTCAACGCCCAGGGCGAGGCATTGGTGCCCAACCCGGCGCTGTTCCATGTGCTGGTGAAGCTCGATGCGCCACCGCCGAACCTGCATGAGACCCGTGGTCACCTGCAGATTGATGGGGCACGGCGCAGCTGGTTGGGTGAAGGGCTTACCCGCCTGCTGGCGGTGGCGTTGCGGGAGAGTGGGTTCTAGGTCGGATTTTCGCGGGATCGCACCGCTGCCCCTGTAGGAGCGAACTTGCTCGCGACCCGCCCTGCCGGCTGATCGCGGACGGAGTCCGCTTCTACGCTGACGATGAACTCCCGTAGGAGCGGACTTTGTCAGCGATGCTCTTGTAGGGCGGATAACGCCTCTGCCGTTATCCGCCGTTTGGGGTTTGGGTGTTCCAACGCCGCTTCGGCGTGCTCGGATGTTTCTTGTTTCGCCCCCTCGGGCGAGTCACTTTGCCAAACGACGGATGGCCGCCCCACGCAAAGTAACCAAAAGTCTCGTCCCGACATCCGGGTCTTCGCTTCGCTCAGACTTCCCTCCTTCCGGTATCGCTCCGAGGGTCGGCGTACAAGGGCCATCCCTGGCCCTTTAGCGGGGACGCCTAGTCCTCTCGCGGCATCCATGCCGCTCGCCCCTCTGCGCAATACCTCCACTCGGCCTCCTGACGGGACTCTGCGCGCGCCGGAGGCTTTGGCTGCTTCATGCTGGATGGCTCTTCGTAGGATGGCGTAGAGCGAAGCGAAACCCATCAAGGCGGATAACGCTACGCGTTATTCGCCCTACGGGTGTTCATCCTGCGACGTGGGTGCAAGGGTGAGCCTTCGCGGACAAAGGCTAGGCGCCCCCGTCTCTCCTACGAAAAGCGGTTTCCAGAGAAACCTCCGCACACGCCGGAGCGCCCCTTCAGTAGGCCGAGTGGAATCGGAGTTTCAGGGGTTGAGCGACATGGATGTCGCGAGAGCGTCGTTGGGCCAGGGATGGCCCGTCGACGCGTGCCCCTGAAACTTCGATGGAGCGAGGGAAACGGAGCGCAGCGTAGTAACAGCCGAAGGCTGGCCCGCAGGGTGAGCGAAGCGAATCAGTCCCGCGAAGTGGGACCCGGATGCAGGGGCAAGACCTTTGCCTACTTTGGGTGGGGCGGCCATCCGTCGTTTGCCAAAGTGGGTCGCCCGAGGGGGCGAAACAAGAAATCCCAGCAGACACCTGAGCGGCGCAGGAACACCTAAACCAGAAGCATCGCGGACTCCGTCCGCTCCTACAGGAGTCGTGCACCAGCACTCGAGTTGCCGCAATTCTTAGGATGGGTGGAGCGAAGCGATACCCATGCTGTCGGTGCACGATGTTGATGGGTTTCGCTTCGCTCTACGCCATCCTACAAGGGCACAAAAGACTGTTGCTCCTACAGGTTTCCCAGGTTGCCCATCGGACCATGCCCCGCTAGAGTGCGCCGGTCGCGGTCAATCCCGCGACTCGGGTTTGGCGACCCGACTCACAAGGCGCGGTAATTGCGCTGTAAGGACTATTGGCGTCTACCAGCGCCGATACGTCTACGGCTGGACGCTGCACTTTCAGGTGCCACGTCCCGCCCTCTATGGCAGACCGCGTGGGGAGACCCTCGGGTCTGCCGGGTCCTTGTGCCGGTTCGCCAACCCCGCGCGATCTGCCACCCTATGTTTGGCGACATGGGTGACAGCTCTAAACCTTCACACAAGGAGCCTCACCATGGGCGACGGTTTCTTCCCTTCAGTTTTCACCCGCCACAAACGCCCCTTACGCGCCACGCTGATCGACGACCAGGCCTGGTTCGTCCTCTCCGACTTCGCCCGCCTCATGGGTCAATTCAACGAACAACGCTTCCGCCGCCGCCTCGACGAAGACCAGTGGCGCGAGTCCTTCATCCGCACCCGCTCCGGCACCGACATCCCGGTCGAGCTGATCAGCGAATGTGCCGTCTACGCCCTGCTGATCTACTACCCCCACCCGGAGCATCGCGCTATCCGCAACTGGATCAGCCGCACCGTCGTACCCGCCCTGCGCAGCGAGTTCGACCGCCAGGTCGAATCGCCCAAGCACACCCAGTTGCACTGGGAGGCCCGGCCAATCGGCGTACTGGAATGGCAGAACACTCTCTGGCTCAACGTCGACGAACTGCCGCGCTGGATCGCATCCAGCCGGCCTCGTCCGCTGCAACGCCTGCTGTCACGCCTGGGCGTGCGCTAGAAAACAATCGCCCATAAAAAAGCCCGGCCTGCGTGGGGCCGGGCTGTGACGCAAGGACCTTGGCGGATGCCAGGGGGCATCGCCTGGCCCCTTCAGCTGTGATGCCGTCTGTCGGTGTCGCCACCTCCCATCACGCTGACCGGGCCGGTCGGGGAACCAGGCCCGGAACTCGCCAATAACCTGTTGCTCGATCGGTCGTCAGTCGCGCACCAGCGCCAGGGCAACGCCCTGGCCGCCGCCGATGCAGAGGGTCGCCAGACCTTTCTTGGCATCGCGGCGCAGCATTTCGTGGAGCAGGGTCACCAGCACGCGGCAGCCCGACGCACCGATGGGGTGACCCAGGGCGACGGCGCCGCCGTTGACGTTGACCTTCTCGGCATTCCAGCCCAGTTCCTTGCCGACCGACAGGGCCTGGGCGGCGAAGGCTTCGTTGGCTTCGATCAGCTCGACCTCGTCCAGCGACCAGCCAGCCTTTACCAGGCAGCGGCGGGTAGCGGTGACCGGGGCGATGCCCATGATCGACGGGTCGACACCGCTGCTGGCGTAGGCCTGGATGCGCGCCAGGACCGGCAGGCCCAGTTCACGAGCCTTGTCGGCGCTCATCAGCAGCACGGCGGCGGCGCCGTCGTTGAGGGTGGAGGCGTTGCCGGCAGTAACGGTGCCGTCCTTCTTGAAGGCCGGCTTGAGCTTGGCCAGGGACTCGGCGGTGGTGCCGGCGCGCGGCTGCTCGTCGGTGTCGAAGGACAGCGGATCGCCCTTGCGCTGGGGAATCAGCACGGGGGTGATCTCATCCTTGAAGCGGCCGGCTTCGATGGCCGCAGCGGCTTTCAGCTGGGACTGCGCGGAGAAGGCGTCCTGCGCCTCGCGGCTGATGCCGAACTTCTCCGCCAGGTTCTCGGCGGTGATGCCCATGTGGTAGTCGTTGAAGGCGTCGATCAGGCCGTCGCGCAGCAGGGTGTCCTGCAGCTCGGCGTGGCCCATGCGCAGGCCGGTACGGGCCTTGGGCAGTACGTAGGGCGCGAGGCTCATGCTTTCCTGGCCGCCGGCGATCACTGCCGATGCGTCGCCGCAACGGATGGCCTGGACGCCGAGGAACAGCGATTTCAGACCCGAGCCGCAGAGCTTGTTGATGGTCATCGACGGCACTTCCACCGGCAGGCCGGCGCAAATGGCGGCCTGGCGCGCGGGGTTCTGCCCAGTGCCGGCGGTGAGCACCTGGCCGAGGATGACTTCGTCGATCTGCTCGGGCTTCACGCCGCTTCGTTCGAGCAGCGAGCGGATGACCAGGCTGCCCAGCTCATGGGCGGGGATGTTCGCCAGGCTGCCCTGGAAGGCGCCGATGGCGGTACGGGTGGCGGCAACAATCACTACGTCTTGCATCTGGATACTCCGAAGCAGGCTTTTCCTGTAGGAGCGCGCCATGCGCGCGATCGCGGGCATGGCGCGCTCCTACAAGGAGATCAGAAGGTCATTTCCTTGACATCGTCCGGAACGATCAGGCGGCCGGCGGTTTTCTCGGCGATCTCGGCGATGCTCACGCCCGGCGCGGTCTCGCGCAGGATGAAGGCGCCGTCCTCGATCTCAAGGTAGGCCAGGTCGGTCAGCACTTTGCGGATACAGCCGGCGCCCGTCAACGGCAGCGAGCAACGCTCAAGCAGCTTGGACTCGCCGTCCTTGGAGGCGTGGGTCATGGTGACGATGATGTTGTCCGCGCCAGCCACCAGGTCCATGGCGCCGCCCATGCCTTTCACCAGCTTGCCGGGGATCATCCAGGAGGCGATGTTGCCCTGCACGTCCACTTCGAAGGCACCGAGCACGGTGAGGTCGACGTGGCCGCCACGGATCATCGCGAAGGATTCGGCGGAGGAGAAGATCGAGGCGCCCTTGATGGCGGTGACGGTCTGCTTGCCGGCATTGATCATGTCGGCGTCGACTTCGTCTTCGGTGGGGAACGCGCCCATGCCGAGCAGGCCGTTCTCCGATTGCAGCATCACTTCCATGCCCTCGGGCACGTAGTTCGCGACCAGGGTCGGGATGCCGATGCCCAGGTTCACGTAGAAGCCGTCCTGCAGCTCGCGCGCCACGCGCTGAGCCATTTGTTCGCGGGTCAGTGCCATGTTCTTGTCTCTCTTGTCCGGTGGGCTCAGGAACGCACGGTGCGTTTTTCGATACGCTTTTCGAAGGTTCCCTGGATGATGCGGTCGACGTAGATGCCGGGGGTGTGGATCTGGGTGGGGTCCAGTTCGCCCGGTTCGACGATCTCCTCCACCTCGACCACGGTGATGCGGCCCGCGGTGGCGACCACCGGATTGAAGTTCTGCGCGGTGTGGCGGTAGATGACGTTGCCGTAGTGGTCGGCCTTCCAGCCCTTGACGATGGCGAAGTCGCCGGTAATGGCGCGTTCCATCACGTAGTGGCGGCCTTCGAACTCGCGCACTTCCTTACCGTCGGCGACCGGGGTGCCGTAGCCGGTGGCGGTGAAGAAGGCCGGGATGCCGGCGCCGCCGGCGCGGAGTTTTTCCGCCAGGGTGCCCTGCGGGGTCAGTTCGACCTCCAGTTCACCGGACAGCAGCTGCTGCTCGAACAAGGCGTTCTCGCCGACGTAGGAGGCAATCATCTTGCGGATCTGCCGGTCTTCCAGCAGCACGCCCAGGCCGAAGCCGTCGATGCCGCAGTTGTTGGAGACCACCGTCAGACCCTTCACGCCCATCCTGCGGATCTGCGCGATGAGGTTTTCCGGGATGCCGCAGATGCCGAAGCCACCGGCCACCACCGTCATGTCGTCGGTGAGCCCGGCCAGGGCTTCCTCGTAACTGCCTACACGCTTGTCGAGTCCTGCCATGTTACTGCTGCCTCTTGTATTTGTAGGGCCTGCTCCCGCTTTGGCGTGAGCCGCGTTGCCGCGACAAATGTCGCCAGGCTAGACGCGGGACGCAGGCAATGGTGGTCCCTTGGCAAGTCCCGCAACGACGCATGGCGACATTTGCCGCGCAACCCGAAGGGACGGGCCATTTTTTGCGCGGTACTGCCGGTTCGAAGCTGCCTGGAATCACCAGCACTCTCTCCTCGCGCCCTGCCCCGCGCAGAAAATGGTTCGTCGCGGCCGCGACGAAGCGGGAGAAGGCCCTAGGTCCGACCAGCTGGTCAGAGAGCGATTGCAGCTTCACCGCTCCCAACTGATTTGTTAAGTTTGTTTTTCCAATCGATTGATCCGGTTTACTTATCAATGACAGTCAAGCAATTGCGCGCCTTCCTCGCCGTCGCCCAGACCCTGAGCTTTGCCCAGGCCTGTGAGCGCCTGCACCTGTCGCAGCCGGCGCTGAGCCTGGCGATCAAGAGCCTGGAGGAATCCCTTGGCGGCCAGCTGCTGGTGCGTACCACCCGCAGCGTGGCGCTGACGCCCGAGGGCGAAACATTGCTGCCCCTGGCCCGCAGCCTGCTGGCGGACTGGGACAACGCCGAAGAGCTGATGCGCCAGCACTTCACCCTGCAACTGGGCAAGGTCTCCATCGCCTCCATGCCCTCCTTCGCCGGCAACCTGCTGCCCGCCGTGCTGCGCACCTTCCGCGACCGCTATCCGAAGGTGAACGTGGCGGTGCACGACGTGATCAACGAGCAGGTGCTGGAGATGGTGCGCAACCGCCGCGTGGAACTGGGCATCGCCCTGGAGCCGGACAGCTTCGACGGCCTGGTGTTCACGCCCTTCTACACCGACCGCTTCGTCGCCGTGGTGCCGGCGGATTCGCCGCTGGCGCAGTGCAGCCAGGTCACCTGGGATCAGTTGCTGGAAGACAACTTCATCACCCTGCAGCGCCCGTCCGCCGTGCGTCTTCTGCTGGAGGACCGCCTGGCGGCGCGACACGGCCGGTTGCCGGTGGCGTTCGAGAGTCACCAGTTGGTGACGGTCGGGCGGATGGTGGCCGAGGGTTTGGGTGTCAGCGCCGTGCCTCGGCTGTGCCGTCAGCAGATGGAAGAACTGGGCGCGCGTTGCGTGGCGCTGCATGAACCGCGGATCGAGCGGCGTATCGGGCTGTTCTGCCTGGCGGAGCACAAGCTCTCCAGCGCGGCGCAGGCACTGAGCGACGTGCTGGTGCGGGGGACGGATTGGGCGGGGATGGAGCGGGAGTGAAGTGTCGGTCCTGGCTTTCCGCCGGCGCCACGTAGGATGGTGTGGAGCGAAGCGATACCCATCACGGCGGATAACGCTGCGCCTTTTTCCCTACGAAGAGCACGCCCTACGAAAGCAAGAGCATCGCGGACGGAGCCCGCTCCTACGTAGGCGCGATACGCCGGTATCTCCGTTGGAATGAAGCCATCCGCGATGGATTTCGCGGATAAGATCCGCTCCTACGAGAGCCGTGCCGCGATCAGATGTATCGGCGTACAGCCGCGAACGGTTGTGCGCCCTACGCAGTTACAGATCCAGCACCAACCGCGCACTCTTCGCCCGCGAAACACAGGCGCAAATCTGCTTGTTGGCCGCCTTCTCCTTGTTCGACAGGCAGTTGTCGCGATGCTCAGGCTCGCCGTCGAGCACCTCAACGATGCAGGTCCCGCAGATACCCTCGCGGCATTCTGTGTCGATGTCACAGCCATGGGCCTGCAGCACGTCGACCAGGCTGGAATCCGCCGGCACCTGCAGCACCACGCCGGAGCTGGCCAGTTCCACCTCGAACGAGCCGGCCGGCGCGGAACTCACCGCCGGATCGGCCTGGAAGTGCTCCAGGTGGATGTTGTCTTCAGGGCGTGTACGCGCAGCGACTTCCACCACCTTGTTCATGAACGGCGCCGGGCCGCAGGTGTAGACGTGCGCAGCCGTGCCGGCGCGTTCCACGCAGGCGGACAGCTCGCCATCCAGGTCCACCGGCTCGACGCCATAGTGGAACTCCACCTTGCCGGCGAAGGCCTCGCTCTCCAGCAGGCGGGCGAAGGCCGCGTGCTTCGGTGAGCGGGCGAAATAGTGCAGGCGGTACGGCTGGCCGCTGGCGTTGAGCTTGTAGGCCATGGAGAGCAGCGGCGTGACGCCAATCCCGGCGGCAAACAGCACGTGCTCGCTCGCCTCGGGGGCAATGCGGAACAGGTTGCGCGGCGCGCCCATCTCCAGCTCCATGCCCTCGCTCACCTGCTCGTGCAGGGCGCTGGAGCCGCCACGCGAGGCAACCTCCTTCTTCACCGCCACCAGGTAGGCGACGCGGTCGTCCGGCGGGCTGCACAGCGAATACTGGCGGGTTACCCCGGTGGGGCCGGTGACGTCGACATGGGCGCCCGGCTCGTAGACGTCGAACGGCTGGCCGTCACTGCGCACGAGGCGGAAGGAACGGATATCCAGGGCTTCATCGACGATGCTTTCGATTCTTACCTTCATCATTGCATCACCTTCAAACAGGCTTTTTTGGATCACACGTGCGACGTTCGGGATTTATTGGATCACTCGCAGAGCTCGCCCTTCGGGCCGCACTGAAGTGCGTTCAGCGCAAGCGCTGTCCCGCGTTCGCGGGAAAGACGGTGTAACGCGATACCGCCTCACTTCCGTCATCCCCGCGAACGCGGGGATCCAGAAAACAGCGCTCAGCGCATGAACAACCCGCCATTGATGTCCCAGCAGGCCCCGGTCACCGAAGCCGCGTTGTCGGAAACCAGCAGCAGCACCGTATCGGCGATGTACTCGGGCGAGCCGAGGCTGCCCACCGGGATCATCTGCAGGATCTGCTCCAGCCGCTCCGGTGCCACGGTCTCGCGCACCACCGGCAGGTCCAGCGGGCCCGGGGAGATGCTGTTGACCGTCACCCCGCGCCCGGCCAGCTCGCGGGCGAAGACCTTGGTCAGGGTCGACACGCCGCCCTTGGCCGCTGCGTAATGCGCGCCGGTGGCGGTGCCGCCGTTCTGCCCGGCCAGCGAGGCGATGTTGACGATGCGGCCGAAGCCGCGCTCGGCGAAGTGCGCGCCGAACACCTGGGAGGCGACGAAGGTGCCGCGCAGGTTGACCGCCATCGAGGCGTCGAACTCTTCCGGGGAGATCTCCATCAGCGGCGCGACCTTCGACACCCCGGCGTTGTTCACCAGGATGTCGCAGCCGCCCCAGCGCTCCGCGAGCAGGTCGCGGGCACGCTGGAAGTCGGCCTTCTCACGCACGTCCAGCTCGACGGCCAGGGCCGTTGCGCCGGACGGATCGAGCAGGTCGGCGTTGCGCTGCACGGCGTCGAGCCGCACATCGGCCAGCGCCACGCGGTAACCGGCGGCGTGCAGGCGGCGGGCGATGCACTCGCCCAACCCACGGGATGCGCCGGTAATCAGTGCAACTCGGGACATGCGTCTCTCCTTACAGCAGGAAGCCGAGTGCGCCGAGCGCATCGGTGGAGTTGATCAGGCGCACCACCTTCTGCTCCAGGCGGGCGACGCCGTTGCTGAAGCGGATACGGTGGGTCAGGTCGGCCACGAACGGGGTGTGCACGCCGCGCTTGTAGGCGTAGAGGATCTGCGCGGAGTTCACTTCCACCACGTCGCCGGCCGCCTCCACCAGGCGGAAGCGCGAGACGCCGCGCACGGTCTTCGCCGCATCCACCGCCGAGGGCGAATGGCCGGATGTCAGGCGCTCGATGCGCAGGCCGCGCATGCGGGCGTCGTCGTAGGCGTAGTTGAGGCTGGCGGCGAAGTCGGTGGTGTCCGGGTCGATCGGCACCACGTAGATGCCCTCCTCGCTCCACAGCGACGCCCACTCGGCGTAGGCCTTGCGGTCCAGCAGCTCGGCCTCGCGCCAGATGAATTCGATGGCCTGGGCCAGCGGGCCGGACAGACCGTTCAGGGTGTCGAGAGTGCTCATTGGCTCATCATCCTTTTCCACATCTGGTACGCCTCGCGCATGCCGCCTTCGTCGGTGGCGTGGGAGACCTTGTCGCCGTTCTCGGCAATCACTTCGCGGTTCAAGCCGCGGTTGACCAGGATCGGTGCATCCGGGCCGGCCTGTGCGCCGCGCTGCACACGGTCCCAGGCTTCGGCGTCATCCGGGCTGCCGAAGCCGAACGGGCCCTGGAAGTGCTCGTGGATGCGCATCCGCTCGCGGTTTGCGATTTCCGGACCGCCGTCCATGCCCAGGGCCACGTGGCGGATTTCCGTCTCGGTGACCGAGATCGGCCGCAGCACGCGGAAGAACGACATCGACATGGCGACGTTGGGGAACAGGTTGAGGTTGAAGCCGGCGCCGTGCAGCGAACGCACGATGCGGCGCACCTGCTCGGGCGACAGGGTCTTCGACAGTTCCTCGGTGACGTGGGCGAAGCGCTCCTGCAGCTGCTCGATGCCGTCGTCGTGGTCGAGGTCGACGTGCTCGGGCACCATCACCATCACGCTGTGGCCATTACCCAGGGCGTGGGTCACCGCCTGCTCGTCGCTCATGAACGAGAGCATCTCTTCGGTCTCTTCATCCACCGAGGACATGAACGACTTGTGCACGATGGGGAAGTGGTAGCCATCGGTGGTGTTTTCCAGCTGGATCTTCCAGTTGCCCTTGAAGGTGAACTTGTGTTCGCCCTGGGTCTTGATCGGGTAGCCAGCGCCCTGCTTCATGAACAGGTCCATCCAGTGCTTGGCGCCGCCGAGGAAGTCTTCCAGCGGCTCGATCTCGTCGTTGTAGGTGGCGAACACCATGCCGGCGTAGCTCTCCACCCGCAGGCTGGTCAGCGGCAGCTCGGACTTGTCGAGGATGTCCTCGTAGCCGTCCGGGTACGGCAGCGCACGCAGCTTACCGTCCAGCGCGTAGGACCAGCTGTGGTACGGGCAGGTGAAGCCGGTGGCATTGCCCTTGTGCTTCTCGCACACGGTGGCGCCCCGGTGGCGGCAGCGGTTCTCCAGGACGTTGATGTTGCCCTTCTTGTCGCGCACCACGATCACCGGGCGGCGACCGACGCTGGTTGTCTTGAAGTCGCCAGCGTTGCGCACTTCACTTTCGTGGGCGACCCACACCCAGGTGCGGTAGAAGATCTTGTCCATCTCGACCTCGAACAGTGCCGGGTCGGTGTACAGCGAAACATCGACGCGGTCGCCCTGGACCAGTTCGTCGGTGCTGCGCGTCTTGGCGATAAGGTTCATGCGCTTCTCCTCAAGCCGTTTTCTTGTTGGCCGGCCGCTCGGCGGCCAGTGCTTGTTCCAGTTGCGCGCCAAAGGCGCAGATACGCTCGTCGGCGCCCTTGCGGCCGACGATCTGCAGGCCGATCTTCAGCCCGCCGCTTTCCAGTTCCACCGGCACCGTCAGCGCCGGATGGCCGCTGAGGTTGAAGGGGCGTACCAGGGAGGTCAGGCCGGCGATCATCCGTCCGCCGGCGCGGGCTTCGCGCAGCAGCGGCGGCAGGCCCGGCAGGGTCGGCAGCAGCAGCACGTCGTAGTCCTCCAGGGCCGAATCCACCGCCTGGCTGAAGCGCTGGCGCACGGTTTCCGCTTCGGCCAGCGCCAGCGCATCGGTGAGGCTGGCGGCCAGCAGGCGCTGTTCGATGTCGGCCCCCAGCAGGCCCTTGCCGGTCAGGCTGCCGAGGGCCGCCCAGTTTTCGTGATTGATGACGCTCAGACCAGCGCCGAAGGCTTCGTCGAAGCCCTCCAGGCGCAGGCTGTCGCGACGCCAGCCGGCGCGGTCGGCGGCAACGCCGATGCGCGACAGCAGGTTCGGTTCGGCAGCCACCTCCAGCAGCGCCACGCGGGCGCCGGCCTCGGGGGCGACGATGGCGCCGAAATCCGGGCAGATCACCTGCATCGCCGCGATCAGCTGCTCCATGCTCGCGGCGAACGGGCCGACGCAGTCGAGGCTGCTGGCGGCGGGATGCACGCCGGTGCGGCTGACGCGGCCATAGGTCGGTTTCAGACCGGCGACGCCGCAGCAGGCCGCCGGTACGCGCACCGAGCCACCGGTGTCGGTGCCCAGGGCGATATCGGCCAGGCCTGCGGCGACGGCGACCGCCGACCCGCTGGACGAGCCGCCCGGCACGCGTTCCGGCGCCTGCGGGTTGCCCGGCGTGCCGGTCCAGTCGTTGATGCCGGTGACGCCGAAGGCCAGCTCGTGCAGGTTGGTCTTGCCGACGATGCGCCAACCGGCGTTCAGCACGGCGTCGACCACCTCGGCGTTGCGCTCGGCCGGCGCGGCATCCGCCAGCGCGCGGCTGCCGCAGCGGGTCGGCAGGCCGGCGATATCAATGGTGTCCTTGACCGCGACGCGCAAACCGTCGCCGCCAAGCTGGAATTCACTGACGAACACACTCATGCGGATTGCTCCTCGGAAGGCGCGCCAAGCGGCTGCTGATACAGGCGCTGAGTGCGGAAATGGCTGATCAGCCAGGCGCCGTCGATACAGCGAAAATCGATGTCCAACCGTGTACCGAACAGCTCGCTATGGCCGCCCTGGTAAGTGGAAATCTGCTGCATCAGCCACTGCCCCCGCGCGCCCTCGCCTTCCACGCGAATCGATTCGCTGGTGAGGAAGTGCAGGTTCAGCGCGAAGTGCGGCGACGGCGGCAGGTAGGCGGCGACGAAGGCCGCCACATCCGCGCGGCCCTGGTGACTGCCGAAGGTCTGTGCGGTCTCGCGGCCTACACCTTCCCAGACGGCATCCTCGCTGAACAGCGCGGCCAACTCGGCCTCGCTGGCGCGGGGGCTGCGCGGCACGTCGCAGAGGTCCATGTAGCGCGCCATCAGGCGGCGTACCTGGCTCTCGGCTTCAAGCACGTCCAGGCGGCGTTGCAGGTTCGCCAGATCGCTCATGGCTCAGGTCCGCGCGGCTTCGGGAATGGTCAGCGGACGGCCGATGCGGGCTTCGACCTTGGCGTACTTCCACAGGCTGTATTCGTTCACCGGGGTGGTGCGGAACAGGTTGCAGGCGTCGATCACGGTCTGGTGACAGTCGACGTCGGCCATGATGTAGACGGTCCACGGCGAGGTGGTGGAGGCGCCGACCATCAGGCGATCGTCATCCAGCGCGCCTAGGACGGTCACGCCGGGCAGCGCGCCGAGCGAGCCCATCATCTGGCTGAAGCCCTTCCACACGGCGAGGCCTTCGCCGGTGGGCAGGTCGAAGAAGTTCTGCGTGATGCCGATGCAGAACAGTACGCGCAAGGGTTCCTGGGTGGTTTGGGTCATGCTGAAAATCCTTGATCTTGTAGTAGGCGATTACAGGTAACCGGGGATCGGCGGCACGCCGAGGAACACCGCGCCGGCGCCGTCGTACATGCCGTCGCTGAGGAAGGCGTGCTGGGTGACCACCATGGAGTCGCGCAGGTAGCGCTGCAGCGGGTTGCCGAGGTAGATCGCCGAGGTGCCGGCCAGGCCGTAGGCGCGCTGCACGGCGGCGGCACCGGCGCGGGACACGTGCACGGCGGCCAGGCGCAGCAGGCTGACCTGCTCGGGGGTGACCGGGTTGCCGGCGAGGATCGATGCCCAGACTTCCTCGGTGGCGTCGTAGAAGAAACTGCGGGCACCGCGCAGGTCGGCTTCCGCCTTGCCCACTTCGATGCGCACGTAGGCGCGGTCGGCCAGTTTCGGCGCGCCGGTGATGCCACCGCCGGAGGCCATGCGGGTCACTTCGTCGAGCGCGGCGCGACCCAGGCCGAGGTTGACCACGGCGAGTACCTGGGCGGCGTAGGCAATGGTCGGGTAGCGGTAGAGCGGCTCGTCGATGGTCGCTTCGCCGCCACGGATGAAGGTCCAGCGGTCCTCGACGAAGGCTCCGTCGAGACGCAGGTCATGGCTGCCGGTGCCCTTGAGGCCGACCACATCCCAGTTCTCGACGATTTCCACCTGGCTGGCCGGCAGCAGCGCGGTACGCGGGCGCCCGCCAGGGCCGGCGGCGCCGATACCGACACCGAGCACGTCGGCGCCCTTGCAACCGCTGGCGAATTTCCAGGTGCCGGTGACCTTCCAGCCGCCTTCCACCTGCTCGGCCGGTTGCAGCGGGAACAGGCCGCCGGCGAACACCAGGTCCGGGCCCTTGGCGTACAGCACGGCCTGGCTTTCCTTGGGCAGTGCTGCGAGGTAGGTGCTGGCGCTGCCGAAGCTGGCGACCCAGCCGGCGGAGCCATCCGCTTCCGAGATGCGCTCGATCAGGCGCAGGAAATCGGTCGGCGGCATGGCGGAACCACCGAAACATCTCGGGGTGGCGGCGCGATAGATGCCGACCTCCTTGAAGCGCTCGATCATGTCGCGCGGAACGTGGCTGCGCAGGTCGAATTCCTGGCGGCGCTGACGCACCTCGTCGAGGACCTGCTCGAAGTCCGCGACGGCTTCGCGGGGCGCTTCTTGTGCGGCGACGGCTGGGCTCAGCATGGGCGTCATCTCCGTTGTTGTTCTTCGTTCGGGCCATACCGCTTGGGCGGCGAGTGGGGCCAGTGTAGGGAGGGCAGCCAAAGCCCCTCTATTGGGGCGTGCAGCCCGACCACTAAGGGATTCCCCTAGCCCCGCGCTGGTAAATTCCAAGCGTCGCCGGATGCCCACTCGGGTATAACGGGCAGGTACACCGCAAGAGCCACGCCACATGCAGCCCGCCGAGAAAGACTTCCAGCAACTGATCGAAGCCATGCCGCTGTGCATCCTCCTGCACGACGCACAGACCAAGGAGATCCTCTGGGCCAACCGCGCCGCCCTGACGGTGCTGGGCTTTACCCTGGAGGAGCTGATCCCGCTGAAGGCGCCGGACATGACCAAGCACGCGCCGCAGTACCGCCGTTCGGTCGGTCTGCGCTGGCTGGAAGGCGCGGCGCGCACCGGCCAGCGCGCCATCGAGTGGTGCTATCGCTCCAAGCAGGGCGAGGAAATCCTCGCCGAGGCGGTCGCTACCCTGGTGCACCTGGCCGAGCGCGACGTGCTGATGGTGCAGTTCCGCGACATCTCCCGCGAGGAACAGGTCAAGCGCGACCTGAAGCGCACCGAGAGCCGCCTGCGCGCCTTCATGCAGGACCTGGCCGAGGGCGTGGTAGTGCTCGGCCCGAACGGCGACATCCGCTTCCTCAGCGAGTCGGCGGCGCGCCTGCTGGAAGGCGACGAACAGGCCCTGCTGGGCGAGAACTTCCTCGCCTGGTGCGACGAGCCCTCC